>CAMCQR010000058.1 GCA_945877115.1 Synechococcus sp. UW140 | reverse complement strand
GGGTCGTTCGCATCCGCCCAGGCCAAGACCAGATACTGCAGCAGCAACGATTTGCCCGAGCCGGGATCGCCCAGCACCACCAGCTTCCGCTGCGAAGGATCGGCCAGCAGCTCCAACATCGGCTGCGGTGATTGATCCAAATAGGTGCGGAACAGACTTGAGAGCTCATCCTCCTGCAACTCCGTTCCATCCAGGGCCTCTTGCTGCCGCAGGCGCCGTTGCAGCTCCTTGGGCAGCTCCATGGCCCGGGGCAAGAACTGCTCGCATTCGCGCACGATTGGGGGGATGAACACCTCCGTCACCCGGATACCGCGCGGCATGTCGCTGCTGGTGGCGTCGAGCTCCTCCAGCTTCAGGTGCCCGTAGTACTTGGCCATCGCCTGGCGATAGCCAGAGAGATCCAGGCTGGGGGCCTGGTCTGATCGCAAGCGCCCCGGCGCTGAAGCCGTGGCTCCGGCAGCAGCAGCCCCGGCAGGCACGAGCGAGCGCAGAAACGGCCCCAGCTCGGCGTAGTCGTCGCCATAGGCGATCGGCTCCAACCAGGGGGCATCAGCAAGCTTTTGTTGAAAGGCGCCCAGCTCTGAAGCGCGACAGAGCAGCCTGTGGCGGGGCGCCACATCTTTGAGGGCTTCTTTGCCCCAGGTGATTAGTTGCTGGAAATTAGGGTCTAATACCGTATCGCCGCAGCCAACGAACAGCAAGGTTTTGCTAAGCGTTAGACATTGCATGACCGCCTTGCCGTGCGGGTCGTCTTTTACCTTGTGATATGTGTCCAATCCCAACACTACCGATTCTGGCTTTTGATACTCACCATGCAGATGGAGTATGGCCTCCCTGGTGCCACGCAGAACATCTTGCACCGCGTTGGTCTCCTGCCAGGTAATGGCGGGGCGTCCGGTCTCTTCAACGAGCAGATGGTCGTAATTCAGCGTGGCTACCAATCCTGGTAAAGCAGCTATGTCCTGCAACAGAGTTCGATCTTGAAGTTTTAATTGCCCGATCGAGTCCGACAGCCAGCCGCGGAAGATGCCATCACTAAGTCCTTTCAATCTATCCGTGATCATTCCCGCCGCGCTGATCATGAAGTCGGTTTTGCGGCTGTGGATTATGTTTCGCAGCATCTCTTCATCCCCATCCGCCGCGCCGATTGCGATCAGCCGATCCACCCCATGCTCCAGCAACCCGCTCCAGGTGGCCACCTTGCGCCCATCCACCTTCTGGTTGTCGCAAGCCGCAACCGAGACACCCGATCCCACCACCACAACCAACTGCCCGCTGGCGATCTCCCTATGGAGCCGATCAAACTGGCTGGCAGATGGACTCATGCGACCTGGTTTTTCAGGGGGTGGGAAACGCGAGATTTTCTATGCCTGGTTGCAGGGCAACGCGTAAAAACGACGCTGCCGGCCAGGGTAGGACTTTCTTGCAATACGCCACTAAAAAGCTGGCGGCAGGCATCGAACCCCCATCACCACCAAGCCCCCGCCTGAGATGTTTGTTGAGATGTTTTGCCCCTGAAAGCGCCCGGGGCGCCGCAAGGCCCAAGCGCGTGCCCGCCGCGCCATCGGCCGCTGCATCAGCAGGGGAGTGAGCCAGGACCATGGCCGGGCCTTCAGTCTCCTGATCCCAAGCTGCCGGCCTGTTCAGCTGTTGGCAGCCAGCCAGGCGTGGAGATCGGCCATGCCCTCAAAATCGAGCAGGGCTTCAGCCAGGGCCTCCAGCCTCTCCAGCGGCAGGCTGCGGATCACGCTTTCCTGCTCCGCGCTCAGGGGGCCACAGCGGCGGCTCAGCAGGCGCAGGGTGACCTTGGCTTCTCCTTGGACTTGACCCAGGGCGACGCCTCGAGCCTCACCAAGAGCGACGCCTCGGGCCTCACCAAGGGCGACGCCTCGGGCCTCACCCTGTGCCTCCCCCCGCCCAAAGATCTCCTGATAGGCCACGCTCTGGGTGAAGTCGTCGAGAGTGATGCCGCCCATGGCGCAGAGCTCCTGGATTGATCTGCCGTTAAAGCGTGCAACCAAGATAGCGGCGATCACGTCATCGATCTCGGCGGCCTGGCTGCTGCCGGCCACCCGGGCCCGGATGGCGGAGGAGGTGGCCGGCAACTCCTGCTCGCTCTGGAGCAGCAGGGCCAGTGCCTGAACCAGGGCCGGGGCCGTGGGGTTGGCGGCGGCGCTCAGCAGCTCAATCCACTGCACCCGCTGCTCCACGAACTCAGCCACGGGGGCTGGATCGCCGAAGTGCAGCTGGCGGGAGGGGCAGAGCACCACCACCCGCCAGCGCTCAATACCCGGCTCCTGCTGCAGCAAGCGGGCGGTTTCGGCGTAGAGGCGCCGCAGGAAACCGGCATCAGCGGCCATCTGGGCCTCCAGGATCAGGGCCGGCAGCTCAGGCCGCTCTGGCGGCGGCAGGAACAGCCCATCGAGCCGGTATTCGCGCTCTTTCAACACAGGGGCCGAAAACCTGTACCCCCTCGCATCCGCAGGCAGATCGGGCAGCAGCGGCAGGATGCGATCGGGTTGGTGCTGGAAGAGCCAATGAAAAAGCTTGTCGCTGGCGACCACAACGGCAAACCCAGACCCAGGGATCCAGGCAGGTTGGCACGAAAGTTCTAGCCCTCCCAGATCTCCGCCAGCTCCAGCCGCAGCCCCGGCAGCTGTTCGCCCCCCTCCAGCGCCTCGGCTGCCTCGATCCGCTCCATCACCACCGGCGCCGAAGGATCAGCCCCAGGCTGCCAGATCTCCACAGCCCGCTGTTCTGGAAACAGCAGCCAGCCCAGTTGGGCGCCGTTGGCGAGATAGGCGGCCATCTTGCGCCGCAGGGCTTCGTTGCCGCGGGGGCCTTCAACTCCTTCGGAGAAGCCTGCGGCTACGGAGGGGCTCACCAGCTCCACCACCAGGTCGGGGCACAAGGGCGGGAAGCCGCGGCGTTGTTCGGGCGTGAGCGCCTGCCAGCGCTCCAGCCGCACCACGGCCGCATCGGGGCTGAGCACGGAGCCAACTCCTTCGGAGAAGCCTTGCGGCTACGGGGAGGCGGAAGCCACCGGAGCTGTCGAACACCACCCAGCCTCCTCGACGCTCCGCCCAGGCCTGCAACCGATACAGCAGGCGGGCGTTGCGGCGGCTTGTCTCGCCTCCGGTGGGGTTCATCGCAATCACCTGGCCAGCGGCCGTGAGTTCCAGCACCGCCTCGGGGTTGGCCTCGCACACCAGGGCGAATTGTTCGGGGCTGAGCTTCAGGCCCGGCGGCAGCAGCAGGGGCTCCAGACCGGTGGCTAGAGCCTGGGGGGCGGCGGGAGCAGGGGGGGTGAGGGTCATCTCCCCTGCTGGGGCGTGGGGTTCAGGTTAGGCGGGGTTGAGACAACACAGCCCCCTGTGCCGCAGCCGCTGCTCCACAAAATCCGCGACCGGGGCTGGATCACCTCCTCCCGGTCACGGGTCGGAGCCTTTTTACATATTAGATCCCACGGCTTGTCACAGTTTCTCAGCTCCTGGCCGACCCAAAAAGACGGTACCTAATTGGCTTTTCGTGGTATCTGCAAAGCCAATACTGAAAGCGGGTGACCGGGCTCGAACCGGCGACGTTCAGCTTGGGAAGCTGACATTCTACCACTGAATTACACCCGCAAAGGAGACAGAAACGGCTGATTGGCTCGTTTTTCTGCCCGTCAGCCAACTTAGCAAGCCGTGTTGGTGGGATGGGGTCGGTGGGCCCTTGCCAGGGCCCAGGTCCTGCAGGGTGGCCTCGATCGCCGCCACGGCGGTGAGGAAGTCGCGGTCGACGACAAAGCCGAGGTGGCCGATATCGATTCAAGACTCTCTTTCTCCATCATCTCCAGGGTAGCCGCAAGGGCTAAGTAGAGGTTGATGGCGGGGGTAAAGGGGTTGCTGTCGGCGGCGGCCGCTTTGCGGTACTTGCGTAGATCCAGGTAGAACTTCGGCAGTCGCAGTGTTTACGGGCCTGCCAGGCCCGCTCGCCCATGGCCGCAAAACTGAGGCCCAGTAGCATCACATAACCCTTTTGGGAGCCGGAGCCGATCACATCCACACCCCAGTCGTCCATCGGCACGTTGGTGGCGCCGAGGCTGGTGAAGCAGTCGGCGATAGTGAAGGCGGTGCCATGGCCCGCACCATCAAATGCTGGGGACGGACCCGGCGCAGTTCGGCCAGCGGCGAATCCATCAGGGTCACTACGGCCTTTTAGCCTCAGGGCTGGTAGTTGCTTGGAGGTTTTAAGTTTGTTAAATAGTAGGCGGCGGGCGGCACGGGGCTGGAGCGGGCTCACCGACCGTGGTCGACTCGGGTGGATCCAAGCAGTTCGAATCATTGATCAAGACTCATTTCGCCCACCGGGCCAAGCAGTATTAGCGTTTGCGCTGCAACTTTGAGGCTGCACAGATCCCTTCCGCCCGCCCATGACACGTCCCCGATTAGACCATAAACCTTGTGAGCCATTCGTCAAAATGTATATTTGATTCATGGGGTTAATCTGCCCCTCGGGAATCGTAGGTTGGCATCCTGCCCCATCCACTCTCTGAACAGCGAACGCGGGCGTCCGGATGTACATCACGTAATAGGATCCAGTCTCCTGAGCGCTCAATCGTCCTACCATCTACATGAACGTTGTCGAAACCCCGCTTACTCTGGCCATTGATCGGCAGGCAACAGCTGCAGGGTTGATCGCCTCTCTCGGCGAGTCCGTAGCGCAACACATTGGCTCTGATAGACAGATTGTTCGCTTTGTTGTAACGGGGCAATCTCAGAATGAGTTCCAATGTGAACTTGGCGTTTTTGAGTCGCCTGCAGAGAAAGACAGGCCGCCATTATTTACCTTCAGGCAACGTAGCGAGTGCGACCAGTCAACCTTCAACGTGGTTTTCCTTGTACCCACTGGGATCGGGGCGGAAATCGGCGGCCATAGTGGCGATTCAGGCCCTGTCGCCAAGCTGCTTGCCTCTGGGTGCGACACCCTGATTACCCACCCCAACGTTGGCAATGCGGCGGATATCAACGAACTTTCCGCCAATACACTTTACGTTGAAGGGAGTGTCATCGCTGACCTTTTGATGGGCAGCATTGAATTACGGCCTACTAGATCCAACAGGCTGTTGCTATTGATGGAGCGCCACCCAGACCCTTGGTTTATGGATGCCACCGTGAATATGGCATCAGCCGCGAGAGCTGCTGCAGGCTTCAATATCCAAGAGGTTGTCGTCCTGAATCGTAATTTCTCAATGAGTTCCGTCTATGCACCATCAGGACGCGCGGCTGGAGAAGTTTCAGGCCTTGAAAGTGTATTTAGTTCCCTAGATCGACGTCAGGGCCAGTTTGATGCTGTTGCTATTGCCTCATTGATCAAGGTTCCATCCTCCTATCACCAGGATTACTTTGCAGACACAGACGATCTGATGGTGAATCCATGGGGTGGCGTCGAGGCGATGCTCACCCACACGCTGTCGAGAAAGTACCGCGTGCCAACAGCGCACGCTCCAATGATGACATCTCGCGAGGTCCAGACACTTGATTTTGGCATAGTAGACCCACGCAAAGCGGCTGAACCGGTGTCATGCACTTACCTTTTCAGTGTCCTTAAGGGTCTGCAAAGAAGTCCATCGATCTGTGCGGCCGGTTCCCATGCGAGGTCCTCTGGAAGCATTGGGGTGGAAAGCATTCATTGCCTTGTGATCCCCGAAGGTTGTGTTGGATTGCCTACGCTTGCTGCCCTCGCACAGCACATTCCGATTATCGCCGTTCGTGGCAACCTCAATTGCATGACCAATAAACTGTCAGATCTCCCAGGTGGCACTAAAGGTGTGATTCTCGTGAATAACTATCTTGAGGCTGCGGGCGTGTTGGCGGCGCTGCGAGCTGGCATTTCGCTTGAATCTGTTCGCAGACCGATTGCAGCGACCAAGGTTACCTATGAGGACAATGCCTAATCTGGGTCCTAATTTTATAGCCTTTATCAGCCGCCCTGAAGAGAAACAAGACTATACCGAGTTAGATCAGAAGGCAGAGTTTGTGTTTGCTTCTTTGTCGTACTGCGACCCAGAAGTGGTCACCGTAGATCCGGAATGCCTGAAGGTGGCAATCGCTAAGTTCAGCATTCTCCATGCTGCCAAACCGTTTACGGCTATTTTAAACCGCAAGGAAAAATGTGTCGTGCCAGCTGCTCAGTTAGCTTTGGCCCTTGACCTGCCACCTATCACGCTCAATCCTGAGCTGGCGAGGGACAAATATCAGATGCGCCAAGCATTGAACTCAGGCAGCCCGTTTCCACACACCTTTCTGATCCGTACGACTTGCGATTTGGAACAGGTCCCAGATACAATTTACCCCTGCGTGCTGAAACCACGCTACGGCTTTAACAGTCGCTCGGCTGTGCTGGTCAATGATCGTATGCAATTGCATTCTGTGTACGAAGAACAGCATAAGTCGTACTCAGCCCTCGAGAAACAAGATCGCACGAATAGCGATTTTGTAGTGGAAAGCTTCATACCTGGCACCGAGCATACCGTTGAGTCGCTAGTCAGAGATGGTGTTCCCCTCTTTCATATCATTTCCGATAAACTCATGATGGAAGCTCCATACTTCGTCGAAATTGGGGACACGATGCCTAGCCGACTATCCGGCGCTAAGCAGCGGGCGTGTATTGCTGCGACGGAAAGAGCCCTTGCTCGCATGGCGATCCGTAATGGCTGGACGCACACAGAGATCAAGATCTCAGACTTGGGTGCTGTCGTTATTGAATGCGCTGCTCGGATGGGAGGAGGCTATTTTGAAACGCTTTACCGTGAGGTCTATGGTATTGATCGCCTTCGTGTCCTTGCCTCGCTGTTCAGCAGCCGAGATTCCATACCAATGCCTGTGGCTAGAACCCATGCAACGGCCCGCAGGGTTGTTGTATATGGGCCAGCCAGGATGAGGATTGTAAACAACGCTGAAACTCTCTTTCATGACAAGAGGGTCAAGCTTCTGTGGCCAACATCAGTCTCCGCTATCAACCGCAAATTGGCTGGGCCACCAATTGACTTCAACAACACTCTCTTTGAGTTTGTTGCTCTCGGATCAACTTCGGACGAGGCTGAGATGGTTGCCGATCTACTGTTGGAACGCGTTAACTTTGGCAGCCTACATTGATGATATGAGTAGGCATGCCCCCCTAAGCTGTGTGCTTGTTGGTGAAACGAGTCTGCTTTTGCGTTGCTCCGAAATCCTAGCTGGCAGGGGCCATGTTGTTAAGGCCATCATTGGCGGCGATCAGACAATTCCGAAAGTTTGGACCAACTTCACCAATTTAACTGATGCAATCCATTGCCTGGATGAAAGGCCCGATTTGCTATTCAGCATTGCAAACAGATCTATTCTGTCTGAAGATCAACTCGGCTATCCCAGTCTCGCCGCAATCAACTATCATGATTCACCACTACCAGCGTATGCAGGGGTCAATGCCCCATCGTGGGCGATTCTAAATGGCGAATCCAGGCACGGTGTCAGCTGGCATTTGATGGAAACCGATGTCGATGCTGGCAATATTCTCGTGCAAGGGCAGTTTGCGATCGATGAAATAGACACGTCCATGTCTTTATCCTTGAAATGCTTTGAGCAAGCCTTGGCTACTTTTGAGCTGTTGCTTGATAAGTTGGAGAAGGGTGATCTTGAGGGCTTTCCTCAGGACCATAGCAAGAGAAAGGTCTTTCTTAAAAAGAACCGATTGCCACGGCAAGGAATTATCCGTTGGTCGGATTCCGGAGATTCCATCTTGCGATTTATCAGAGCAGCTCAATTTGGGCCGTACCCGAATGATTTTGGTCTTGCGAAGCTCTTGTTACCTAGTGGCGAACTGATCGTTGTCGGTCAAGGTCGGATGGCGGAATCAGCGCCATCTGCGCCCGCCGGCACGATCATTAAGGTTGATTCGGCATCAATCACGGTGATGGCTGGGGATGGCCGATGCCTATGTCTTTTTGGTCTTTCATCTCTAGATAGAGTGACGACCATGATCCCCGCTGTTCTTCAGGGACTTAGGTTGCCTCAGTTGAGCGATGCGGAGGCTGCTCTTGTTGAGTCCCTGACTATCGAGAGCTCCGCGCAGGAAGAAAGCTGGCGTCAGTCTTTTCGCTCAATGCCTGCGCCCCTGCGCCCACCTGGACTGCGCCGTTGTAAATACAACGGGGAAGGAGAGTATGTCTTTGAGCAGAGGTTGTTGACTGCTCCTTCGATCGGCCACGTCATGGCGATTGTGCTCAGATCTCTGCTTCGCCAGGGCGGCACACTGCCTGCATTGGTCGGCATAGCTAGAGAGAGTCCTGCCCCTTTCATGTCGATTCAGCCCTTCATCTGTGCAACTCATCATGTTGACGAGCTTGCTGATTCGATCAACCGTCACCTTCACTCTCCAATGATGGCGTCTGATTTTGCGCTCCGCTCCCCAGATGTGCGCAGGCGGTGGTCTCGACTTGATGATATTTCAGTATGCCTTGCTGATCACATTCCTCAGCAACTTAAAAATCCAGGTCTGGTTGTATGCTTTCAAAATCGATTGCTCTCCCTTCGATTCGCAGCAAGTCAGATTGCATCCTGTGATGCTGAGTGCTTTGCTCAGGCCATCTTTACGGGATTGGCTGGGGGCCTTGTGCCCAAGCGCAAAAGTCCGGCCGATCGAAGCTTCGTTCATCAACGTATCTCCGAACGCGCTGCCTCCTCACCTGACGCCATCGCAATTGAGTGCGGAGATGAAAGACTCTCTTTCGCTGAGTTGGAAAGCCGTTCCAATATGCTTGCCTCAAGGCTTCGGGGCGATGGAGGGGGGCCGGAGCAACTCTATGGAGTGTGGTTGCCGCAGGGAATTGACTTCTGCGTTGCGGTAGTAGGCATTCTTAAGTCTGGAAGTGCCTATCTTCCCCTCGACAGCACAATGCCTCTGCAACGACTCAATCAAATTGTACGGGATGCCAAGCCACTTGCCATCATCACGCATAGTTCGCAGCGGATTAAGCCTGATCTTTTTGCTGCGGACTTTCTCCTTTTGGATGATGAGCATTCAACATTGGACTCGGTTGACCAAGTCCAATCTGATCGGGAAGACCTAGCCTATGTGATTTATACATCAGGAACCACTGGCGCGCCGAAGGGAACCATGATCGAGCATCGTTCCCTCGCACACTTTATAGACGCGACTATTGCGCGCAATCTGATTACCGCGAGCGATCGTGTGCTCCAGCTCTGCTCGGTTGTGTTCGATGCCTCAGTCGAAGAGATGTTTACTGCCTTGTGTGCAGGGGCAACCCTTGTAATCAGGCCGGCGTGGCTGCTTGACTCAGCCCGCGTTTTTTTTGAATTCTGCGATACAGCCCAGCTAACGATTATTGGTATTTATGCATCGATGCTAGCGACGAGTATCGATGAGATGTATATCCGTGGATCGTTCCCTTCCACGGTTCGCCTGATTACAACTGGCGGTGAGAGCGTGCGTGCCGAGGATATCCAGCGATGGCAAAGCTTCTTCTCGGTGACTCAACAGCCGCAACCGCTTCTTTACAACGTTTACGGCCTCACAGAGACAACAATAGCCAGTCTCGTTGCCGACCTTTCTCGGCCTAGTGTCCTATCTGGATATGTTTCAATTGGTCATCCACTGCCCGGCAATCTGCTGAGGGTTGTTGATGACGATCGAAACGATGTTGCGCCAGGCCAGTCAGGTGAACTGCTGATTTCTGGAATTCAGTTAGCCCGCGCTTATCTCAACAGAGCTGATATCACTGAGCAACGCTTCTTTGTTAATCCAGGGGATCAGGCACGTTGGTTTTGTACCAGAGATCGTGTTCGGATAGAGCCGAGCGGCGAACTTTATTTCATTGGAAGAACTGACCGTCAAGTCAAAGTCAACGGTGTTCGCGTTGAGCTCGAAGAAATTGAGCGTGCGGTTCAGAGTCACGCGGAAGTCAAAGAATCATTTGCCATGATTCATCAGTACTCAAATAACAAGGACATTCTGGTTGCCTTCTATGTCTCTGATTCCTCCGATCTTCAATTTGATTTGCGCGAACATCTGGCTTCGTTGCTTCCAAAAACGATGCTGCCCCATCGTTATGTGCAGGTCGGTGCGCTCCCCGTGAATGATCGAGGAAAGATCGATTCTAAAGCTCTGGGTGAGATCTTGAGCCTTCCCCAAAGCTCTGCAGAACCCAGGGCGCCTGAACCCCTGTCAGCTACAGACCTTGAGTGCCGGCTTCATGCTACTTGGGTGGAGGTGCTGGGCTATGGAGATTTCGGCACCAGCGACAACTTTTTTGCCATCGGAGGAGACTCTCTCTCCGCCACCAGACTCTTGTCACTCATCGAGCAGAGGCTGGGCCAGCGGCTTTCTTTGGCCAGCCTTTTCCATTCCCCTACAATAAGTTCGCTGGCAGGCAGGCTCTCTGATGGCGAGATCCATGCGCACCCCAGATTCCGCTCCCTTGTGACTGTCCAGGGACAGGGTGAGGTCGCACCCCTGTTTGTCGTCCATGGCGGGGGTGGAGATGTGTTAATCCATGTCCATCTGGCTCGTTGCCTCGCCCCCCGACGACCGGTATATGGCCTACAGGCCGTCGGCATCGATGGCAGCGAGCCTCGGCACCGAAGCGTCGAGGAGATGGCTAGTCACTATGCGAGCGAGATTCTCTGCCTTCGGCCTCACGGCGCCATACACCTGCTTGGCTATTCCGGCGGGGGCTGGTATGCCTGGGCTGTAGCTGCAGAGATCCTGAGACGCGGGGGCCGTCTTGGACTCGTTGGCTTGGTGGACACCCGGGGCACAGCCGATCTGCACCGCCGGCTGCGTCTGCACCAGCTCCTTCTCAATGGGTCGCAGCAGCTGCTTCAGCAGTTCAGCCACTGGCGAAAAACCCCTTCTCTGCCGCGGTTGAGCTCCTTGCGCCGCAAACTGGAATCCCTACGTTTCCTCGCATGGACCCTGCTTCGCACTCCTGGTGAAATAGCGCCTCAGGCACTGGAACCTGATGCCAAACCCAGACCGACACAGCCCCTTCGCGGCGATTACTTCCTGCAGCTACACACCTACTACCGCCCTCCACGCTTACCGATTCGCGTCGATATCTTCGGGACTCGCTCGGCTGAGAATGATTTGCGAAAGCTCTGGAACTTCTACAGCACAGGCAAGGCATATGTGCACCCTAATCTTCAGGATCACAATGATTATTATAGCGCGGATTTCATGCCGGCTTTCGCTGATCGGCTTGAAACTTTGATTGATGAAATCGAGTTGCTGGAATCTCAAGAGAAATATCCCTGTTGAAGAGGATCAGCAAGTTCTTGATCCATCTTTGACAGAGCAACTGGCCACCACCATCGCCAGGCCTCCGACCAGATTCAGGCTTGACGACCGGTTGATCCCCATGGCTTGGAAGGGAAGGGAAGTTCTCTGATCCTTAGGATATGCAGAAATAGCCCTCTATCTCTGGGAGGTTTTTGAATTTGAACCGAAAGCGGGTGACCGGATTCGAACCGGCGACGTTCAGCTTGGGAAGCTGACATTCTACCACTGAATTACACCCGCGCCGTTGAATCTTGCCGGGACTTTCAAGGAAGCGAGCACGGTGCTGGAGGCAACCAGGGCTCGCTCAGCCATCTTTAGGCTCGGGTTGGATGATACTGACTTTGGGAGAATCCAGAAGTTCAAGCTACCTAGACAGGCTTTCCCTGCTCCTATCGGCCGGGGTGTGGACCCCCGGCCCCGGCTCTCGAATCATCCCGCCGCCAGCTCCTTGGCGGCCGCCGCCACGCCGGCGCCGGTGGCCACCGTGCCCAGGCCCATGTCCTGCAGGGTGGCCTCAATGGCGGCTACGGCCGTGAGGATGTCGCGGTCGCAGACGAAGCCGAGGTGGCCGATGCGGAAGACGTGGCCTTTGAGGTGGTCCTGGCCGCCGGCCAGCAGGATGTCGAAACGGTTTTTCACCTCCTTGCGCAGAGTCTCGGCGTCGATGCCTTGCGGGGCCACGGCGGTGATGGCCGGGCTGCCATGGCCCGCAGCTGCATAGAGGGGCAGGCCAATGGCCTGCATGGCGGCGCTGGTGGCACGACGGTGGCGTTCGTGGCGGGCGAAGATCGCCTCCAATCCTTCCTTCTGCATCATGTCCAAGGCGGCCTCCAGGGCGAAGTAGAGGTTGATCGCCGGGGTGAAGGGGTTGCTGTCGGCCTTGGCTGATTTGCGGTATTTGCCCAGGTCCAGGTAGAACTTCGGCAGGTCGGAGCGCTCGTAGGCCTGCCAGGCCCTGTCGCCCATGGCGACGAAGCTGAGGCCCGGCGGCATCATGTAACCCTTCTGGGAGCCGGAGCCAATCACATCCAGGCCCCAGTCGTCCATGGGCACATCGGTGGCGCCCAGGCTGGTGACGCAGTCGGCAATGCTGATGGCCGTGCCGTGGGCCTTGACGTGGCTGGCGATGCTGCGCAGGTCGTTGATCACCCCGGTAGAGGTTTCGGAGTGGGTCACGATCACCGCCTTGATGGCCTTGTCGGTGTCGGCCTCCAGCGCCTGTTGGAAGGCCTGGGGATCAAGCGGTTGCCCCCATTCCGCCTTGATCACCTGCACATCCAGGCCATAGGCCTTGGCCACCTTCACCCAGCGCTCGCCGAACTTGCCATTGTCGCCGCAGAGCACCCGATCGCCCCGGCTGAGGGTGTTGACGATGCCGGCCTCCATGGCCGCCGTGCCGCTGCCGGTGATCACCAGCACGTCATTGTTGGTTTGGTGCAACCACTGCAGCTGCTCGGTGGTGCGCTTGACAATCTTCTGGAAGTCGGCGCTGCGGTGGCCGATGGGATGGCGCCCCAGGGCCTGCAGCACGGTTTCCGGCACCGGCGTGGGTCCGGGGATCATCAAGATGAGCTTGTCTTGCATGGCGGTGGGGCGCGCGGGGGCGGCGCGGCGAAGGCACGATCGACCACCATAAAAAATGGTCCGCATCCCCCCTGGCCTCGCGGCCTTGCCATGGAGCCCTCCGCCGCCCCTGAAACGGCAGCCAATGTGTCCTCGCTGCGGGACACCACCACGCCTCCGGCTTCGACCTCGCTCCGGGGCTACACCCTGCCGGTGTGGCTGGCGGTGGCGGCCCGCGCCGCCGTGGCGGTGCTGCGGGGCGAGCCCTGGGAGGCCGAAAGGCCCCTCGATCTGCTGGAGCCCCATGGCTGGACGCCGCTGCCGGTGAGGGCGGCGGCCCCCCTGCCCCAGGGTTGGGCCCTGGGCGAAGCGGTGTGCCAGCCGGGGGAGGGCCTGGATCTGACCCGGGGGCTGGTGGTGTGGGTGCTGGCCCGCTGGGAGCCGGCCCTTCCCGCCGCTGCCGTTTGCCGGGATCCAACAGACGATGGCGGCTGGCTGCAACTGGAGGCCGGCGAGGGGGTGGGGGTTCATGACGCCAGCGGCCAGGCCTGCCTGTCGGCCTATGCCCGGGATCTGCTGCGGGCCAATCTGCGGCCCCTGGTGCCCCTGGGTCAGCGCTTGCGATTGCATGTGGTGTTGCCGGCCGGCCGGGCCCTGGCGGAGCGCACAAGCAATGCGGCCTTCGGGGTGGTGCAGGGCCTGGCCCTGATTGGCACCCAGGCCGAAACCCAGGCCAGCGCCGATCCCGACCAGTTGCAACGCACGTTGGCGGCCCTGGCGGCGCGGCTGGCGGCGCCGGATTTCGGCGGTGATCTGGTGCTGGTGCTGGGCGAAAACGGCCTTGACCTGGCACCCAGGCTGGGGTTGCCCCGGGAGTTGCTGCTCAAGGCGGGCAACTGGGTGGGGCCGCTGCTGGTGGCCGCCGGCCAGGGGGGCGTCCGCCGCCTGCTGCTGTTCGGTTACCAGGGCAAGTTGATCAAGCTGGCGGGTGGCATCTTCCACACCCACCACCACCTGGCCGATGGCCGCGCCGAGGTGCTCACCGCTCTCGCAGCCCTGGAGGGGCTGGCCGGTCCGCCCCTGGAGGCCCTGCATGGCGCTCCCACGGTCGAAGCCGCCCTGGCCCAGCTGCAGGCGGCCGATCCAGGGCTGGCGGGGCGGTTGCGGGCCCGACTGGCCGCCACCATCGAGCAGCGGGCAGCGGCCTACCTGACCCGCCACGGAGCCGGCCCGATGGCAATCGGGGCGGTGCTGTTCGATCGCGGCCGCCGGGTGTGCGCGCTGGGTCCGGTGGGGGCGGCGCTGATGGAGGCGCTGAAAGCCACCCCATAGGCCCCTGGTGGCTGGCGCGGGAGGCGTTGGAGCAACTGGACTTCGCTGCTGGTGGTGGCCCGGGGCGGAAGCCAACCTGGTGTCAACCTGGGCTGCCCCCAGCCCCCGACCACCCGATGGGACCGGGTCGAGCTATGGGGTAGCTACTGCCTCCAGGCGCTGGGCCACCGGGACGCTACCGGTAGCGTTGGTTTTGGTGCCGCTAAGGAGGTGCCGCCCCAGGGTTAAATCCCCCTGCCCTAGGCATGCAGCGCCGGCACCTGCCTTTGCGTCTCCCCCCAGGGCGGCACCTAGGCTGGCCACCACCCTGGTGCCCCTCTGTGGTGGCGCCCCAGGGCTTTCGCCCCAGGTTGTTCGCCCCCATGACTGCCATGCCGCCCACCGCCTCCGCTGGCCTGGCCCCCGAGGCTGCCCTGGAGGGGGCCCTGGCGGAAGCCCTGGGGGAGGGCCGCAGGCCTGCCATCGTCATTCTGGATTTCGGCTCCCAGTATTCCGAGCTGATCGCCCGCCGCGTGCGCGAAACCGAGGTGTATTCCCTCGTGCTCGGCTACACCACCACGGCCCAGCAGTTAGCCCAGCTGGCCCCCAAGGGCATCATCCTCAGCGGCGGCCCCAGTTCGGTGTACGAAGACGGGGCGCCGCGCTGTGATCCGGCCCTCTGGGATCTGGGCATCCCCGTGTTGGGGGTTTGCTACGGCATGCAGCTGATGGTGCAGCAGCTGGGGGGTTCGGTTGTTGCTGCCGGTCGGGCCGAATACGGCAAGGCGCCGCTCTTCCTGGATGACTCCACCGATCTGCTCACCAATGTGGCCCAAGGGTCCACCATGTGGATGAGCCACGGGGATTCGGTGCAGAGCCTGCCCGAAGGTTTCGTGCG
>CAMCQR010000057.1 GCA_945877115.1 Synechococcus sp. UW140 | reverse complement strand
GTGTTGATCAGAATCGGCCAGATCGAAGTGATAAAAATCACGAAGATCGCCGCCGGTTGGTTGTTTTGAAACAACACCAGTGCGATCGGCACCCAGGCCAGTGGCGCCACCATGCGCAGAAACTGGAAGAGGGGATCGAAGGCCCGATCCAGGGCCTTGTTGAGGCCCACGGCGATGCCTACGGCAATGCCCACAATGGCGGCGAGGCTGTAGCCGAGCACCACCCGACTGAGGCTGCTCATCGCGTGCAGAAACAGGCCCTTGTCGAGGCCGCCGCGATCGAAGAAGGGGTAAAACAACAGATCGCGGGTGCGTTCCTCTGTGAACAAGCTCAGGGGGCCGGCCAGTTTGGTGAGGCCGAGGCTGGCGCTGAGCTGCCAGAAAAGCAGGAACCCGCCGATACCGAACAGGGGGGAGATGATCCCTTTGTGGTTGTTTTTCCACCAGAGGGCCACACCCTTCGGCGGGGTGCGCTCGACGCGGGTGGTGGTGGGGCTGATGCCGGTTGTCATGGAAAACTCCTGGGAATGGAAGGAAAAAAGAAGACGTTGTCGCTGAAGATTGGGGATTCAATGATCGCTATCGCTGTTGTTGCCCGACGGTCCAGTGGCCTTAGCCGAGATCAGGAATGGAGCGCCGCCTTTACGGAAGTGGCATTAGACCTACCGCGATCACTTTTTGATCTTCAAGGCACTCAAATAGGCCTGGGGATTTTCGGGGTCGTAAACGATGCCATCGAAGAAGGTCTCCTTGCCGCGGCTGGTGCCCTTGGGGATGTCCTTCTCAGGCACACCCACTTCCTTGGCGGCCTGACGCCAGAGATCTTCGCGGGTCCCCTTGTCGTTGATGGCCCTGGCCTGCTCGATGGTGTCGAGGGTGCCGGGGAAGAATTTCCAGCGAATCGATTCAATTAGGAACCAGAGGGTGAGACTCTTGTAGGGATAAGAAATCACACCGCGATCGCTGTTCCAGTACAGGGGACCCATGGTCAGGTTGGTTTCCGGCGTGCCGCTGGCGCCGATCTTGTACTGGCTTTTCAGCGATGCCTGCAGTACCGGCAGGGGCACGTTGTACCACTTGCGTGAGCTGAGGATCGTGGCGGCTTCATCCTTGTTCTCGGGCTTGTCGAGCCACATCTGGGCTTCAATCAGGCCCTTGAGCAGGGCCACGGCGGCCTTGGGGTTTTTGTCCACCCAGTCGGCCCGCACGGCGAGGTATTCCTCCGGGTGCACCTTCCAGATCTGGGCGGTGGTGGCAGCCAAGTAGCCGATGTTGTCCTTGCTGATACGCGTCGGCCAGGGATCACCAGTGGAGAAGGCCTCCATCGTGCCGTTCTTCATGCCCTGCAGGGTTTCCGGTGCCGGCACCTTGAGCAGTTCCACCGCCTGGTCGGGATTCACCCCACCGGCGGCGAGCCAATAGCGGATCCAGATCTCCTGGTTGGCTTTGGGGAAGGTGTAGGCGGCCTTGAATTTGCGGCCCTGCTTCTGGCTGAACTGATCGAAGAAGCCCGGCGACGAGGTTTTCAGATCGACGCTCAAATTGCCATTTTTGACGCTGTTCGAGGCGGCGATGCCATTGCCCTGGCTCATCAGCATGGCCAGGATCACCATCGGCACCTTTTTGCCATTGGTGATCGCGCCTTCGCTGATCATTTGGGGCATCGGCAACTGCCACTGGCCACCGTCAATTCCGCCGCCGCCGCTGCCCAGCACCACGTTGTCGCGGGCGGCGCCCCAGCTGGCCTGCTTGCTGAGATTCACCGCCAGGCCATGCTTGGCAAAGAAACCTTTTTCCACCCCGATCACCAGGGGTGCGGCTTCAAGGATCGGAATGAAGCCAAGGCTGATGGTTTGGGTTTCGAGATTGGGATTCGCCACTATGGAGACAGGTTTGCTGTCGGTTGTGGTTCTGCTGGGGGGGTTGCCAAGACAGCCGCTCAGCAGGATGGAGGTGGCGAGAGCTCCGCCGAGGAGGGAGATAAAGCGAGGAGGTTGAAGCATGGAATTACAAGAAATCAGGGCAATGAATAACATCAAGCAAGGCATTAAAAACGAGGGATAACAATCATCCCGAAGTCTTGTATTAATACAACAAAAAATGAAGCCGCGCAGAACCGCAATCATTAATGGTTCGCCAGGTCGCGAATCCATGCAATGTTGAAACAATAAGCTATATAGCTAGGTCAAGTCAATCGTCTTTCCAAAGCAAAGCTAGGCTCAGGTAAAATATAGGAAACTTAAATTAGACTTTGCTGGCGCTAATTTAGATGTGTACGACTAAAGATGCCGAGGGCGAATCAGTGGGATTGTCAACAATCTTTTTCCTCTGCACCATCAATTCTTGGAAGCCCCATTGATGCGTTGGCCAACAGGGCTTCCCCTCAACTTTGGGGCATCTCTTCGCCGCAGCCCCGAGCATGGATACGCCTTTGACTCCTGCGACTACGGCGGGAACCAGAACGTTGGCGCTGGGCAGCCTGAATGGTGGAAGACATGACCTTGCAGGAAACTCAGGGGAGTAGGGAAATGGTCGTGATCGTTTCAATGCTCAAATCGTAGGGACTGGAGAGCAGTGGTGGGTGAACAATGATCCCAGGATTACAAATGAGCTTCATAAGCTCAAGTGATCAAAGCCAATCCAGGCATCGATCTAGCTCTCATTGACTAGTCATAGTGTAAGTATCCAGCTGTAGCTCTCAAAAAAGAATTTTTTGACACAAAAAAATGGGGCCGAAGCCCCACCGTTGTGAATGATCCAATCCTAATGATCCAACTAAGGGAATCGAAGAAACAGATCAATAATCGAAGTCACCACCCATGCCGCCTGCGCCACCGGCAGGAGCGGCTTCCTTCTTCTCGGGAAGATCGGCGACGATGCATTCGGTGGTCAGCACCATGCCGGCAATCGAGGCGGCATTCTGCAGGCCGGAGCGGGTGACCTTGGCGGGGTCAACGATGCCGGCAGCCAGCATGTCGACATATTCGCCGGTGGAGGCGTTGTAGCCCTCGTTGAAGGGCATGTTACGCACTTTCTCGGCCACGACAGCGCCATTGACGCCGCCATTTTGGGCAATGCGCATCAGGGGAGCCGTCAGGGAAGAGGCCACAATCTGGGCGCCAATCAGCTCCTCACCGGAGAGATTCTGGGCGGCCCATTCTTCGAGAACCGGAGCCAGGTGGGCCAGGGTCGTACCGCCACCAGGAACGATGCCTTCTTCAACAGCCGCCTTGGTGGCGTTGATGGCATCTTCCAGGCGCAGCTTCTTGTCCTTCATTTCGGTCTCGGTGGCGGCGCCCACCTTGACCACGGCCACACCACCGCTCAGTTTGGCCAGACGTTCCTGCAGCTTCTCCTTGTCATAGGAGGAGTCGGTTTCGTCCATCTGCTTGCGAATCTGCTCACAGCGGGCCTTCACCGCCGCCTCATTGCCTTCGGCAACGATGGTGGTGGTGTCTTTGTTGATGGTGATGCGACGGGCCGTGCCGAGCATTTCCACCTTGGCGTTCTCCAGCTTGAGGCCGGCATCTTCGGTGATCAGCTGGCCGTTGGTCAGTACTGCGATGTCTTCGAGCATGGCCTTGCGGCGATCGCCGAAACCAGGGGCCTTGACGGCAGCCACGTTCAGCACACCGCGCAGACGATTGACCACCAAGGTGGCGAGGGCTTCTTTTTCGATGTCCTCAGCGATGATCAGCAGGGGCTTGCCGGTGCGGGCGATCTGCTCGAGAACGGGCACCAGGTCTTGCACCAGGCCGATTTTCTTATCGGTGATCAGGATGTAGGGATCATCAAGCACCGCCTCCATGCGCTCGGTATCGGTGGCGAAGTAGGGGGAGATATAGCCCTTATCGAAGCGCATCCCTTCGGTGACCTCGAGCTCGGTGGTCATCGATTTGCCTTCTTCGAGGGAGATGACGCCCTCCTTACCCACCTTGTCCATGGCGTCGGCAATCATGCGACCCACTTCTTCGTCGTTACCGGCGGAAATGGTGCCCACCTGGGCGATGGCGATGCTGTCGCTGATCGGCTTGGCGTGCTCCTTGATCTTGGACACCAGGAATTCGGAGGCCTTGTCAATACCACGCTTTAAAGTGATGGCATTGGCGCCGGCGGCCACGTTGCGCAGTCCAGCCTTGACCATGGCGTGGGCCAGGACCGTGGCGGTGGTGGTGCCGTCACCGGCCGCATCGTTGGTTTTGCTGGCGGCCTGGCGAATCAGGGCCACACCGGTATTTTCGATGTGATCCTCAAGTTCGATCTCCTTGGCGATGGTGACACCGTCATTGATGATCTGGGGGGCACCGAACTTCTTCTCCAGTACCACGTTGCGACCTTTGGGGCCGAGGGTAACGGCAACGGCCTCCGCCAGGATGTCAATGCCCCTTTCAAGGGCACGGCGGGCTTGTTCGTTGTAAATAATGCGTTTTGCCATGGAAGGAAAGCGTGGGGAAATGGATAAGGAGCGTTAAACCTTGATCAACGTTCAGTTGACGATGGCCAGAATGTCCTTTTCGGACAGCAGGACGAACTCATCGGTGCCGAGCTTGATATCAGTGCCGGCGTACTTGCTGTAGAGCACCTTGTCGCCAATACTCACTTCAGGAGCCTGGCGGGAGCCGTCTTCGTTGCGCTTGCCGGGGCCGACCTGAACCACTTCACCCACCTGGGGCTTTTCCTTAGCGGTATCAGGCAAAAGAATGCCCCCGGAGGTGCGTTCTTCGGATTCGGAAACCTTGATGAAAATCCGATCTCCGAGGGGTTTAACCGTTGAGACGCTGAGAGAAACAGCAGCCATTGAGTTCTTAAGACGTAGGACGCGGGAGTCAGGTGGTGAAGCACCCCAGCGACGGCGGGGCCGACGTCACGGGCTGGGTTCGGCCCCGGGGGTGCAGCTAAAGCTGGCACTCGGAACTCCCGACTGCCAACCTATGCCAACAGCCCTCTGCCACGGGGCTTTCTTGGTGTTCGGTTGACCGAACCGCCATGCCGCTTTGCCCGCACCGAGCCATGGGTTGGTGGGACATAGGGGTGGTGGTGGCTGGGTCTGGTGGTAAGGTTGCGCCGCTTTGAGCGGGTCTGGAGATCCGCCAATCGCGTCCTGCGTCCCCACCTCTTCCTCCTTATGGCAGCTGCTGCTTCCGCCGCTCCCGGCACCAAAGGCATCGTCAAGCAGGTGATTGGTCCGGTGCTTGATGTGGAGTTCCCGGCCGGCAAGTTGCCCAGGATTTATAACGCCCTGCGTATTGAAGGCAAAAATTCAGCCGGCCAGAATGTTGCCCTGACGGCCGAGGTCCAGCAGTTGCTTGGCGATCACAGAGTGCGTGCGGTGGCCATGAGCACCACTGACGGGCTCGTGCGCGGCATGGATGCCATTGATACAGGTTCCCCGATCTGCGTTCCAGTCGGCGAAGCCACCCTGGGTCGCATCTTCAATGTGCTCGGTGAGCCCGTTGACGAGCAGGGCCCCGTCACCACCACCACAACGGCCCCCATCCACCGGGAAGCCCCCAAGCTGACCGACTTGGAAACCAAGCCCAAGGTGTTCGAAACGGGCATCAAGGTGATCGACCTGTTGGCTCCTTACCGCCAAGGCGGCAAGGTCGGCCTTTTTGGTGGCGCCGGCGTCGGCAAGACGGTGCTAATTCAGGAATTGATCAATAACATTGCCAAAGAGCATGGGGGTGTGTCGGTGTTTGGGGGTGTGGGCGAACGCACCCGCGAAGGCAATGACCTCTACGAGGAATTCAAGGAATCGGGGGTGATCAACGCCGAAGACTTGACCAAATCCAAGGTGGCTCTCTGTTACGGCCAGATGAATGAACCCCCTGGCGCTCGCATGCGGGTTGGCCTTTCGGCTTTGACCATGGCTGAGCATTTCCGCGATGTCAACAAGCAGGATGTGTTGTTGTTCATCGACAACATTTTCCGGTTTGTGCAAGCCGGTTCTGAAGTGAGTGCCCTGTTGGGTCGTATGCCTTCGGCCGTGGGTTATCAGCCAACCCTGGGTACGGACGTAGGCCAACTGCAAGAACGCATCACCTCAACTCTTGAGGGTTCCATTACGTCAATTCAGGCCGTCTATGTGCCTGCCGACGACCTTACCGACCCGGCCCCTGCCACAACCTTCGCCCACCTTGACGCTACTACGGTGTTAAGTCGCGGCCTGGCTTCTAAGGGCATTTATCCTGCGGTTGATCCGCTTGATTCCACCAGCACCATGCTGCAGCCAGCGGTGGTGGGTGATGAGCACTACCGCACTGCCCGAGCCGTGCAATCCACCCTGCAACGCTACAAGGAACTCCAGGACATCATTGCGATCCTTGGACTCGATGAACTTTCCGAAGACGATCGTCGCACCGTTGACCGGGCACGCAAGATCGAAAAGTTCCTTTCCCAACCCTTCTTTGTAGCCGAAATATTTACCGGTCAATCCGGTGAGTACGTTAAACTTGATGATACCATCAAGGGATTCAACATGATTCTTGCTGGTGAATTGGACGATCTTCCCGAGGCTGCCTTCTACCTCGTCGGCAATATTGATCAAGTCAGGGCGAAAGCCCAGAAAATCCTTTCCGAAGCAAAGGGTTGATCATGACCTTAAACCTAAGAATTCTTTCCCCCGACAAAAGTGTTTTTGATGGTGTTGCCGATGAGGTGATCCTTCCCAGCACTAGTGGTCAAATGGGTATTCTCACTGGCCATGTCTCCATGCTTACCGCTTTAGATGATGGGGTCTTGCGGGTACGTGAAGGCACCACTTGGCAGTCCATTGCCCTCATGGGAGGTTTTGCCGAAGTCGATGCCAATGAAGTCACGGTGCTTGTTAACGGTGCCGAATTAGCCACGGACATTGATCCCGCCAAGGCGGAACGGGACTTGGAGTCGGCGATTCAGGCTGCTGCGGCCATGGAAAACCAGCCCTCCAGCCCCGCCAAGGTCAAAGCGCTACAAACTCTCTCCCAGGCCCGTGTGCGGGTGGCCGCCACCAAGGGCTTCTAAGCGATTAGACCAACCAGTCAGGGTTTTTTGATCGGGACGGTTGAACTTCAAAAAAAGCCGGCCCTTGGGCCGGCTTTTTAATGAATCCCCGGGCTGGATCAAGTTGATCGCCGGGCATGCTCAAGGGTCTGATTCAGCTCAGGGTTCAAGCGGTTCCACAAAAGGTGACGTCGGGGAACTTGAGCTTGGCATCTTCCAGGGACTTGCCCCGGCCCTCTTCTTGCCAGTAGTTGATCACCTCGGTGGCCTTGTTAAGGATTTCGACCCGCTCGTTATCGGTGATCCAGCTCTTGCGCTCCAGTTCGGTCTTGAGCGTTTCCCAGGCGTCTTCACGGGGCCAGAAGAAATAGGCCGTGAGCGGGCTGGGTCCGCCACCGACGATCTGGTCGACCGCCAGGGCCACGTTGTCGGGCAACCAAAGGATCTTGAGGAGGAAGCGTCCCTCATCGGCCTTGGGGGTGTAGCCCGAAGGGACACCATCTTCATCAATGGTGGCAGTGGCCAGGGCGGCACTACCGCCGCGCAGCACCGGGCGGCCCTGGGTCACCTCGCTGGCGGCCGTCGGATCGGCGACGTCATCCATTGCGGCAGCGCTCACCGCCTCGTCACTGATCGTCTCGGCTGCTGTCATGGTCGGGGTGCTCAAGGCAGAAGGACAAAGACCTAACCTATCAGCCTCTCTGCAATGGGTTCCTGAGTCCCCGCGCCCTGGTTCTCTTCGACATTGATGGCGTCATCCGGGATGTTGGCGGCAGCTACCGCCGCGCCCTCAGCGAAACCGTCCATCACTACAGCGGTTATCGCCCCTCAGCCGCTGAAATCGATGCTCTCAAGGGCGAGGGCCTTTGGAACAACGACTGGGAAGCTTCGCTTGAATTGCTGCGGCGCCGCACTACCGGCTCTCCTCTACCGGCCTTTGAGGACGTTGTGGCGGTCTTCAGCGAGGCCTACTTCGGCGGCGATCCCCATGGGGATCCCGCCACCTGGAAGGGCTTCATCGGCAACGAACCTTTGCTGGTGCCCCCAGAATTCTTCAACACCCTCAGCGACGCAGGCTTTGTCTGGGGGTTCGTCAGTGGCGCCGAACCGCCTTCCTGCCGCTACGTGCTGGAGCAACGCCTGGGGTTGGTCGACCCACCCCTGATCGCCATGGGGGATGCCCCCGACAAACCCGATCCCCAGGGGCTACTGCGACTCACGGAGTTTCTGCTGGGTCGCCACGGCGCTCCAGCCCCTGGCCCCCTGGCCCCACCGGTGGCCTATCTGGGAGACACGGTCACCGACGTGTTCACCCTGCAGCGAGCCCGCCAGGCGCTACCCGAACAACGCTGGCGGGCTCTGGCGGTGGCACCGCCCCACTTGCACGCCGCCGCCGCGCAAGGGGCCCGGGAGGACTACGAAGAACAGCTTTTACGGGCTGGTGCCGAAGCGATTCTGTCCACCACTGCCGCCGTGATCGAAGCCATGGAGGCCTGGTTGGGCGCAATCGACTAGGACCGAACCACTCTGGAAGTCAGCGGGCCATGATGACTATCCCCTGAAGGGTCTGTTCCAGCATGGCCACTGAGAATCGACAATACCGACTGGTGGATCGTCATGGAGAGCCCCATGCCATCCTGGATGACCATTTTGATTCATTGGAGGAGGCCTGGGACCTAGCCCGGCAGTGGAGCCGGCAGAGGGCCGGCTCCACTGCCGATGCAACCCTTGAGGAGATCGGCATTGAGGTGAGTACGGGATCAGGGGCCTGGCGAAGCTTGAGGCCCCCTGCGGCCGCACCCGGTTCTGAGGCCTAATGGCGAGCAGCCGGTTAGGGGCGCAGCAGCTCGCTGACAACCAGATCAACCGCCTCCGGCCGCGCCATTAATTCGTGGTGGGCCAGGTGCAGCGGGAAGGGGAATCGCCGGCCGATGGGCAAGACGGCGGTCCAGCCGGGTACGACCATCACATCGGCCATGCAATAGATGCTGCAGCAGTCGACGGCCGCCAGAAGGCCAGGATCCCCATTCAAACGGCGCAACAGGTCGCTGCCCAGCTTCATGTCGGCCACCGAGGCCAGGGGCCAGCGGGGCCACACCTGGGCCGCCAGGGTGCCCTGCTGGGGGCTGGCCACACTGGTGAAGCGCCTGACCCGCTGGTAGCCCCCCTGCAATTGGATCCAGGTGCGGCTGATCAGCCCCCCCATCGAAAACCCCATCACATCCAAGGGCTGATCGGGACCAAAGGCGGCCTCAATGGCTTGATTTAGTTGGCCCGCCAGCTCTTCCAGGGGCACCACACCAAGACCATGGGGTAGGTGGGGAGTGAAGGGGGTGCCGCGGCGGCCGTCCAGGGTGCGCTTGAGGGTATTGAAGAGGTCTGGTGTGTCCCAGAGGCCATGCACCAGCACCAGGGGGGGAGAAGGCAACATCAAGCGGTGATTCAGATGGGGCGTCAATGCCAGGGATCCTGTAACCCATCCTGACCATGCCGAGTCACCCGTTGCCAAGCCATCGCGACCGCTTGGCAACCGGCCCATGGTGGCGAGAAGAATCCGAAAAACTTGCCTGAATCATGGATTGCTTGGGTTTTGGATTATGGGTGCAGGGCCACTGATGCACCCAGGCATCTTTCGCTTGGTCTTCGGGCTTAAATTCAGCAGGTGGCTGATCAAGCCCACCTGATTTCCCGGGCCATGGCGGACCTGGCCGTCGATGGCGACGGTCTGGACCGCTGCTTCCTGAAACAGGCTCGGTCCGGCATTCAAGGCTGGGACGGTACCTTCGCCATGACCTTGATGAGCGCCCCTGGATCCCGGCCTGGCCATGGTGAAAAGCACAACGCCAGCCGGGTTGGTTGGTTAAGGGCCGTGGTGCTGGGGGCCAATGACGGGGCCATCTCTGTCGCCAGTCTGGTGGTGGGAATCTCCGCCTCAGGGGCCTCCCGCGATCAGATCCTGCTCTCCGGACTTGCGGCTACGGTGGCCGGCGCTGCCTCGATGGCCGCAGGAGAATTCGTCTCGGTGCAATCCCAGGCCGATACAGAAATGGCCGACCTGGCCAAGGAACGATTGGAATTGCATCTCGATCCCGCCGGCGAACTCGCCGAACTGACGAGCATCTATATCTCCCGGGGTCTGGATCCCGAGCTGGCCCAGCGAGTCGCCGAACAACTGAGCCAGCACGACGCCCTGGCTGCCCACGCCCGCGATGAACTGGGCCTGAGTGAAATGTTGCGGGCCCGTCCGCTGCAAGCCGCCGGGGCCTCCGCCGCCAGCTTCCTGGTCGGGGCCCTGCTCCCTTTGCTCACCATCCTGTTCAGCCCCGCCAACCGCATCACCGAAGTCACGACCGCCGCAGCCCTGGTGGCCTTGGCGGCCCTGGGGGCCCTTTCCGCCCAGGCGGGGGGATCATCCCGGCGCCGCAGTGCCCTGCGCATGCTTTTTTGGGGCTCCCTCGCCATGGGGCTGACGGCACTGGTGGGTCACTGGTTTGGTGCCGTGGTCTGATGACTTGCGGTGATCCCGAGAACGCTTGGATCCACTATTAGGGGTGCGGAAAGATTGCGGCGTTGTTGGGGACGTTGCCTACGACGCTGGTGCGGTGCTTGATGATCTGCTTTCTAGCGCAACCAGCTGAACTAGCCGTCGGGGGGCACGTGGATCAATGGCAGCCACCAGGCTGCTCTCAGTTACCAGAAACAGGATTGTCGGAATATTTTAAGTACCGGGCATGCTGGTGATGACTTGACTGCTATAAAATGGAAAAATCTTAAATTGATGCCCACTATGTCGACCAAGATCAGAATCCTCTGCTGTGATGGTGGTGGAATGCGTGGCTTGCTTACCATCATTTTACTCGAGGCGCTTGAGCAGGAGCTCGACCGACTCAGACCTGGCACGAAGGTTCGAGACGTGTTTCACCTCTTTGCGGGAACATCCACCGGTAGCCTGATTGCATGTGGTTTGGCCAAGGGGCTAACGCTAGAAAAACTACGTAATCTGTTTGAGCAGCAGGGCACCAAAATCTTCGAAACTTTTGGACTGCGCTTTTACCTCCAGACCCTGCTTCGTAGTCTATCTAACTTTCGTCTATCGCAGCCATTGTTCTCGCCTTCAGGCCTGGAATCAGTTCTTAGGGCAGAAGACATCTTCCCCGATCATTTTCTGCTAAGCGATCTGCCGAAGCCAGTGCTCGTAATTAGTTACGATGGTTACAATCGCAAGGGAGTGGTTTTCACAAGCTCAGGCACATCAGCTGAAAAGTCGTCCCAGCTACCGTTATGGCAAGTATGCCGTTCTTCATCAGCGGCGCCGGTGGCCTTCCCTTCCTTCCTGCTGAAAAACAGAGTTTTCCTGCAGAATCATCGCTCCAGCCCTCAATTGGAGGGAGATCTGGATCGCTCGCAGACTCCCGAAATGATTCCAATGATTGATGGCGGCATGATGGCCAATAACCCGTCACTATGTGCCATTGCAGAGGTGTTGGAGCAACACAAAGAGATTAAACTAGAGCAGCAACTTTTGGTTTCGTTTGGTACAGGTCAGACCGACGATCGCATCACCCCAAAGCAGGGCAGCCTTTGGGGTGCATTAGATTGGTCATCGTTGATCAAGGGGATTCCAATTTATCAAGTCTGCGCAGACGGATCAGCCGATTTGTTCGACTTCATCTGCAACGCCCTGCTCAAAGACAATTATTACCGTTTTCAGCCCATCATCGACAAAGATGCCAGCGTCTTTCAGGCTGACCCCCGCAGTATCTACCTGATCAAGCAATCAGCAGATCGCTATCTGATCAGTGGCGGTCGTGACAAACTTAGGGATTTAGCGAAGCGCCTAATAGTTGAATCCAACTAGACGATATCGATATTGCCGAACTCGTACGCTTGTCATAAACACTACGCAATAACGCTGGGTTTTGTATGGATCTTCACGTCACTCCGTTGCCTCAACGGCCATTGATTGAAGCAAATCGGACAGTACCGTAGGCATCAAGGGAGCGGTCGAAGACGGTGTAGTAGTTATTCATGAGAGGAAGACCAAGGATCGACTGTGGCGTGCCGCCACTCTCAATAACAAAGAAGGCTTGCCCAGGACTAAAAGCATCAAACTGCCAATATGTTTTAGGTGCCACAGTCAAACGCACATCACCATTCAACCCAGAGAGAATCAAATCGACGTTCGGCCATTGAGAAAGATCGATTTGGCTTTGATCAATGCCAGATGCCGAACCCTGCTGAATCAATTGGACAAAGCCTTGGTTGACAGCTTCGAAGCCTGAGAGAAGAGATTTCCACACATCAGGTGCAAGACAAAGAGAATTTGTTCCACTATCAACAATGGCATTGGAGATTAAGGTCTGCTTGAGTGCGGCAGGCAACGGAGAAACAGGTTGGATAGCCGACTGTCCAACTTGTACAGCCTTCAGGACGACGTTGTAATAGAGGTCGTCTAACACAGGTACATCGATAAAGGAGCCAGTATAAAGGTCTACTTTTTCTTCTCCCCCACCAAGAATAAAAAATCCTTGGTTCAAGGGGTCGGTCTCCGGCGTTAGGGAGGCGAAACTCGGATAAGATCGTAGTGTATAGAAAGCGAATTTATTTGGGATATTTACTTGCTGCTGCAATTGTTCAAAGCAAGGCGGTATGTCTTCAAACTGAAGAGTTTGAAAAAGTGCCATCAACTGACTTAATCCCGTTGCTGAGTTTACGACTGAAAATGGCCAGGGAAATGAAGTTGATGGCAGTTGATGTTGTTGGAAGAATGCTGAAAGATTGTAACCTTGATTAAGTCCTTTGTAGGCTAGACCGAGAATGCCATCAGCATTGCCGAAATTGCTTGGCAGCGAAGCATCTGTAATGGCTAGATAGCCTTCCTCTAGGGTAACGGAGTTTTCATTGTCACCGAATGATATTCTCGTCTGGATGAGTGGTCCAGCCCAACCCCCGGTTCCATAACTCACATCCTGGGCGAAGGAAGTTGTCTGCAGGGCAGTATCTTCAGCGGGATTATATTTTGAAGATTTTACAGCCAGTGTGCTGCTGCCTGTGTCGAGAATCAAGTTTACAATCGTACCCTGGCTTCCCACTGCAATCCGTGCCGTATAGTCGCCACTAGCAAAGAAGTTTGTGATGGGGATTGTTGTGGATTGAGTCATGGTAGGTTCCTGGGAAATCATTGAGTAAGTGGGGGTTCTGATAATGATGTTAGCAGTCTGAAGAACAAGCGGGGTGCTGATATATTGACCGCTTGAGCTTGTGCATACTGTTTGAGGGCTAACGACGACAGGTGAGCATCCAGCCTCCGGTACAATCCACCCGCCAGCGCGGCAGCCAGTTGTGGTAGGAGTAATGGAGTCCGGCACCATCGTGATGGCTAAGGTAGCTGCCATCTACCAAGTCGCAGTTTCCGTAGGGATCATTGACAAAGAAGCCGCTGTCGTCGTAGCCGATGATTACGATCCAGTGCCCACCGCCACTGGGGGCGGATACAGGACCATCGCAGAGCCAACCCACGGCAACGGGTCGGCCAGCGTCAATCTCCTGCTTAAGCAGGAATGAGGTGCCATCGGTCTGGAAATCGGCCGTGAGACCCAGGGAGCGCAGGGCAGCTAACTGGGCTTCGGAGGTGGTGCTGTCGCCGAAGCGACTGCGCAAGCTGTCGTAGTTGTTTTCGTTGAGTTCCTTGCCCCAATACATCGCCAACATGGCCGAGCTGGCTGAGAAACATTCCCGCCAACCTTGGCCATCGGCCATGTCCAGCTGATCGCAGTAGGGCACCTTCAGGGGGTTGCTGAAGCCGGTCGGGGTGGGACTGGCGGCTGCGGGAATCGAAGCCTCAACGGACAGCGCCGGAGGGGCAGCTTTTGCAACCTCCACCGGGGTGGTCCAGAGGTTGGCTTCCGCTTGGCGCCGACGCCGTAGGCCCGCCTCAACCGAAGAGCCGGGATCGCAGTAAAGCAGCAAAGTCTGGGGTACCTGGTTCCAGTCGTGATTTTGCAGGTAACGGGTGATGGATGTGAAGTTAGCCTCATCGCCATAGAAATCAGACCCCAGATTCCAGGCGAAATCAAGCAAGGCACACCGCTGATTGGCATTCATCGATGACCAGTAGGGAATGGCTCCGGCCAGATGGTTGGTGCAGGCTTTGGCCTGCCGCTGCAGTTCGGTATTCGCCTCCTCCCGGCTGATTGTTTGACCCGGTTGTACGGCCTGGCCATTGAGGGTGGTGAAGCCATAACCGATGGTCCATGGTTCGCCGCCGCTGGCGGGATCGGGGTAGGCAAGCTCGACGAATCCTTCGAAGTTGCGGATCAGGTCCAAGGCAGGGGCGTAACTCTGATCCCAGCTGGTGGATTCCTGCTCGGTGGCTGGCTCGGGTTTGGCCACGATCTGGCGGTGGGCGAGCGGCGGCAGGGTGGGCAGGCCTTCGCTAGGCAAGGAATGGACGGCGGTGGACGGGTGCTTAGGGGCAATCAGGGACTCTGGCCAGGTCAAGGGGGCGATGGTTGCACTTTCGCCTGCGTAATCAAGGGCGGTATTGAAAGACTTAGCGTAGGATTCAATATCTGCTGCTCTATCTAGGCCATTGATGATTTTTCTGGCATTATAGAAATCTTCGATCTGCCCCTTTAGCGGGTTGCCCAGAAAATTCTTGAGCGCGTAGCCCGTGAATGTGCCATCGAACATCCCATAAAACATAATAACAACAGCGTATTTATCGTTTTTGGCGCTATCTGGGCTAGTCGTTAAATCAGGGCAATCTGGATAAAAATCCTGAACAATAGGTGTCATCTTGCTGTAATTACGCCTGCCGGTTAGTTGGACGAGTCCCCTGCCATGGAACTTGGCACCATCTCCGGGTTGGGTATTGCCGAGGTCTGCCCGACCTTCATACATTTCGGTGAAATAGGCATTGTCGCCATATTCATCAATAGGCTGCATTGTTCGTGCAGTTTCATGAAAAGCTGTCGCTAGCATGTATGCAAGCCAGTTAACGTTGCGGATTTTCCAATTGATGGCAAAGTCACCCTGTGGCTGAACCGGTGGGTTTTCCCAGAAATCCAAGATCACTTCTATTCCATTGACCTGGGATTGGGTTAATACACCGCTAAAAGGCGCGTTCCTAATAAATGAATAGAATTTGGCGCGGTTCATGAGGATGACTGTGATGGAAATACTTGCAAATGGTTGATTCTCTGATCAGCTATGGGGGGCTGCTGACCGGGGAGGGGTGGTGGAGGGTCGAAGGTTGATCGGTGCAGTTAGGTTTCAAGTTTAACATGGGTACATTGCTTTTTCTCTCTCTTGATTGTCGTCAATTAGGGATTCCTGAAAAAAACAACCAGCCAGGCAGCTTGATTTAAGCCAAGCGCCAGGTGTCAGACAACCATTCAGTTCGGCTATGCAGTGATCAGTTGTTCTCTTGTAACAAGCCGCCAAATGTGCATAAGCACCATCCATGAG
>CAMCQR010000056.1 GCA_945877115.1 Synechococcus sp. UW140 | reverse complement strand
GGTTTGCAGGATCCGCTGGGGATCTTTCACCTGGGGTAACAGTTCTCCCAGCTGGCGTTCAGAGCTGCCGTAGCCCCGGGCGGTTTCGATGTGATGCAGGCCGGCGGCTGTGGCCGCTTCCAAAATGGCCCTCAGATTGGCCTGGCTGCCTGGATCGACCTCGGAGCCACCCACATCGGACCAACTCTGCTGAAACCGCATGCCTCCCAGGGAAAGCAACGGCATGGCCAGGTTGGTGCGTCCGAACCGACGGGTCGGCACTTTCATGGTTTTGGGGACGCGGGCCGGGGCAGGGTGCGCCGCGGTCGGGCGGGGGTCGGCACCCCTAAGGGCAGGATCTCCTGCTCATCAAGGCGGCGTTCGAGGGCTGGCAATTCTTCGTAGGCCACCCAATGGATGCAATCAACCGGACAGGTGTCGATTGCTTCCTGGATGCGTTCGGTAGTGTCGCCATCCTGGCGAATCGCCCGGGACCGCCCCCAGTTGGATTCGACCACAAACGTGTGTGCCGCCACATGGGCGCAGTAACGGCAGCCGATACAGACGGCTTCGTCAACCCAAACAGCTTGCTGGCGCAAGGCGCCCCCCAGAAGGGGCTCCATGCCGGTCGCCGTTGGCGGGACGTTGAGCGCCGTGTTGTAGGCGAGGGAGGGATCGGCCATGGGGGCGGGCGCCGCGGCCTCAGCCATCCCAGCGGGTCACCACCACTTCGATGCTGCCATCGTGATGATTGGTCTGTTGGCTCACTTGAAATCCTTCTTCGGCACTAGCGGCCAGAATCGTGTGCAGGGCGTAGCGCTGGGTGAGACGCGCCAAGAAACGCTCAACAGGTACGGGCTGCCGCCAGAGATCGAGATCGGCCACCAGTTCGTAGCAGCCGGCCTCAGCATTGAACCGGAAACCGATGTCGCCCCCCTCGGCCTGGGGGATGGCCAAGTCGGCGGTGACGGTCTGGCCGCGATAGCCCCGCACGGGTTGGGCCCCTTCGAGGGGAGGGCAACCAAGATCATTCAGGGCCTCAACGAGGGCCTGGCGATCGCGCAATTCGGTCTTGAGGGTGCTGAAGTGCGACATCGGCTCGGAAGCAGTGGGGGATTCAGTTGAGGGGGTCCAGCGCCAACCCCTGGATCGGGAGGCTTTGCTGGTTCAGGGCCAGCTTGGCGGCGGCAGGCAGGAAGGCCTCAGCCGTGGATCGCCGTTGCTGGACGGTGCCCAGGCGTGACTCAAGTCGTTCGGTAAGGGCCTGACAGCCGTCACCGGCGACGCCTTCCACGACCTCGTCGACGCGGCCGTCAGGCCGGATGCGAAAGCGGATGCTGCGTTGGGCCATCCCGCAGGCGTATGAGCTGGGGGGATGCTAACCGGGTTGGCGAAGCGCGGCGGGCCTCCGTGAACCTCAGGTGATCAGTCCCTCTTCGACCAGGGTCTGCAGCTGTTCCAGCACCTCAGGTTGCTCGAGCTGTTCGAGGGCCAGGCGCGCCTCATCACGCACCCCCGGATCACTGTCCTGGAGCAAGGTGGCCAGGAGGGCCTCCACAACCTGATGCTGGCGGGGTTCCACCAGGTCGGGATAGAGGCGGCCAAGGGACCAGGCACTGTTGCTGCGAACGGCTCCCTCACTGTCGATTCGCAGGGTCTGAAGCAGTTGGGCCGCCGCCGGATCGGCTTTGGCGGCATTGGTCCCCCCGGCGTCGGCCAGGGAGCTGGCGGCCCAGAGCCGGACGGCCGCGATATCCACCTGCAGGGCGCGGATCAGGGGGTTGAGCACCGGCGCCTCGGGATAATTGCTGAGACTCCAGGCCACCGCCTTGCGGACATAACCGTTGTCGTCGGCGCTGAGCAGGCCCAGCAGGGGCTCGACAGCGAGGGGGGTGGGATTGCGGCCGAGGGCGTAGACGGCGCTCATGCGCAGAATCGGGCAGGGGGCGACCAGCAGGGGAAGCAGTAAGGGCACCGACCTGGGATCGCGGTGCTCGCAAAAAATACGCAGTCCCTGCATTCCTTGTTCATGATCCCCCCGCAGCAGGGTCAGGCCCAGGTCGCATTCGGCAGCGACCGCATGGGGATCGGGTTCCTCGGCATCGATCTCGTCGAGGGGATCGCCAAGCAACTCCTGGGCCAGTTCCCGGGCGAGCACCTCGGGGTCGAGGGCCAGCTGGGCGGGACTGTCCGGGAACGGATCAGGAAAGGGCTGGGCGTCGACCGGCATCAAGCGAACCTCGTGGGGGGATGCTATGGGCCGACCGGCCCATGATCTCGCCAAGGGGCAACCATGGCTTCAGCCGAGGGGAGCCGGGGCGGCCATGTCCCCAGGAAGCCAGATGCGAGCACTCACGGCAAACAGGGCGATGCCAAAGAGCAGCACGATGGCCAGGGGCAAAAGGGAAGAGCGAAGAAAACCCATGCCGCAGAACGTGCCAGAAACAACCTGAAGCCATTATCGGTGGACCACGGTCGTTGCTGCGGCTCCCGACGCGGGGTGCGGGGTGGGGCCTTCCTAAAGCAGGAATTCGCTGGCCCGACCCGATACGGGTTCGAGGGGCAAGGAAAGGGCCTTGCCCAGGCGTGGCCGGTCGCGGGTGCTGCCCAGCCACTGACGCACCGTTGCTGCCAATCCCAGGTCATTGAGGGCGGCGGCGACGCGCTCGATGTGGTCGGCGTAGTCCCCAACGCTCAGGGGAAAGGACTGTTGCTCCAGGTGGTTCCACATCACCTGGAGGTAGAGGCGACCGCGGATCTGCACAAGGCGCAGGTCGTGGCTGGCCTGCCAGCGCTCCACCAGCAGCGCCCTCAGTTCGGCGCCACTCAAGGGGGCTTCGGCGGCACCAGGGGAATCAGCCAAGGTCAGCGGTGGGAGCGCATGAACCTCTCCAGCCTGCCGCCTCCACGGCCAACCTACGAAGCCAACCGATGAAGCCAACCACTACGGCTTGTTTCAGGGCCAGGGGGGCTGGGGTCGCGCCGGTCCAGGGCGATAGGGGCAAGGTTCATAATGGCGTCACGTTGCACCGCTCCTTTAGAGCGACGCGAATGACCCAGATCCCAGCGCCTTCCTCTTCTGGTGATGTGCCCGACATGGGTCGTCGGCAGTTCATGAATCTGCTCACCTTTGGTTCCGTCGCCGGGGTGGCCCTGGGGGGCTTGTATCCGGTTATCAGATACTTCATTCCGCCCAAGGCCGCCGGCGGCGGCGGTGGCACCACCGCCAAGGACGCTGCCGGAAACCCCGTCACCCTGAGCGGTTGGCTGGGCTCCCACAAAGAAGGCGACCGCAGCCTCGTCCAGGGTCTCAAGGGGGACCCCACCTACCTCGTGGTGGAAGGACCCGATTCCATTGGCGACTACGGAATCAGCGCCATCTGCACCCACCTCGGCTGCGTGGTGCCCTGGAACAACGGGGCCGGCAAGTTCATGTGCCCCTGTCATGGCAGCCAATACGACGCCACGGGCAAGGTGGTTCGTGGACCGGCGCCCCTCTCCCTGGCTTTGGCCCACGTGACGGTTGAGAACGACAACGTGTTTCTCAGTCAGTGGTCTGAAACCGATTTCCGCACTGGCGACAAGCCCTGGTGGTCCTGATCCGGGTTCTGCCCGCCATTCCTCCCTTTCCCGCCCCCGATCGTCGTCTCCCCATGCGTCGCCATCTCACCCCATCCCGTTTTCTCGCTCCGGTCTTCCGGGCGGCGGGTCTTTCCCACCGGATCCTGGGCTTCGGCCTTTGCTTGGGGTTGTTGCTTTTGGGAGCGAGCCCGAGTTGGGCCTATCCGTTCTGGGCCCAACAGAATTACGCCAACCCTCGGGAGGCCACCGGAAAGATCGTTTGTGCTAACTGCCACCTGGCCAAGAAGGTGACTCGGGTCGAAGTGCCCCAGGCCGTGTTCCCGGACACGGTGTTCAAGGCCGAAGTGGAGGTCCCTTACGACACCTCGGTGCAGCAGGTCGCTGGGGACGGCACTCCCACAGGACTGAATGTGGGCGCTGTTGTGGTGTTGCCTGATGGTTTCCGTCTGGCCCCCCCCGAACGCCTGAGCGACGAACTCAAGGAAGAAACCAAGGGCATCTACTACAGCCAGTACAGCGACACCCAGCCCAATATCCTGCTTGTGGGCCCGATTCCCGGCGATCAACACCAGAAGATCGTCTTCCCGGTCCTTTCCCCTGATCCCGCCACTGACGGCACGATTCACTTCGGTAAGTATCAGATTCATGTGGGTGGCAACCGGGGCCGCGGCCAGGTGAACCCCACCGGTGAAAAGACAAACAACGGTGTCTTCAACTCAACCGTGGTTGGCACCATTGACTCGATCGATGGGGCCGAGAAGGGTGCCCTCGAAGTGGTGATCACCACTGCTGAGGGCAAAACGGTGAAGGAAACGATTCCCGCCGGTCCCAAGTTGCTGGTCAAGGTGGGTGACCGTCTTGAGGTTGGCACTCCCCTCACCAACGATCCCAACGTGGGTGGCTTCGGCCAGGTGGATGCGGAAATCGTGCTTCAGAACCCCGCCCGCATCTACGGGCTCCTGGCTTTCCTGGCCGGCACGGCCCTGACCCAGATCCTTCTCGTGCTCAAGAAGAAGCAGGTTGAGAAGGTCCAGGCGGCAACAGGGGGCGTGCTCTGAGCTTCGCTTTGTTCTCCTTCGGTCTCTTCACATCCCCCGGGCCCCTGGTCTTCCGGCTGGGCCCGCTTTCCTTGCGTTGGTATGGGCTGCTGATTGCAGCGGCGGTCCTCACTGGTCTGGCGCTCGCCACCCGTTTGGGCCGCGAACGCAACATTTCGGCCCCGTTCATCAGTGACCTGTTGCCGGTGATGGTGGTTTCGTCGGTGCTGGGGGCGAGGCTGTACTACGTGCTTCTGGAATGGCGCCAGTACCGCCATAACTGGCAGGAAGCTTTGGCTGTATGGCATGGGGGTATCGCCATCCATGGCGCCCTGCTGGGCGGCCTTGTCGGCACAATCCTGTTTTGTCGGTGGCGTCGCCAAGCCCTTTGGCCGCTCCTGGATGTGCTGGTGCCGGCAATAGCCTTGGGACAGGCGATTGGCCGATGGGGGAATTTCTTTAATTCAGAAGCCTTTGGCCTGCCGACCAACCTGCCGTGGAAATTGACGATCCCCCTGGAAAATCGCCCAACGGGTTTCATCACATTTAGTACATTTCATCCGACGTTTCTATATGAATCACTCTGGAATTTTGGTGTTTGCGCCCTATTGCTCTCCCTCTTCTTTCTGGGACTTAGGGGCAAGCTTTCCTTGCCGGCGGGAGCGCTGAGCTGTATCTATCTGATGGCCTACAGCTCCGGCCGCGTCTGGATTGAGGGGTTGCGGATGGACCCCCTTTGCCTAGGGGCTGAGCCGCCATTTTGTACCGGTGGACTGCGCATGGCCCAGTTGGTCAGCTTGATTCTGATCGCCCTGGGGGGCCTGGGCCTTTGGCGGCTCTACGGCCAGCAGCAGCCCTTGCCGGATCCCACTGGCGTGACCCCATGAAGGGTCCCCTGGTGCAGATTGTCGGCGCCGGCCCAGGTTCACCGGACCTGCTGACCCTCAGAGCCCTCAGGGCGATTGAACAGGCGGAGGTGTTGGTTTGGACGGATTCGTTGGTGAATCCGGCGATCGCCGCCCTGGCCTCGCCGTCCTGCGAACGGATCCGTACCAGCACCCTCACCCTGGAGGAAGTGCTGGAGGTCGTGGTGCAACGGGCCCAGGCGGGCCAGAGGGTGGTGCGACTCCATGACGGTGATCCCTGTCTCTATGGCGCCTTGGCCGAACAGGTGTGTCGCCTGGCCGACGCCCAATTGGAGGTGGAGGTGGTGCCCGGGCTCAGTGCTTACCAGGCGACGGCGGCGGCCCTGGGCTGTGAACTGACCATTCCTGGTCTTGTGCAAACCATCGTGCTGAGCCGGGCCGGGGGCCGCACGGGCGTGCCCGAACGGGAGTCTCTCCAGCATCTGGCGGCCCTGGGTGCCTCCCTTTGCCTCTACCTAAGTGCAAGACATGTGGAGGACGTCGAAGCCGAGCTGCTGCTTCACTACGACCCTGAAACACCCGTGGCCATCGGCTACCGCGTCAGCTGGCCCGACCAGTGGTTAACCATCGTGCCCCTGCACCAGATGGCCTCAACCAGCCGGGAGCAGCAGCTGATCCGCACGACGCTCTACGTCGTGAGCCCTGCCCTGAGGCCGCCCGCAGCGGCGCGCTCCAAGTTGTATTCCGCCAGCCACAAGCATCTGTTTCGGGGTGGGGTCGGCACGAGCCAGTAGCTTTTTGCGCCATCGGGCATTGGCGCGCGGAGGCCATCACAGAACTTGACGGTTCTGGCCCAACCACGGCCGGCGCAGCCAGGGTCAACGCAATCAGGTTTCAGCCCATGACCCCCATCTTTTCTCTGCGGCGCGGCCTCACCCTGGCCCTGGCGGCCTGGGCCTGGGGAGGGGCGTGCCAGCAGGGGATTGGGGCGCCCCAATCCCAAGCCCAGCCCGCAGCGAGTCAGAGGGCGGTGGTGATTGTCTCGGGGGGGGATGCGGTGAGTCCCTTCACCACCCCTGGGGGGGCTTGTCGCATCGGCTTTGCCGCCGGCAACACGGACACTGAATTGCGTCGTTTTCTTTTACTGAAGGGCCATCGGGTCTTTACCTCTCCGGCGATGGATGATCGCGGGCCCGTCAGGGAAAACCCTGGCCCCGACCCCTTGATGGCCTTTGCGGACTGTCCGCCGGCCCTGCCGCCATCGATGACGGTCAACTCCACCGGCGACATCGATCTGGCGGGCCAGCGGCTGGCCCAGTTCCTGCTTTATCTTCACCGCCAATACGGGATCCGCGAGGTGGATCTCGTCGGCCATTCCATGGGAGGCCTTTATTCCCGCGCCGCCTTGCCGGCGTTGCGGGACCTGGGGAACCCCGTGCGCATCCGCTCCCTCACCACCCTGGGCACCCCCTGGCAAGGGGCGGTGGTGGGCGACTACGTCATCGGTAAACGGTCCCTGGCCGATTGCTATGGCAACCGCTTCTGCGAGCTCTTCCTGCAGAGCTTCAAACCACTGGCCGATGGTCTGGTCTCCGGTTCGGGACAGCAGGGGTCCTACCAATACCTGCAGGTGCCCCGGCCCCATGGCGGTGGCTGGAACCAGGCCCAGGTCGGCCAGCTCAACGGCATCCCGGTCAGCTTGATTGGGGGTGCCTGGTTCCAGGCACCGAAGGGGGTCCAAGCCGACCCGCTCATGTACCCCTGGGATGGCCTTGTCTCCAAGGCCAGCGCCCTGGCGGTGAATGTCTCCGATAGCGTCCTGCCCCACCGCCGTTGCCTGGCGCTGCCCCTCACCCACAGCATCTTCGTGTCGGCCAAATTCAGCGGCAAACCGGTCCCCGATCCGGCCGATTTCAACAACGCCCTCACCTGGAATCCCAAGGCCCTGGCCGCCGTCGAAACCGCTTTGCAACAGGCCGACACCGCCTTGACGACCCCCAACCGCCAGGGCTGTCCAAACCCATGAGTCGTCGGTCAGTCGTCGCCGCCGACCTCCGCCAGACGGACATGTCCTGCTCCCGGTTGTAGCGAAATAAACCACAGGGAGATCGCCAAGCCAACAAACATGCGCAGGCAGGATCGGGCGGCATAGCAAGGCAACAGAGATGGATGGAGGTCAACCTGGGCTTGACGTTCGCTGGGATGAAAGCAGACGGCTATTTGGCTGCCTAGCGCGGCGATGCCACCACAAAGAAAAGACCAAGCAACAACACGACCAGATCCAGCAAGACAGCAAAGGATCCCTCGCCGGCCCGGGGGTTGGCCTGGGGTCCCGTTTGCGGAATGGGAGCGGAGGGGAAGGGGGGTCAATCCCGCTTTAGCAGCTCATCACGACTCTGCTTGAGCTGTTTCCAGATCAGCTTGATCTGGTCATAGGCTTGGTCTTGGTTGAGCTTGCCATTGGCCTGAAGGCCGACGATCAGTCCCACCCGCTCGGCGAAGGTTTCCAGGTTCTGATGAAACATCAATCGATCGGGACTCCAATCGGCACCTCGGTATCCGCCGTGGGCTTCCATCGGCGAACGAACCCCCAGGATCGACTCTGTCGATGCCCCGCCATTGCCGGCAGGACCCTCACAGGACTGTTCGTTCAAAGCTACTCGGATCAATTCATTTACCTTAGGTCTCCCCACTGCCCGTTGGCAGAATCAGGAAAAACCAATCAGAATGTCATCTGGGAGACATATCCCCAGGGAGGGTTTCCCCTGGAATGGGTTCCACTACTCCAGTGGCCATGACCCGCCTACTGCGTACCTGGTTACCACCGGTCAGCACCTGCCTGCTGCTCCAGGGCGCCATGGCCGGGGGCAGCATCCTGTTGAATCGCTGGCTTGCCCCTCCCGCTCCGTGCTGCGACTCACCCCAGGCGCGCTGAGTTCCCAACGGCTGGTGCAGCGGCCCGGATCCTGGCCGAGCCACCTCTACGTCCATGGCGGTCTGGCCCCCACCGCCATTGAACTCTTGGTTTTTGACCCCGAGGGGGTGCAGCGCCGCGTCCCCTTGGATGCCCAGGAGATCCTGGCGCTGCGCCAGCAGGACCGGCCCATCTGGTTGCGGATTCGTGGGCTGGCCGACCGCCCTGGCATCACCTCCCTGCTTGACCAACTCGGCATTCCGCCACCGCTGATCGCTCCCTTGATCGAAGTTCCCCAGCGGCCCCAGGTGGACTGTCTGGATTCGGTGATCATGGTGGTGTTGCACCGCCTGGGCAGCACCCGGGTACCTGGTTTTCTGGTGAGTGACCAGGTGGGTTTGTTGTTGATCAATGGCTTGCTGATCACCATCGAAGAGGGCGCCCCTGGTGATTCGTTTCCGGGCCTCACCCAATGGTTGCTCTCCAATCGGGCCGCCCCAAGCGACCGGGATCTGGACGACATTCTCCATTTTTTGATTGACGAAATTTTGGACGCCCTCTTTCCGCTGCTGGAGGGCATCGCCCACGAACTCGATGAGCTTGAAGAGGCGGTTCTGCGCCGGCCCAAACCCAAATTATTGAATGTGGTTTTTAAATTTCGCAGCAATTTGCGCACCATCCGCAGCCAGGTATGGCCCTTGCGCCACCAGATTAAAATGCTGCTGCGCCAGAACCAGAATCTGCTGGGAAAGGAGGCGATGTTTGGCTTCCAGGAGATGGCGGAGATGGTGGAAATGTTGTTTGAAAATTGTGAACTTCTGCGCAGTCAATGTGATGCCATAACCCAGGCCTATAGCGCCAGTGTCGGCAATCGCATGAACCAGGTGATGAAGACCCTGACCATCCTCACCAGCATCTTTGCCCCGCTTACCCTGATCGCCGGCATCTATGGCATGAACTTTGAGGTGATGCCCGAATTGCATTGGCGCTTCGGCTATCTGTTTGCCTTGGCGCTCATGGGGTTGATCGCCCTGGTTATGTGCCTCTGGCTGCAGCGTCGGGGCTGGTTCCAGGATTGGACCGCCCCGAAATGAGGCGTCAGGGGTCCCTGGGGGCGGTGTGAAATCTTTCCTTAACCGTGACATAACGACTGCAGTACCCGGAAGTTGCTAACCAGGTGTGGCACCAATTTCCAGGCTTTTCAATGTCCTTCGCCCAGAAGGCCCTGATCTTCGGTACGGTCGCCGCCATCGTGGCCGGCACCAGCGCCACGGCACAGAGTGCCCTCAATGGCGCGGGGGCAACGTTCCCGGCGCCCTTCTACCAAAGCTCCTTTGCCGGGCTTGCTGCTGGCGGTGGTCCCAAGGTGAACTACCAGTCGGTGGGTTCCGGGGCCGGGGTGCGCCAATTCGTGGCCGGCACCGTCGATTTCGGCGCCACCGATGAACCGATCAAGGCCTCTGAAGCCGCAAAGATCGGTCGTGGCGTGGTGCAGTTCCCCACCGTCGGCGGCACGGTTGCCGTGGCATACAACAAGGCCGACTGCCCCGCCCTCAATCTGACCCAGGACCAGCTAGCCAAGGTGTTTCTGGGAGAAATCAAGACCTGGGAAGGGTTGAATTGTGGCAAGGGTCCGATCACGGTGGCCCACCGCTCCGATGGTTCCGGCACCACCTTCGCCTTCACCAACTCCCTCTCCGCCTTCTCCCCTGCCTGGAAGAGCCGGGTGGGCGAGGGCAAGAGCGTCAATTGGCCCGTCGGCGTGGGCGGCAAGGGCAATGAAGGTGTCTCCGGCATCCTCACCAACACCCCTGGCTCCATCGGTTATGTCAACCAGGCTTACGTCAAGGGCAAACTCAGATCAGCCGCCCTCCAGAACCGTTCAGGTGCCTTTGTGAAGCCGGGCCTCAAGGGCGGTACTGATGCCCTCAACAACATCCGCCTCGATGCCAAGCTGGCCGGCGAAGACCCTAATCCCGCCGGGGCCGGCAGCTATCCGATCACCACCCTCACCTGGGTGTTGGCCTACGAGAAGGGCAATGGCGCCAAGGCCGCTTCGATTCGCAAGGCTTTGGAATACCTCCTCGGCCCCGGTCAGGCCAAGGCAGATGACCTAGGCTATGTCCCCCTGCGCGGCGACATCCTCAGCAAGGCAAAGAGCGCTGTGCGTCGCATCGGTCCCTGAGGGCTAACGAACAGGGCCTAACTGGCTGAAACCAGGTTAATTTCATTCCGGGCGGTCTTTTCAGGCCGCCTTTTTTGATGGAAGACGGTTGACAAGCATCGCCACGGCAGGCTTGTGCGGGAATATCTAGGCTCAGGTCCTGGGAATGGCTTAGTCAGACCTTAACCTTTTCACTACCACGCCTTTATCAGTCAAAGGGGTATCGCCCCATACGCTGTCAGGGTCCACAAAGGATACCGGCCATGGTTTTCACTTCGCCGCGCGCCACAGGAAGCAGTGATGGATTCAGGGAATTACTAGAAACCAGTTATCAGAAACGTAGCCTTGTCCATGTAAGCGCCGGCAGTGGAGTTCCCCTGTTGCGTGACCACGTCTGGTTGGTTGTGCGGGGCATGGTGAAGCTCACGGCCCTGACCATTCACGGCGATGAACTGGTGCTGGGCCTGGCCGGTGCCAACGAGCCCTTTGGCGATCCCCTGGTGGGCGTTGAGGCCTACAGCGCCGTGGCCCTAGCCGATAGCGATCTCCTCTGTCTGCCCGTGCGGGAGATCCACGGGGATCCCGCCCTGGCGGTGGCGATGCTGGAAGCCGTCAGTCAGCGTTATCGCCAGAGCCAGTCCCTGCTCGGTCTGATGGGATTGAGGAGGGTGGAAGAAAGGCTGAGGGGTTTTCTTGAATTGTTGGCTTCCGAATACGGCCAACCCTGTGCCGAAGGCCTGAGACTCAATGTGCGCCTCACCCATCAGGAACTGGCCAGTGCCCTCGGCACCACCCGCGTCACCGTGACCCGCGTCCTCGGCGCGCTGCGCGAAGAAGGTTGGTTGCAGCTGGATGGCCAACGCCGGCTGGTGTTGAGCCACCTGCCCCGTTCCTGATTCCGTGCCCCCCACCCCCACTCCTACCCCCTCCGTCGCGTTGGAGCAGAATGGGGGTATGGTCGCCTCTCTGCTGGTCGTCGAAGACGACGACACGATTCGCGAAACGATTCGCGAAGCCCTGATCCTGGAGGGATACGAGGTAACCGCCAGCGGCAACGGCCGTGAAGCACTCACCCTGGTGCAGCATGCTGCCGAGCGGGCCCCCTTCTCCCTGGTTGTGCTTGATCTGATGCTGCCGGGCCTGGATGGGCTTGATCTCTGCCGTCAGATCCGTCAAAGCGAAAACAGCATCCCAATCCTGGTGGTCAGTGCCCGTGATACGGAGCGCGACCGGATCCTGGGCCTGGAGGTGGGCGCCGATGACTACCTGGTCAAACCCTTTGGCATGCGCGAACTGGTGGCCCGCTGTAGGGCCCTGCTGCGGCGCAGCAACGGAGGTTTCAGTCAGGGACGGGTCCTGGAGCATGCCAATTTGCGTCTCTTCACCGATGAGTGCCGCGTGACGCGGGATGGCCTGGACGTGAACCTCTCGCCCAAGGAATACCGGTTGCTGGAGCTGTTTATGCAGAATCCGCGACGGGTCTGGAGTCGCGACAAGTTGTTAGAGCAGATCTGGGGGTTCGATTATTTTGGTGATAGCAAAACTGTCGACGTCCATATTCGTTGGCTGCGCGAAAAACTAGAAACCAATCCCTCCACTCCAGAACACCTGTTGACCGTGCGCGGCTTTGGCTATCGCTTTGGCTGAGTGGTGCTAGCCCTACTGTTGCCCTTGGCCCTTGCTCTGGGTCTGCTCCTGGGCTGGAGCTTGGCCCAATCTCGCCAACGTCCAGCCGGTCGCCTTGAACGGGGCAGTCGCCAATGGCTGCGCTGGCTCGAGGCCGCTCCAAGCGGCTGGTTGATTGTGGCCGCCGACGATGGGGTTCGCTTGCTCAATCCCAGGGCCGAACGGTTGCTGCAGCTCAGTGCCGCCCTGCCCAGTCCGATTTTCCTGGAGCAGATCTGCGCCGATGCCCAGTTGCGCGAACTCATCCACGCCGCCCGCCGCCACCAGCGCCCCCAGCGACTCGAATGGGAGCTGGGGGGTGAAGAGCTGGAGGCCATTGCCCTACCTGGTGATGGCGGCTGGGTGGGGGTGCAACTGCAGAGTCGCCGTTCGATCGAAGCCCAGCTAGACCAACAGGAGCGCTGGGTCAGTGATGTGGCCCATGAATTACGTACTCCCCTGACGGCCCTGCTGTTGGTGGGCGACAGCCTTTCCGCCCAGGTAACCAGTGGCAATGCGGTGCTGGTGGAGCGCCTGCAGCGGGAGCTGCGGCGCCTCCAGTTGCTTGTGGTGGATCTGCTCGAGTTGTCCCGGTTGGAGAACAGCCTTCCGGGCCAGGGCATGGCCCTGCAGCCGGTGGATCTGGCCCTCCTGGTGGAGCGGGTGTGGGCGGGACTGCGCCCCTTGGCCGAAGAACGGTCCATCGGCCTGTCCCTGCACAAACCGATGCTGGAGGCTCCGCCAGCCGTCGTCGTCGGTGATGAATCCCGCCTGCACCGGGCCCTGCTCAACCTGCTGGACAATGCCCTTCGCTACAGCCCCGATGGTGGCAAGGTGGAAGTCCGCCTCGGCCGGGGCCGCCACTGGTGCCGGTTAGAGGTTCAAGATCAGGGCCCGGGGTTCAGTGAGGCCGATCTGGAGCACATGTTCGAGCGTTTCTACCGGGGCGACCCCTCCCGCATGCGCAGTCGGCGCACGGGCAGTGGCCTGGGGCTTTCGATCGTCCAGCAAATCGCCCTCACCCATGGTGGGCGGGTCCAGGCGGACAACCATCCCCAGGGTGGAGCCTTGATCGAACTGCTCCTGCCCGTCGCCCGCTGAACCCACCCCCCGTCGAACCAGGATTTAATGACCGCCCCGGTTCGAAACCATGGTGTCGCGGTGGTTCCGGGCCAGGCCATGCTGCGGTTGGTCAACGGCCTGGCGACTCAGCGGTGCTTGGTCCTTTGAGCAACCAGAGGTTGGGGCCATCGATCCAGACCAGCAGGGTCTGATCGGCGCCCTTTAGCCACTGCTGCTGGCCCGGATCCAGACCCAGGGCCCGGGCCGCAGTCAAGGGCAGACGGCGGGCCTGGACCCCCTCGCTGAGGGCCCTGTCCGTGCCGGCCGCGAATGGCGCTGGGGCCGCCTGGTCCCAGAGACGCAGGTAGGGCTCCGCTTCGGTGGCCTTGAGCGGCTCGTTGGCCGGGCCCGAAGCACCGGGGGCTGGGGGTGCTGCCTCGCCCATGGCGCGCAGGTCGCGCCAGCGTTGCAGGGCTTCAGCAGGCGGCGAGGGGGAAAGCCGCAGGGGGCTTGGGGCTAAGGCGAGGGACGGGGCTCGGGACCCCGCCTCTGCCGAGGGGCCCGAGGCTGGGGCAGCCTTTGGACCCTTGGTGCCGCTTTGGGTCCCTAGCCCCTTGGCTGCTTGCCCAGCCATGGGTTGGGCTTTGGCCCCGGCCGCCTTGGCCAGGGCCTTGGCCCCATGGGTCCCTGGGGAAGGGTCTTTGGAAGGCTTGAGCAGGAGGAATTTGAGGCTCTTGGCCCCGGGTTGGGTTGTCCCTGCCTTTCCCGTGGCGGCGGCACTGGACTTGGCGGGACCGGCGTCCTTCGCATCCTTGTTGGGTAGGGGTTCCAGCAAGTCGGGCGGCGGCGGCGGCAGGGTCGTGGCCGGTGGCAGCGGAATGGTGGTGGCTGCCACCTCCTGGGGCATGCGCCGACTGAAGCGCAACAGTTCCGGGGTGGTGTCCTCGGCCGTGAGGACTTGGACCTTGGCGGGACTGCGGCGCCAGGAACTGTGGGTCAACAGCAGGCCATGGGCCACCAGGGCGGCCGCCAGGGCGAACCCCAGGGTGGCGGCGGCAGGCAAGCCAGGGCCTAGGGGCTTCAAGGATTGGAATCGGATTTGGGGGCGGAGACGGGTCATGGCAATTGCAGTTCCAGCTCCAGGCCGTTGCTTTCAAGACGGGAGACGAGTTGTTGCACCACACCCCAGGGGACGCCGGCGTCGGGAATCAGGCGCAGTACAGGGCCGGATGGCAGGGGTGCTGGGGCCTTTGCCCGAGTCAGCAGGGGACCCAGATCCTGGGGGCGAATCGGTTGATTCCAGACCCGCAGTTGACCCTGGGCATCGAGATGGAGAGCGATCACGCCTTCTGCCGCCGGCCGTTGGGCCAACCGCTGGGGTAGGACCACCAAGGCCACGCAGGTGGCACAGAGGGCAACGGAGAGCAACCCCAAGGCGACGGAATCAAGCCAGAGGACCGGTCTCATCAGGACGGCCCCCCGTCAGGCAGATCGAGCAAAACGGGATGGCGCGAGAGACTGCGCAGCCATTGCAGGGAACGCTTCACTTGGCCCATGGACAGGGAAGCGGATGGGAGAAAGTGTTGCAATCCCTGGTCACCGTCCTGGCTGAGGCGGTTGGCGAGGTCCACGCGGCTGATGGGATCGCCATCGACGAACCAACGGTCGTCGGGAGCCTCGACGATCCAGTGGGGACTGCCGAGGGGCTGCTCGCTGAGGGGGGGCTGGGAATTAGGAATCGTGCGTGTGACCAGGACCGGCAGCGACGCCACCGCACCACAGACCAGCAGGGTGAGGGCCACCAAGGAAGCCAAGGCATTGCTCATGGCTTCGTTGTTGGCTGGGCCCGCAGGCGCAGGCGACGGCGCAACCTTTCCAGTTGCCAGTGCCGGATGCCCTGGTTGGCGAACAGGCTGCTGGTGGCGATCAGACTGATGATCAAACCCAGGGCGGTACTTAACAGCACCTGGCCGTAATTGTTCAGATTGGCGCCCGCTGGCAGCACCAGCTGGGGGCCGAGGCTGGCCAAGACCCGCATCAGACCGATCACGGTTCCGATCAGGCCGAGCAGGGGACCAATCACTCCGGCGGCCTGGAGCAGGGGCTCCCCAAAAGCCATCTGGGCGTTCCACTCCAACAGCTGGCTTTCGATCGCATCCGGACCGGTTGAGACGGTCTGCTCCCAGCGGTTCTGGCGCAGGCGCCGCTGGCGCCACCATTGCAGCCAGTAGCGAGC
>CAMCQR010000055.1 GCA_945877115.1 Synechococcus sp. UW140 | reverse complement strand
ATGGCCCCTAACAGGGTGCGGGGGTGGCGGAGGCGCAGCCAATCCATCCAGCGCCAGAACGTCGCCACCCAGCCGCCTTCGGTCATCGGTTGATTGACCACCGAATAGGGCATGATCCCCCGGATGATGGCAATCTCCCCCGGCAGGGTTGCGGCCAGTCGGCGCAGGAAATCCTCCCCTTCGGGCTGGGCCTCGAGGGAGGACTGGCCGATGCCGTCGAGATACACCACCCAGCGGCGAATCCGGTCCGTGCTGGCTGTTGTGGCGAGTTGGCCGATGTTGTCGGCGGGTCCCATCTCTTCGCCGAACCAGCCGGCCCACCAGCCCATGGCTTCGAGGGGGGCGAAGAAGCCGACGACCAACACCAAAACCAGGCCGATGCTGGCCAGGTCAAGGGCCATCCCGAAGGAGCGGTGCAGGGCCCCATAGGCCAGATGCAGGATCAGGCCGGTGCCCGGCAGGAGCACCAGCCCTGCCAACACCAGCAGCCATCCCCAGCGCCAGGCCCGTGATCTGGCCATCTCAGCGACGACCCGGCTGGGCCGGTGGCGACGAGGACCCATCCTCGACGAGCTGGCGCAGCCTTCGTTTTTCACGCACCATTGGCGTGCCGGCGGCGTGATCGAGAAGCCAGTTGCCAAGACGCATCACCGGCAGACCGGCACTGCGTTGCAGGGCATGCATCACCAACCAGCCGGCCACCAGGGCCGAGAAGACGTTCCACGGGGCCAGCCCGGTGACGTCCACCAGGCCCACCACAAAGGCGATGGCGGTCCAGAACGAAAGCAGGTTCAGCCAGGGGATCCCGAGGTAGGGCAGGGCCCCCAGAAAGGCCAATAGCCTGGGGGCATGGGCCACCCCGAGGGCACGGATCACCGGCAGCGGTGCGATGGGGTAAGCGAAGAGCAACCGGATCACCATCCAGGTGCTCAGGGCCCAGGCCAGAAACCCCAGCAAAAACAGCAGGGCCTCCACCAGCAGGCAGAGGCCAAACCGCAGGGGGCGCACCCGGTTGACAAACAGAATGAAGGCTTGGCCGATGGCCTGGGAGAGTCCCGCCAGCAGGGCAATCCAGAGGCCCACAGCCCCGGCCGGGCCGGAATATTGCACATCGCGAAAGGCCTCGGCCTGCAAGCGCAGCGCACCCCCGATCACGGTACTGAAAGGAGCCAGCCAGCCGCTCAACTCCATGGTTGGGATCGGGCCCATGCCGGAGAAGAGGGCAAAGATCCGGCGGCGAAGGTCGCCATCATGCACGAAATCGGCCTTCAGGCAGGCTGATCGGGGTTGGGCTCCACGGCAGTCAGGGGTAGGGACGCGATGATCATGGCTGCTGTCACAGGGATTGTCTCCAGTTCGTCGGCGTTATCCAGGTACGCCTCAAACGAGCGATAGCGCAGAATGCAGGGGTTGGCTGCCCCACTGGCGCAGGCGGCGTTCCAGTCCCCATCCTCTGGTTGTACGGCGCTGTAAGCCATCAGGGCTTCCTGCAGATCACCACCGTCGCCGATGCCCTCACCGCGCCAGAGGGCTTCGAAAAAGGCCATGGTGGAAATCGGGTGGTAGACCCCAACCAGCCTAAGGGGTTGCGGCATGCTGGAAATCCCACCGCTCCGATTCCGATGAGCCTCGATCAAGCCAAGGCCTTTCTGGCGCGGATGCAGAACGAACCGTCCCTCAAGGAGCAGACCCTGGCCGCCGCCACCGCCGATGATGTGGCCCAGCTGGCCGGCAAGCTGGGCTATGAATTCTCAGGCGACGAACTGCTGCGACTCTCGGGCCAGCGGGTCGGTCGGGTCACCGTTAGCAAGCAGGATATTCCCGGCGAGTACAACTGACTGAGCGATTCAACCTGAGTGATTCAACCCCATGAAGATGCCTTGTGGACGGTATTGCCGACATCTTCGGCTTCCAGCCGGGCAGCCAGCTCCACATCGGCCCGGCTGAGCCCCACAAGCACTTTGGTCTGAACGGTGGCACTGGCCCGGCCCCGGCCCAGGGTGAAATCTGCCTCCTGGCCGAGCATTTCGCAGATCAATCCGGCCCGATTCACCCAGGCCAAAGCGGTCTGGAAATCACCAAACTGCCAGACACGCTGCAAACAACCTTCATTTGTGTATTGCCAATTCCCCAGATGCGCCAGCAGTTCGGCGATCTCGTTCAAGGTTAGGGCGCGATTTCCTTTGCTTTCAGATTTCTGGGATTGGGCGTTACAATTTTCGCGCGGTCTTCCACTGTAAGCGGTCAATTCGGTCTCGTTGTTCACGGCTCAACCAACTCAGATTCAAAAAGTCTGGGCAGCCCCAGGGAGATTTTGGGATTTCCGCCGAACAAAGGACCTTGGAATTGCGCCCTGCTTGCACTCCTGCAGCCACTTCATGTTCCAATTCTTCGCGACCCCTGAGCGAGCTCCTGCCTTTGGCCAAGGTCAGCCATTGCTGCTCGGACGACCTGTTGCAGCCAAGGGTTTGGCCTGGCCCTTTAGGCTGTCTTCAGCCTTGAACTGCGGATGATCGCCTCCCCCTTGGAGCCTGCAAACATGCCTATCCAGAGCGATCTTTCCTTCGATGATGAAGAGGAGTTGCAGCTGCTGGATGCCTGGTGGCGTGCTGCCAATTACCTGGCGGTAGGCATGATTTATCTCCAGGATAATCCCCTGTTGCATGAACCACTCAGGCCTGAACATATCAAGAATCGCCTGTTGGGCCATTGGGGGTCAAGCCCTGGTCAGTCGTTTCTGTGGGCCCATGCCAATCGGGTGATTCGTCACCACAACCTGGACATGATCTATCTCTCTGGGCCGGGCCATGGCGCCCCCGGAGTCTTGGCCCCGACCTATCTTGATGGCTCCTACAGTGAGATCTATCCTGATAAAAGTGAGGATGCCGAAGGGCTGAGGCGCTTCTGCAAACAATTTTCTTTCCCGGGCCATATCGGCTCCCATTGCACCCCGGAAACCCCTGGCTCCATCCACGAGGGGGGGGAGCTGGGTTATGTGCTGTCCCATGCCTGCGGCGCCGTCTTTGATAACCCCGATCTGATTGCCCTGGCCTGTGTCGGCGATGGGGAGGCGGAGACCGGTCCCTTGGCGACCTCCTGGCACATCAACAAGTTTCTCAATCCCATCGTCGATGGCGCCGTCCTGCCCGTTCTGCACCTCAACGGCTACAAGATTGCCAATCCCACCCTGTTGGCCCGGATCCCCAAGGCCGAACTAGAAGCGCTAATGCGGGGATACGGCTGGGAGCCCCTCTTTGTCGAAGGCCACGATCCGCTGCCGATGCACCGGGCCATGGCCGCCGCCATGGATGGGGCGGTGGCCCGGATCCTGGCGATTCGCGCCGAAGCCCGGCGCAGCGGTGGGGTCGAACGGCCCCTATGGCCGATGATCGTGCTGCGTTCCCCCAAGGGCTGGACCGGCCCGGCCCGGGTGCATGACAGGAAGGTCGAGGGCTTCTGGCGGGCCCACCAGGTCCCCCTGGCCCATCCCCGCCAGGATCCCGAGGAATTGCGCCTGCTGGAGGAGTGGCTGAGGAGCTATCGCCCCGGGGAGTTGTTCGACAGCGAGGGCCGGCTGGTACCCGCACTCAAGGCCCTCTCGCCCCTGGGTCCGCGCCGCATGGGTTCGAACCCCCATGCCAATGGCGGTGTGTTGCGCCGCAAGCTACGACTGCCGCCGATGGAGGCCTATGCGATAGCGGTGTCTGTGCCTGGGCAAGTGGAAGCGGAGAACACCTATCCCCTGGGGGAGGCCCTGCGCGACACGATCGCGGCCAATCCCCATTCCATGCGCGTCTTTGGGCCGGATGAAACCGCTTCCAACCGCCTGCAGGCCATCTATGCGGTGAGCAAGAAGGTGTGGATGGAGGAGATCCTGCCGGAGGATGCGGGTGGTAGTGAACTGGCCCGGGATGGTCGGGTGGTTGAAATGCTTTCGGAGCACACCTTGGTGGGGATGATGGAGGGATACCTACTGACGGGTCGCTATGGCTTCTTCAACACCTACGAGGCCTTTGCCCATATTATTGCTTCGATGTTCAATCAGCACGCCAAATGGCTTGAATCCTGTTTGAACCATGCCCCCTGGCGTTCGCCCATCGGCCCCTGGAACTGTCTGATTTCGTCCACGGTCTGGCGCCAGGACCACAATGGTTTCACCCATCAGGATCCCGGATTCATTGATCTGGCGGGCAATAAAAGTGGCGAGGTGGTGCGCGTCTATCTGCCCGCCGATGCCAACAGCCTGTTGGCGGTGGCGGAAACGGCCCTGCGGGAGCTGAATGTCTGCAACATCATCGTTTCGGACAAGCAGAAGCATCTGCAATACCTCACCCTGGACCAGGCCCGTCAGCATGTGGCCAAGGGCATCGGCCTCTGGAGCTGGGCCAGCAACGATGACAACGGCTCCGCCTTCGACGACCCGGATGTGGTGATGGCCTGCGCCGGCGACATCCCCACCAAGGAAACCCTGGCGGCGGTGGAGATCCTGCGGCGCGAGATCCCAAGCCTGCGCATCCGGGTGCTCAATGTGGTCAAACTCTTTGCCCTGACCCAGCCCACCGAACATCCCCACGGCATCAGCGACCGGGATTTCGACACACTATTCACTGTGGATCGGCCGGTGATCTTTAACTTTCACGGCTATCCCTGGCTGATCCATCGCCTCACCTATAAGCGGCGTAATCACGGTAATTTCCATGTGCGTGGCTACAAGGAAAAAGGCAATATTAATACACCTCTTGAATTGGCGATGAACAACCAGATTGATCGTTTCAACCTTGTCATTGATGTCATCGATCGGGTGGGCGGCCTCGGTGCCCGCGCCGCCCATGTCAAAGAGCGCATGAAGGAGGCGATTCTCAGCCATCGCGCCCATGCCCATGACCATGGCATCGATGCCGAGGAAATTCGCCACTGGCGCTGGTCCCTGGCGACGGAACCGAGCTGATGGCGACGACCTCTGATCCGGCCCTGGTGCTGAATGCGGGCAGTTCCAGCCTCAAGGCCCGCCTGGTGGCGGCGGATGGGCAGGTGCTCTGGCAGGGCCGTCGCGATGGGGCGATCGACGTTGACGCCAAGGATCTCTGGCGGGAGTGGCTGGAGCCGGCCCTGGGGCCCGACCTGGAGTCCCTCGCCCTGGTGGGCCACCGTGTTGTCCATGGCGGCGATCGCTTCGTTGCACCCACCCGATTGACGCCGGAGGTGCTGGCGGAACTGACGGACCTGGTCCCCCTGGCTCCGCTCCACAACGGCCCATCGCTGCGGCTGATGGCCGCCCTGGCGGCCTGGCGACCGCAACTGCCCCAGTGGGCCTGCTTCGATACGGCCTTTCATCGCACCCTGCCGGAGGAGGCCCGCACCTATGCCCTGCCGGAGGCCTGGCGCCAGCAGGGATTGCGCCGTTTCGGCTTCCATGGCCTCAACCACCAACACATCAGCGAGGTGGCTGCCCGCCATTGGGCCGCCCAGGGTCGCTGCGGGCCCCTGCGGCTGATCAGCTGCCACCTGGGGGCGGGTTGTTCGCTGTGTGCGATAACGGAGGGGCGCAGTGTGGCGACCACCATGGGCTTCACGCCGCTGGATGGCTTGGTGATGGCAACCCGTTGCGGAGCCATTGATCCGGGCCTAGTACTGCATCAGTTGCGGGCCGGGGTGGACGTCGCTGATCTCGAGAACCAACTCAATACCCAGAGCGGTCTGCTGGGCCTTTCCGGCTGGAGCGCCGACATGGCGGAATTGCGCAAGATCGTTGTTGCTGGCGAGACCGCTACGGACGGGGGGCGCTGGGCCGGGGCTAGGCGGGCGATCGCGGTGTTCCGCCATTCCCTGCTGCAGGGGATCGGCGCCATGGCAGCCAGCCTGGGGGGGGTGGATGGGATCGCCTTCAGTGGCGGCATCGGCGAACACGACGGGGCCCTGCGCCAAGAAGTAATCGCGCATCTGGCCTGGTTGCAGCCCCTGGAGGTGCTTGTGGTGCCGGCGGATGAGGAGGGCCTGATCGCGCGGCTCTGTCGCCAGGCCGCCGCCCCTCGGTAGGGTCGCCAGGGAGCCATCGCTAGGGCCTTGACCATGGCATTGCGATTCGTTTGGCCCCTGAGGCGCCGCCCCAAGGAAGCCCCTGCAGCCCCTGCAGCTGCGTTGGCGGCCCGCTCCCTGTTGATGATCTGGAGGTTTCGTGGCAATGTAAATTGGGAGAGATTTGCCGTTATATGATTGCAATTGACCCCATTAGTTCGTTATTCGAGTATGCCACATTTGCCTTGATGTAGTTTGTGTTTTTGACCCAAACTGTTGAGCGCCAGAACCTATTCAAGAAGGGTTAGTTTGTTGAAATTTTAGTGAGGGGGTGACGGCTATTGCCATCGCTATTCTCTTCAGCCCCCTAGCGCCCTCCCTGGGGTTTGTACCTTTGCCCGGCGCCTATTTTGGTTGGCTGGTGGCGATTTTATTTCATTATGCCTGTACCATCCAATATGTTAAGACTTGGTCGTTCGACGCTATGGATATAACTGACTTTGAATCTAGAAGTGAGCTGTTGGTCGGCAGCCTAATAATGGCAGGGACCAACATGGAAGCATCAACTTCAAACCACCAACACCGCTGCCGCCACCTTGGCCTCCTGTTCTTGGCGTTCCACGGCGCTGAGGCCATCGGCATCGGGAAGGTGGGACGCCATGGTGGTCAGCCATTCGCCCAGCTGCTCCAGTTGCTGGGGCGGGGCCAGTACCCCCAACCCCCGGGCCAGGACCTTGGCGGTGGAGCCGGCGCCGGCCTGGTAGACGAACCGTCCATGCAGATGCTGGGGTAGCCCCTGGCGCAGGCGCCGGAAGGCGGGTTCCTCCATGGGGGTTTCGAGCACCAGATTCGGTTTTTCCGGCTTGATGCGCGAGAAGCCGCAACGCTTGGCCAACAGTTTGAGCTGCAGCAGTTGCAGCAGGCTGCCCACCGGCGACGGGATCGGGCCGTAGCGATCGGTCCAGGCGGCCGCCAGCTCCACCAGAGCCTCCTTGCTGCCGCAGGTGGCGGCGGCGCGATAGGCGGCCATTTTTTCGTCATTTTCGCTGATCCAATCGGCTGGGATGAAGGCCGTCACCTGCAGATCGATCTGGGTGTCATCCACCGCCGGGATGTCCTGCCCCTGCAATTCGGCCAGGCATTCCTGCAGCATCTCCATGTAGAGATCAAAGCCAATCGCCTCCATCTGGCCGCTCTGCTCCACCCCCAGCAGGTTGCCCACCCCCCGGATCTCCATGTCCCGCATCGCCAGTTGATAGCCGCTGCCGAGCTGGGCAAATTCCTGAATCGCCCGCAACCGCTGCCGCGCCGCCTCACTGAGGGAGGCCTCGCCGGGAAAGAACAGCCAGGCATGGGCCTGGATGCCGCTGCGGCCGACGCGGCCGCGCAGTTGATACAGCTGGGCCAGGCCGAATTTCTGGGCGTCCTCCACCAGAATCGTGTTGACCCGGGGGATGTCCAGGCCGCTTTCGATGATGGTGGTGCAGAGCATCAGGTCGGCTTCGCCGGCATTGAAGGCCACCATGGCGCTCTCCAGTTCGCCTTCGGCCATCTGGCCGTGGGCCACCAGCAGCCGCAGCCCCGGCACCATCTGGCGCAGCTGGGCCGCCACCTCCTCGATGCCCTCCACCCGCGGCACCACGTAGAACACCTGGCCGCCCCGGTCGAGCTCCTGGCGGATGGCACTGCGCACGGCCTCCTCATCCTGGGCGGCCAGGTGGGTCTTGATCGGGCGGCGCAGGGGCGGCGGCGTGGTGATCAGGCTCATCTCCCGCACCCCCGAGAGGCTCATGTAGAGCGTCCGCGGGATGGGCGTTGCACTCAAGGTGAGTACGTCGACATCCTTGCGCAGGGCTTTGATCTTTTCTTTTTGATTGACACCAAAACGCTGCTCCTCATCCACCACCAGCAAGCCCAACTGCTTGAAGTTGGTGCCCTTGCTCAGGAGCTGGTGGGTGCCGACGACGACATCAATCGAGCCATCGGCCAGCCCTTCGCCGATGGCCTTGCGTTCGGCGGTAGTGCGGAAGCGGTTGAGTAGGGCCACCTTGAGGGGATAGGGGGCAAACCGCTCGCTCAGGGTGCGCCAGTGCTGTTGGGCCAGCACCGTGGTGGGGGCCAGCAGGGCCCCCTGTTTGCCGGCGGTGACGGCCTTGAACAGGGCCCGGATCGCCACCTCCGTTTTACCGAAGCCCACATCGCCGCAGACCAGCCGGTCCATCGGCGCCGCCTCTTCCATGTCCCGCTTCACCTCGCTGATCGCCTTGGCCTGGTCGGGGGTGGGTTCGTAGGGGAAGGAATCTTCGAGTTCGCTCTGCCAGGGGCCATCGGGGGGGAAGGCGAAGCCGGCGGCCTGGTGGCGTTCGGCGTAGAGCTTGACCAGGTCCATGGCGACCCGGGCCACGGCCTTGCGGGCCCGCTCCTTGGCCTTGGTCCAGGCGCTGCCGCCCATGCGGTTCAGCTCGGGCGGGTTGTCGCTGCTGGCCCGGTAGCGCCCCAGGCTGCCCAGCTGGTCGGCGGCCACCCGCAGCAAGCCATCGGCGTATTGCACCACCAGGTAGTCGCGGGATTCGCCGCCGAGGGCGAGTTTTTCCAGTTTCAAAAAGCGGCCGATGCCGTGGTTGCGATGCACCACGAAGTCGCCGGGCAGCATCTTGCCCGGATCGACGGTGCGGCTGGCGGCCCGCCGCCGCCGCCGCACGTAGCCGCCGGCGCTGAGGCTCTGCTGGCCAAAGAATTCCCGATCGCTCAGCAGCACCAGCTTCCAGGCGGGCAGCTGCAGGCCCTCGATGGCGGCGGTGCCCCGCAACTTGAGGGCCACCGGGGTGTTCTGCTCGATCAGCCGCTCGATGGCGGGGAAATCGCTGGGATTGGGCACGAAGCGGGTGATGCAGTCGTGCTCTTCGAGCAGGGCGACGGCGCGGCTGGGCTGGGCCGACACCAGCCACACCCTGGCCTTCTCCTGTTGATAGCCCTTGATCAGACCCGCCAACCGCCCGAATTGGTTGGGATGGGCGGGCACGGCGCGGGAGGCCAGGTCGAAGGCATTGGGGTGCTGGTCGCTTTCCTGCAGCTCGGCCAGGTCGAAGCCGCCGAAGGTCTCAGCCAGCGCCAACGCCTCGGCGATGGGACGGTGCAGCGTGGGCGGTAGCAAGGGCGGGCCGCCGGCGGTGGCCCGTCCCCCTTCGCCGGCGACTTCCTGGTAGTGGGCCTCCGCATGGTCGTACCACTGCTGGCCATGGGCGAGGCCATGGCGGCGCTCGTCGATGACCACCAAGGTGCTGGCCGGCAGGTAGTCGAGCAGGCTGGCCGGCTCGCTCCAGGCCACCCCCATCAGGCGCCGCATGCCCTCGGGGGTGCCGCCCTCCAGCAGCTGGTCGAGGGCGGCAGGGCTCAGCAGCGTTTCCAGGCCCTCCGGCATGGCTTCGCGCAGGGCCTCGGCCACCAGCGGCGCGAAGCTGGTGGGGGTGAGGCGCACCTGCTCGATGGCATCGAGGGAGCGCTGGCTGGCGGGATCGAATTCGCGCAGCTTCTCCAGGTCTTCGCCAAACAGTTCGAGGCGGACCGGTAATTCGGCACTGACCGGAAACAGGTCGACGATGTCGCCGCGGCGGCTCCAGCTGCCCTCTTGCTCGACGCTCGGCACCTTGACGTAACCGAGCCGCGCCAGGGTGGTGGCCAATTCCGCCAGGTCGATGCTGGTGCCGCGCCGCAGCACCAGGCACTGGTGGGCTAGGGCACCGGGGGGGGGCAGGTGCGGCTGCAGGGCCCGTTCGGTGCAAACAATCGCCCGGCGGCTGGCGTTTTTGCCGTCCTCGGCCACCAACTCGGCCAGCACCTGCAGCTGCCCCCAGGTGATTTCACTGGTGGGGTCAAAGGGTTCGTAGGGGGAGCCCTCGCTGGTGGGATAGAGCTGGCTGGAGGCCCAGCCCATCAACTCCAGTAGGGCGGCCCAGCGGCCGGCCTCCTCCAGGGTGGGCACCACCACCAGCAACGGCGCTGCGGCGGCCCCGGCCAGGGCGCTGGCCACCAGGGCCCTGGCCGCCAGACCCGCTCCCCCCAGTCGCAACCGTTGCGGCCGCTGGCTTCTGGCCAGCAGTTCGCCGGTCAGGGTCGCCTGCCGCAGTTGGCGCACCAGGGCGGTGAGGGTCATCGAGGCCTGTCAAAGGAGATGATCTTCGCAAGTGGCTCAGCGGCCCTAGGGTCCAGCTCACACGCTCCGAGCTGCGGGCCCGGGGAGGACTGCGGCCCAGCGATGCCCGTTTATCAGTGCCCCTCCTGTCGCCGCCAGCCCGTGGCCCTGCCGCGCCGGCCCCGCCGGCGTCTGGCCTGCCCGCGCTGCGGTGAGCCACTGGTGGAGCAGGTCCCCACCGCCAGGGGCTATCGCCTGGCCCTGGTGGTCGCCTTGATGGGGCTGGTGCTGGCGGCCCTTCCCGATGCCTTCCACCGGGCCTTCACCCTGGCGGCCAATACGTCCTTGCCCGTGCTGCTCGAACGCTTTTCACCGGAGCCGCCGCCCGAGGAGCGGCCCCTGGCCCTGCTGGACGACAACATCTTTGGGATCCTGAGCCAGGCGGATCGGGACTGGTTGCCCCACGCCGAGGATCTGGAGGATGGGGGGGTGCGCTACAGCTACAAACGCCGTCCCGGCGATCCGGAACTGACGGTGGAGCAGCTGCAGGCCTTGATGGCCTCCCCGCCCACCTACACCGCCGAACAGGAGGCCATTCGCCGCCTGCTGGCCACCCTGCAGGCGGCGGGGGTGCGGCTGAGCATCGAAGCGCCGCGCAAGCAGGGTGCCGCCGCCGAATGGGACCACATCCGCGGCACCCTGCGCATTGATCCGAGTGTGCTGCGCAAGGGCACGGTCGACTTCGCCCGGGTGTTGAACCACGAGTCAGTGCACGTGGCCCAGAGCTGTGCGGCGGGCCACCTGCGGGCCCTGCCCCAGAAATTGGGGCTGGATCGCCGCATGGCCCCCGAGCTGGCCGCTCACCTGGAGGAACCGCTTTATCAGGACACCAGCGGCGACGAGCGACTGTTGGAGCAGGAGGCCTATGCCAGCCAGAACAGGCTGGACAGCGGTGAACAGCTGCTCAAGGAGTACTGCCGTCTCAAGAGGGACAGTTCCGCTGCGGCGGGCTGAGGCCAGGCCTGGGCCCCGGAGTACCAAGCCAGTTCAAACCGACTGGATGTGCCGGATCAGATCGAGGCACTTGCAGGAGTAGCCCCACTCGTTGTCGTACCAGGCCACCAGCTTCATGAAGGTGTCGGTGAGGGCGATGCCGGCGCTGGCATCAAAGATGGACGTGCAGGATTCCCCCAGGAAATCGCTGGAGACCACCTCGTCTTCGGTGTAGCCGAGGATTCCGGCCAGGGGGCCTGCGGCGGCGGTTCGCATCGCCGCCTTGACCTGGTCGTAGCTGGCGGGGCGCTCGAGATTCACCGTCAGGTCCACCACCGAGACATCGGGGGTGGGGACCCGGAAGGCCATGCCGGTGAGTTTGCCGTTGAGGGCTGGAATCACCTTGCCCACGGCCTTGGCCGCGCCGGTGCTGGAGGGAATGATGTTCTGGGCGGCACCGCGGCCCCCCCGCCAGTCCTTGACGGAGGGGCCATCGACGGTTTTCTGCGTCGCGGTCGTGGCGTGCACGGTGGTCATCAGGCCACTGGCGATGCCGAAGTTGTCATGGACCACCTTGGCCAGGGGGGCCAGGCAGTTGGTGGTGCAGGAGGCGTTGGAGACGATCTCCTGGCCGGCGTAACTGTCGTGGTTCACGCCCATCACAAACATCGGCGTGTCGTCCTTGGAGGGGGCGGAGAGCACCACTTTGCGGGCACCGGCCGCGAGGTGCTTGCGGGCGGTTTCATCGGTGAGGAACAGGCCGGTGGCTTCGAGCACCGTGTCGGCTCCCACCGCATCCCAGCCCAGGGCGGCCGGATCCCGCTCGGCGCTGATGCGAATCGGCTGACCGTTGACCACTAGGGCGCCATTGATGACCTCCACGGCCCCCTGGAAACGGCCGTGGGTGGAGTCGTAGCGCAGCATGTAGGCGATGTAATCGACATCAATGAGGTCGTTGATCCCGACCACCTCGATATCGGGAAGTTCGCAGGCGCGACGAAACACCAGTCGTCCGATCCGGCCGAAGCCATTGATGCCGAGCCTGATGGCCATGGGGAGGGATGCCTTGTATTAGGGGGACTTTAAGTTGGCGCCGGCGCTCTCAACGAAGCAGGGCCCCAGCCCCGCCCCCGCAGCAGTTGCCGCACCCGCAGGCGGTTGTAGCGCTGCAGCAGCAGGCAGGGAAGGTTGAACAGGGTGGCGAACACGAGGTTGATCACGACCCCCTGGGGCGGCAACCACAGGGCCGTGACCAGCCAGGCCGGCCATAGGGCCCAGTGGACCAGTTCGGCGCGGCGGGTTTCGGCCAGCAGCCGCTCCAGGCCGGTGCGATCGCGGCCCATCAGGCTCGCCTTGCGGATTCCCCCGGGCAGGACATGGCCGGCATCGGGAATCCAGGGTTTCCAGCGGCGAATCAGCCAACAGCGTTCGTAGCGCTGCAGGGCCCTGGTGGCTTCGGCCAGCGGCCGATCGCTGCCGGGGGCATCTAGCCAACGCAGGGGCAGTTGGTTGGCCGCCGCGCCCACCGCCAGCGACCATCCCAGCCAGAGGGCCCCACAGGCCAATCCCTCCCCAAGCCCAGGGGTCAGGGCCATCAGCGGGTGCTCACGGTGCGGCCTTTCCACTGCACCTGGCCCCGCTCCAGGTTGAGGATCGCCAGCAGGAAGACCCCCAGGAAAAACAACACCGGCAGCGGAAAGATCAGGTTGATCCAGCTGAAACGACCCACCCGCCGTGTGATCACCATCAATTGCAGCGCATAGGCCCCGTAGATCAGCCCATTGACGAGCAGATCCCGAGTGCCCAGCATCGGCCAGCCCAGCAGGGAGGCCGGCAGACACCAGGCGGCCCAGAACAGGCCCGACAGCCACAACATCACCGCCAGCATCCAGGGCCAGCGCACCTGGGAGGCGGCGGTGGCGAAATTCTTGTCGAAGCCGATCACCAGGTCGATCAGGCCGCCGGGATACATGCGGTAGGCGATCTGGCCGTAGCCAAGAAAAGCACTCACCGGCAGCCCCGCCTTTTCGTAGCAGTGGCCCAGAAACCAGTCCTCCACCACCTTGTTGGCCACGGCCCGGTGACCGCCACTGCGCTCGTAGTCGCTGCGGCTGGTGACCATCGCCGGCCCGAAGGCCACCCCACAGCGGGCCCCGAGGGGCACGGCCAGCAGCCCCACCAGGTTGAACAACATCGAGAGCTGCTCGTAGGGCCGTTGGGTGCGGTGATAGGGCTGCACCGTGACCAGCCCCCCGAGCTGCTGATGCAACGCCAGTAGACGTTCGAGAAACTCAGGGCCCGGTTCGGTATCGGCATCCAGAAACACCAGCAGCTCACCGCTGCTGGCGGCCACGCCGTGGTGCAGGGCCCAGGGTTTGCCGCACCAACCGGCCGCTAGGGCGGGGGGCTGGATCACGCTGATCGGCAAATCCCCAGCCTTCTCCAGGGCCACGTCGGCGGTGCGGTCGCTGGAGTGGTCGTTAATGACGATCACTTCATCGGCTTGAAAGCGCTGATGTCCCAGGTATGCGAGCAGATGGGGCAGCGTCGTCTCCTCATTGCGGGCAGGGATCAACACCGACACCCGAGGGCCATCCCGGCGTTGGCCCCGGGGCAGCAGCGGCAGGTGCCAGGACAGCAGCCAGCCGAGCAGCCAGCGCACCAGCACGGAAACACCAAGCCAACCCATGGGAAGCCTGCCTTGGTTGTGGGCCAACCTTAGGGAGGGTGCTGGGCCAACTCCCACGGGATTGAGGTCAGAAGGGGATTGTCACTGGCGTCAGCTGACCCCCTGGCTGTGTCGGGCCGGGATCAAGGCGCAAAATGGCGCGCCATCACGGCAGTGTTGCCTGAACCCACCAGGCCCAGGCTGGAAACGGGAAGAAACGGGACGCATCGCAGGGGACAATTCTCAATGTTTTCGTGATATTAACAAAAGGTGTTTTTTTGAACGACATGAACCCCACCTCTATCAAAACTGCTCTGTTTCTTACCTCTGCCCCTGGGATCGTGGCTGCCGCCATGGCCTGGGGTTCTCCGGCCATGGCCCTTCAAACGGCTCCCGCCTCTCTTTCCGTGTTTGGTGCCCCCGGAGCCTTTGGCTTCAGTAAGGTCCTGCGTCAGCGGATTCAGAAAGCTCAAGCCAACATCAATCCGATCGACTGATTGCTCCTAACGGCCAGGCAGCCCAATTTCTCAATTGAGCCGCCTGGCCAGGCAATTCAAACTCGCCAAACCAGCAGCTTTTCCAGCTCCATCACCACCAGGATCGCCGAGAATTAGACCGATCTGATGTCGATCAACTCCCCCACTTACCGGGTCTTGGCGTGATCGTCAACGCTTGGCAGATGTACAAGTAGATCAGTTATTGTAGTGGTTGTTTAGATTACTACTAATTATTATTAGAACTAGTTTACGCTTATTTCAGCGTCATTCGGAATTTTAATCACTGAATCGTCTGATTCTATTGCTTAAAGTTTAAGACCAAACTCTCGTTTCTACGGCTTCTCCATCTTCTATTGTCCTTTCGAGTTTTGTTTCAGCTGACTCCACACGTTCTCTTGCGTCGTCATCGATTAGCGCTTTTTGTTTTTGGGCAAATGATTTAGATGCCTGATCCAGTTCTATTTTTGCAGCTTTCGCTTGTTCTTTGACGTCGAACATGATATCGGTCATGAATGCCTTAGCCTCGTTTATCCCTTTGTTGACCACCCCTCCGGCAAATCCGGTGGGATCAAAATCCTTAGCAATTTTGAACAATTCATCATTATTTTTATATTCCTTTTCTACAGTTAGTAAATCTTTATAGGCATTCGTTGTGGCTTCTAGGTAAGCTTTCTTAAGGCCTTGTTCTAAGTCGGAGTTGTTTTTAATCCATTTATCTAAAGCAGGCTCAAAGCCTGACAATTCGAAATTTTTTTTGACCTCAAGTGCCAGTGGAAAATCACCGTATTTTTCTAAGATTTCTTCAGTGGGTAAGTTAAGTCTGAATCTGTTTTCAAGAAGAAACTTTGTGTTTTCTTCGTCGTGTTTGATTAGGTCGGCCATATATTGTTGTTCGTTGTTTCTGTAAAGTTTCTCCATATCGTTTCTGATTGCGATCTCGAATTCAAGTTTAAAATGTTTGGCATCGGCAGTTGCATACAAACGTGCTTTTTCATTAATCTGATCAGGGGTAAAATCTTTAATGTCCACAGTCTCCTGTCTCCTTTTTGAAATATCGGGGAGATTCAGGTTCGTGATAATATCTTCTTCATGTTGCAGTTTATGTTGCAGATTTCGCTCTGTCATTATTTGGAGTTCCTTTTCGCGGGCCAGAGCTTCCTTCTCCAAGGCTATTTTGCGATTTTGTTTGGTCTTCCAAATTATCAGTCCAGTAATTCCGAC
>CAMCQR010000054.1 GCA_945877115.1 Synechococcus sp. UW140 | reverse complement strand
GGCTGCAACGGCTTGCGGCGGTGATCCGCTCCCAAGAGCAGGACCTGGCCCCTGGCGATCGCCCCGCTGAGGACGTGCTGACTGCGGCTGCCTGGGGCAATGGCAATGGCCGCGGGGCCTTTGCCAATGGTCACCGCTATTACGGTGGAAACGGATTCATCAACGGCGGCGGCGGCTGGCGCAATGGCGGGGCCGCCTGGAGGAATGGGGGGGGCGGCAGTGCCTGGCGCAACGGCGGTGGGGGCTTCCGCAATTGGTGAGCAGCAAGCTCCACCCCCCCCTGGCTCCAGGGTCCGAACCCAACCCGTTCGGACCCTTGTCCCTGTTGGTGATCCAACCCACCCCCTATTGCAATCTCGACTGCGATTACTGCTATCTCCCAGACCGGGACAACCGCAGCCGGCTTGACCTTGATCTCCTGGATCCGATTCTGGAGCAGGTGCTCACCAGCCCATTCATTGGCCAGGATTTCACCCTGCTATGGCATGCGGGCGAACCCCTGGCGGTTCCCCCTGCTTTTTACGACGCCGCCACCGATCGCATCCGTGCTGCGGTGGCGCGCCATACCCCAGGTCTGACCATCGAGCAATCGATTCAGACCAATGGCATTTTGATTGATGCGACGTGGTGTGAGTGCTTCCGTCGCAACGAAATCTCAGTGGGAGTCAGCCTGGATGGCCCCGCCTTCCTCCACGATGCCCACCGCCGCACCCGCAGCGGCCTCGGCAGCCACGCAGCCACCATGCGGGGCATTGAACATTTGCAGCGCCAGAACCTGCCCTTCCATGTCATCTCCGTCCTGACGGACGAATCCTTGGATCATGCCGAGGCCATCTTTCGGTTCTTTGTGGATCACGGCATCCGCGATGTGGGCTTCAACATGGAGGAAACCGAAGGGGTCAATTTCCAGTCCAGTTTGGATCGCCCAGACAGTGAAGCCCGATACAAACGTTTTCTCGACCAATTCTGGGACCTGATGGCCGCCGAACCGGCTGCCATCAATCTGCGGGAGTTTGAAACCACCTGCAGTTTGATCTACAGCGAAGCACGACTGCAAGACACCGATATGAACCGGGCCTTCGTCATTATCAATGTGGACTATCAAGGTAATTTCTCCACCTTTGACCCCGAGCTGCTGGCGGTTCCCACCGAAGAATACGGTGATTTTGTGCTCGGCAACGTGCGGCACGACAGTCTCGAAAGTGTGATCAGCACCGAGAAATTTCAGCGCATGCAGCGCGACATGGTCGCTGGTGTTGAGCTGTGCCGATCCAGCTGCGACTACTTCGGCCTTTGTGGCGGTGGCGCCGGCAGCAATAAGTATTGGGAAACGGGCAGCTTTCGCTCGAGCGAAACCCAGGCTTGCCGCTATCGGGTCAAAACCGTGGCCGATGTGGTGATGGCAGGACTGGAGCGTTCCCTCGGGGTCACCACACCGCTGGCCACCCCAGGGGCCAGCCCCAGCCCATGCGACTGATCGGCACCTTCCAGGATCCGGGCTATCTAGCCTTGGCTGATGCGGTGCTTGGCTTCTATGCCCGTCGCAGCGATCTGCAGCGGCGGGGTGTGGCCTTTGGCGATGGCCCAGGGGACCAGGTGCCGGCCAAGGTGTCAACCGATATCAGCCTGGTGGCGCTGGACCGCGACGATGCCGAGGCCCATGGCCTGGCCGAAGTCGTGATCAGGGGAGTGGCAGCAGGGCTGAGGCGCTGGTTGGCGGAACGGCCCCAGTTTCTAGAGTGTTGCCCGGAACGCTCCCTGTTCGTTAACCCCCTGTTCAACCTGCAGCACTACGCCCCGGGGGAGGGCTTCGCCGCCTGGCACTGCGACTGGAACACCAGCGATGAAGCCACCGAACCGATCCGCCGGGTGCTGGCCTGGATTCTTTATTGCGACACCGTTCCGGCCGGTGGCACCGAATTTCTCTGGCAGGAGTATTGCCTTCCCGCCGAAAAGGGTACGTTGGCCATCTTTCCGGCGGGCCTCTCCCACATTCATCGCGGTCAGATCAGCCATGACCACAGCAAAACAATCGCCACGGGCTGGATCAACGCCGGCACCCTTGAGACTTATAAACAGCGACTGCAGCAAGCCCCTTGACGGACAGTCGAGGGGTCTGGCTCTAGCCTGGAACGATGGCGCTATGCAGTTCCCTTCCTGACCCCAGCGAAAGCTTCGACCTGATCGTCGTCGGTGGTGGTCACGCCGGCTGCGAGGCGGCCCTCACCGCCGCCCGTCTGGGGGTGCGCACAGCCCTGTTCAGCCTCAATCTCGATCGCATCGCCTGGCAGCCCTGTAATCCGGCGGTCGGGGGACCGGCCAAAAGCCAGCTGGTGCATGAAGTGGACGCCCTGGGTGGCGTCATCGGTCGGCTGGCCGATGCCACCGCCCTGCAGAAGCGGGTCCTCAACGCCAGCCGCGGCCCCGCCGTCTGGGCCCTGCGGGCCCAGACGGACAAACGGCAGTACGCCCGTCAGATGCTGCAACTGCTGCAACACACACCCAACCTGCACCTGCGCGAGGCGATGGTCACCGGGCTTGTCGTCGAGGGAGATCCAACGGCCAGCACCGGCTCCAGTCCACCCGCCGCCCGGGTGGTGGGGGTTCGAACCTATTTCGGCAGCGCCTACGCCGCCGGCGCCGTGATTCTCACCACCGGCACCTTCCTGGGGGGACGCATCTGGGTGGGCGACTGCTCGATGCCGGCGGGCCGGGCCGGCGAACAGGCCTCCGAAGGACTGACCGAAGCCCTGCGGGACTTGGGTTTCGTCACCGATCGCCTCAAGACCGGTACACCGGCCCGGGTCGATCGCCGCAGCCTGGACCTGGAGCGATTGGAGGAACAACCCAGCGACGCCCATCACCGCTTCTTCTCCTTCGACCCCAGCGCCTGGGTCAGCGGCGCCCCCATGAGCTGCCACATCACCCGCACGACCGCAGCCACCCATCAATTGATCCGGGACAACCTGCACCTGACCCCGATCTACGGAGGCTTCATCGACAGCAAGGGGCCGCGCTATTGCCCCTCGATCGAAGACAAGATCGTGCGCTTTGCCGATAAGGACAGTCACCAGATCTTCCTGGAACCGGAAGGCCGCGACACCCCTGAGATTTACGTGCAGGGCTTCTCCACGGGCCTGCCCGAACGGTTGCAACTCGCTCTGCTGCGCACCCTGCCCGGGCTCGAGAACTGTGTGATGCTGCGCCCGGCCTATGCCGTCGAATACGACTACCTGCCGGCCACCCAACTCTGGCCCACCCTGGAGAGCAAACGCATCGGCGGCCTGTTTACGGCGGGTCAGCTCAATGGCACCACGGGCTATGAAGAAGCCGCCGCCCAGGGGCTGGTGGCTGGCCTCAATGCCGCCCGCCGCCTGGGCAACCAGGAGCCGGTGACCCTGGCCCGCGAAGAGAGCTATATCGGCACCATGATCGATGACCTGGTGACCAAGGACCTCAAGGAGCCCTACCGGGTGCTGACAAGCCGCAGCGAATACCGCCTGGTACTGCGGGGGGATAATGCCGACCGTCGTCTGACACCCCTGGGCCGAAGCCTGGGCCTGATTGATGATCGTCGCTGGCAGCTCTTTGAGGCGAAGCTGGCGGCGATTGAAATCGAAAAGCAGCGACTGGAAAGCGTCCGGCTGCGGATGGGCGATGGAGCGGCCGAGGCCATCGCCGCCGAAACAGGGGCCCCGATTAAAGGTTCCATCACCCTGGCCGATCTGCTGCGGCGTTCAGGCTTCCACGCCAGCGACCTGCAGCGCCATGGACTCAGTCCCACTTCCCTCGCCGATGAGGTGCGCGACGGCTCCGAGATCGATATCAAATACAGCGGCTACCTGGCCCGCCAGGAACAGCAGATCGCCCGGGTCAAAAAGCAGGAGGGCCGGGTGCTGCCCCCCAACCTGGCCTACCACCGCATCACCAATCTTTCCACCGAAGCCAGGGAGAAGCTGGCCGCCCTCAAGCCCCTGACCCTGGGCCAGGCCGGACGGGTGCCAGGGGTCAGCCCTGCAGACGTGACCGCCCTGCTGCTCTGGCTCGAATTGGAACGTCGCCAGACAAACCCCGATAAGGTGACTCAACAGCCGGTTGGATCTCAGCGGTGAGTGATCTCAAGCGCCTTCCCACCTCCCGCGCCTACTGGGAACTCAAGGCAGAACAAATGATGAACCGGGTCTTCGATCCGGATCAGACCATCGATCTGCCGATGGAGCCGGATGTTGCTCCCAGTCCGCACCGGCCTCCCGCCGGAGGCCCCCCCCCTTGGACAGGGCTGGGCCAACGATCCCTCACCGGTCAGGTCGCTGCCAGCGATTCGCCGCAAGAGCTCGTTGCGCCCACCCCCAACCAGCGCCCCAGCGGCCATCCGCCAAGTCCATGGCTATGGCTGGCCCTTGCGGGCATGGGGCTGGTCAGCACCATCGCCGCCCTGCTGTTTGTCCAGCAATGGAGCCATCTGCAACAGAGCCTCAGCCAGGAGCGCAATCTGCTCATGGTCGAGCGGTTGCGCTCCCTGGGACCAGCTAACCCCGAACCGATGCCGAGCCAGGTCCAGGTGCTGACCACACCGATGGCCCCCAGTCTGGAGACCGTTCCCCGTAGCCAGCCGCAGGTCGCCCCTGGGCCCCAAGCCGTTGAGAGCGCTGCTCCGCCTCCACCCCCGGAAGAGCCCTGGATGCAACAGCTCTCCGAACTCCCCCAGGCCGCCCCCTCGACGGCGCCCCTCCTGAAGGTCCCTTTGAGCCCCAAGTTGGCCCGGGTCATTCCCGCCACCAGTTCAGCTTCCCCCGGGCCGATGCCCCAACTGGTGGGCCTTGTGGCAGCCCCAGGCAAGCCTGGCTCGGCCATCTTCCAGATCGGCGCCACCTCCACCAGTGTCAACGTCGGTGAAACCATTGGTGGCACTGGCTGGCGGCTGCGGTCCACCGACATCGAAAGCGCTTTGGTCGAACGGGAGGGGGTGGCAAGGAGGCTGGCGATCGTAGGTGGCGGGTGACCGCCCCACCCGCTGAACAACAGTTGCAATGTTCGCCGCAGGTGCTTTGGCAGGACTCTCCAGTTGATGTCTTCACCGCGCGGGCCGGCAGCCAACTGGGCGGCGGCTGGAAGCTGCTGCTGCTTGGCGATGGCAGTCCCACCCGGCACCTGGAACTCCTCACCGGTCAGGCCGTCGAGGTGGAATTGATCGCCATGGCTCCTGAACCGCCTGATGCCATGGGCGCCCCTGTCGAGGTCCGCGAGCTGGTCTCTCCACTGCTGCGGCGACAGGTCTGGCTGTGCTGCGGCGCCGAAACCCTGGGCTGGGCCGAAAGTTGGTGGACCCTGGACGAGGCCGATTACCACCTACCGGACCATCGCCAGCCGATCTGGCGAAATTTGACCGCGGGCAGGGCCGAACTCTTCCGCGAGGTGGATGGACTGGCCCAGGTGGACGGTCCCTGGCTGCAGGACCGTTTCGGCCATCCCGGTCCCTACTGGAGCCGCCATTACCGCTTTTTTCGACAGGGAAAGGCGCTCACGGTGATTAGGGAAGTGTTTTCCCCGGCCCTGGAGCGGTGGCTGGGACCCGCGGTTCCCAACCGACTTACCATGAAAACGTTGTAAGACCAAGGCCAAAACCGTCAAATTAGCAACAAAGTATGAAGTTGTTTCTACTCAATACATTTTAATCTTGACGGAAAGGAAGTTCGCATGGTGGCTCCAAGATTGGCTCAGAGGCACAGGATCCATGACAGCCAAGCGCTTGATGCGACAACACCTGAGGGCCAACTCCGGCCGTCCCCCAAGTGGAAATACCCCTGAATGGGTCTCCTTGGGCGAGCTGGGGCGCCCCTATGGCCTTTCGGCCATGGAGATCGGCCGCCTTCTGGTTCAAGTCGAATGGCGAGATGTCGATGGTGAAGCCACCATCCGGGCCTTGGCCAAAGGTGTGGCTCGCCGCCTGCCCTCCGGTCAAAACCATCCAGCCATCTGGCACCGCAAGGGTTGCGACCACTGGTTGGAAAGCCGCCGGCTGGTGAGGCGCCAGCCTGATCGGATCGGACTCTGGGCCGAACTGCTGAACGTTCTTGATCAGGGAGAGCCGGCCATCGCCGAGACGGCCCAAGAGATGGCCTTGGAGATTCCCAGCGAACTGGTCAGTTCGATCAATGCGGCCTTGCGGTCCAAGGGATCCCGCTTCCAAGTGCCTCCAACCAGCGGTGGAGTGGCCCGCGAGGCACCGGCCCCGAGCCAAGCCAGGCAAGCCAGATTGGGTTCCCTGTTCCGATGGCCATGATGTCGGCCTGCTTCAGCGGCGGCGGGTGGAGCGTGGTAGTGGCCGACCGGAAAGGGAATCTTGCTCCGGTGCAGCGGCCTCCCGAACGGCACCTGAACTTTGCCGAGCAGGACGCTGCCAACGTTCGAGCTTGAAGACGTCATCCTGCGGCCAGCCCTCCGATTCGGCCACGGTGGGCCTGCTGGTCGGATCGCGTTGGTCCTGGGAAGCGGAGTCTTTGGGCGGCCCATCGCTGGGCCCGCCACTGGTCAATGGGTTGGCCGCAAGGCGGTTGCGCCCCCGCAAGGAGATGGCTTCAAGCCGGCGACGGGGAAGGGGCGAGTCCCCATCACCCGCCGGATTCTCCCGGGCCGCCCCTTCAATCGAAACACCCCTGGAAGCCGCTGGTGGCGGCCCACCGGCATCGAGGCGGCCCCGACGAGGCGCATCGGCCTCCTGCCAGGGCTCGCGCCAATCTTCCCCATCGTCCAGCAGCCAATCGAAGCGATTTTCCATCCAGCGGCCCAGACCATCGATGCCCGCCGCCCGCCCCCCGGGACGATTCGCCCCTGGGGGGGAAGATGGCCTTGATCCCGGTCTGGCACCGGAGACCCCGTCGACCAACTGACGCCCACGGTGAACCCAGCGATCCAATCGCTGCTCAAGGGGATCATCCCCCCGGGCGCGATCGCGGGGTGTTACGGGCCTTGCACCACCCTGGCTTTCCCCATCCAACTTTTGATCCAAACCCCTGTCGCGAGCCGTTCTTCTCTCGTAGCCAGGGTCTAGACCAGGGGCAGATCCGTATCGGTCGAAATCCATGGGTCCACCTTAACGAGCCCAGGAGCACCGGCCATTGGCAGCTCATCGCTCCTGCCCTGATCTCCCTGGCGGTGGGCTGAAGCCCTTCGATCATTCCAGGCTCGTTTGGGGATCCAGCTGGGATTCGAACACCAATAGGCAGGAGCTATCCCAACGCCCGCCATAGAACGTCTCACAGCAGGGCCGGCAGGCCAGCCCCTTGCGCCTGCTTTGGTAGGGGGTCCGGAGGCCACAGCGGGGACAACAGGCCCACCAACGGGCCGCCTGCACCGGCACTGGGAAGCCATGCCTGAGGCTCACCTCGAAATCGTCTTGGGCCTGGTTGATCCGGGCCATGCACGCTTTGAAATGGGGGCCATGGGCTTCCCGCATCCCAAGAATCTGATCGACCCAGGCATGGATCATTTCGTGGGCCAGGGTGCTCAAGGTGGCTTGCCTGGGTAGGGGTTCCAGCAGGGGCCGCGACAGCACGATCTCGCGGAAGCCCTGCCCGTCGGCCCGCCGCCCCCGCCGGTAGAGGCCCGCCGTACGGGTCAACCTGCCGTCACTCCAGCGCAGGTCGGCCACGGGCTTGCCCGAACGCACAAGGGCACCGTCGAAATGTTCGCGATTCAGTCGGTGGAACAGGGGCAACAGGGGCTCCAGGGGCACGGGATCCGGTGCGTGGCACCACTCACGGAAAGTCCAGTCTGGGCCCAGGGGGCAGGAAGGCGGCGTCGTCGGTCAGACTCATGCCGCTGTACGCCGATGTTGACGTCATGGATTGGGGACTGGCCAGGGACTTCGGCTCCAAGGGCCTGTTAGCCGGCGCGGGAGCCCTCCTCCTCTACTGGACGATCTCGGCGGTGAAACTGGTGCTCAGCGCCCGTGGCATCAACCCCCTGATCAAACAGTTCTTTACCCAGGTGGCATCAGGCCAGATTGATGGGGCCTACCTGTTGACAACCAAGAACTATCGCTCCCACGTCAACCGTCAACAATTCATCCGTTTTCTGGCGGGCCTCAAACTCAATAATTACCGCAATCTTAAATCAGGGCGACCACGGATGCAGGAAGACCAGGTGATGCTCACCGTCAAGCTCAAGCCCGATGACAGCAAGGATGAATTGCCCCTTGACTTCACCTTCATCAAAGTGGATGAGGCCTGGCGTATCGACCGCATCCAGACCACTGGCGGCGGCTGAGCGGTGACCGGGCCAACCAACCCTTCAGGCGCCAGGGCCAGGGAACTCCGGGCGCTGCTCAACCGTGCCGCCTACGCCTACTACGTTCTCGACACGCCAGAGATGGAGGATCCGGTCTATGACCGCCTCTATCGAGAACTCGAACAATTGGAGCGGCTCGATCCATCCCTGATCACCCCCGACAGCCCCACCCACCGGGTTGGGGGAGCGACGGCGACCGGATTCGTCAGCGTTCAGCACCGGATTCCGCTGTTCAGCCTGGATAACGCCTTCAACCTCTCGGAACTGGAGGATTGGTATGGCCGGCTGCTACGGGTGTTGGAGCAGCCGCCAGGCACGGCCTTGCCCATGGTGGCCGAACTCAAGATTGACGGTAACGCCCTCGCCCTCAGCTACGAGGCGGGGGTCCTGGTGCGGGCCGCCACCCGGGGGGATGGCGAGCGGGGCGAGGAGATCAGCGCCAATGTGCGCACGATTGCCAGCCTGCCCCTGCGCCTCAATCTGCAGAATCCGCCCCCCTGGGTCGAAGTCCGCGGCGAAGCCCTGATACCCGCCACCACCTTCAGCCAGATCAATGATGAACGCCAGGCCCGCGGGGAGTCCCTCTTCGCCAACCCCCGCAATGCCTGCGCCGGCACCCTGCGGCAGCTTGACCCCAAGGTGGTGGCCAGGCGCCGACTCGATTTCTACGCCTACACCCTGCACCTACCGCCCGATTGGAGCTCCCCCGACACCACGAACCCGAACGATGATCCCCCGCCCCCGAACAACCAATGGCAGGCCCTGGCCTGGTTGCGGCATGCCGGTTTTCGCGTCAATCCCCATTGCGCACTCTGTGCTGACCTGACGGCCATTGAGCAATTCGCCACCCTCTGGGAGGACAAGCGCAACCAGCTCGACTACGCCACCGATGGGGTGGTGGTCAAACTCAACGACCTGAACCAACAGGAGGAGGCGGGCTTCACCCAGAAGGCGCCCCGCTGGGCCGTAGCCATGAAATACGCGGCCGAAGAGGCCCCCAGCCGGTTGCTTCGCATCGAAGCCCAGGTCGGACGCACCGGGGCGGTCACTCCGGTGGCCTTTTTTAACCCCGTGGCCCTGGCCGGCAGCACCGTGGCCCGGGCCACCCTCCACAACGCCGACCGCCTGGCCGAACTCGACCTGCACGCAGGCGACACGATCGTGGTGCGCAAGGCTGGGGAAATCATTCCAGAGGTGGTGCGGGTCCTACCCGAATTGCGGCCGGCCGGGGCCGTGCCCGTGACCCTGCCCAGCGCCTGCCCCGAATGCGGCGCCCTGCTGGTGCGCGAAGTCGGGGAAGCCGCCACCCGTTGCGTCAACAGCAGCTGCCCGGCGATCTTGAGGGGCTCCTTGCGCCACTGGGTCAGCAAGGGGGCCATGGATGTGGACGGGCTCGGCAGCAAGCTGATCGGGCAACTGGTGGATCGGGGGCTGGTGGCCTCCATCGCCGATCTCTACCGCCTTGATGCGGCCTTGCTGGCCAGCCTGGAACGTCTCGGTGAAAAGTCGGCGACCAACCTGATGCAGGCCCTGGCGGAGTCCAGGAACCAGCCGTGGGCTCGCCAGCTCTACGGTCTTGGCATTCGTCATGTGGGCGAAGTCAATGCCCGCACCCTGGCGAGGGCCTTCCCCAGCGCCGCCTCCCTCGCCCATGGGGCCCGACTGGAACCGGAGCGCATCACCGCCGTGCATGGCATCGGCGCTGAGATCGCCCAGTCCCTGCAGCAATGGTTCGCCACCGAGGCCAATGGCAGGCTGCTGGCTGATTTGGTCAAGATGGGCCTATCCCTGGCCACTGACGAATCGTCAGACCATCCCGGGGCCGACCCAGCCCCTGGGCGCTTCGCTGGCCAATGCTTTGTGCTCACCGGAACCCTCCCCACCCTGTCCCGCCGTGAAGCCCAGGATCGGATCGAAGCTGCGGGCGGCCGCATCAGTGCAGCGGTCAGCCGCCGCACGGACTACGTGGTGGCAGGGGCGGAGGCGGGCTCCAAGTTGGCCAAGGCGGAGGGCTTGGGTCTCAAGGTGATCGATGAAGCGGGGCTCCTGAATCTGCTGCAGGGATCAGCGGAGTAAGGGACAAGGCCATCTGTGCGGCTGGACCCACCAGTGCAGTCTGTGCAGCTAGTCGAGCCATCTGTGCGGCTGGACGAACACTTACCGAAGAATGGCCGCCAAGCAAGCAAGATGGCATAGCTCGTCTGAGTCGTGGGACAGGCCTCGCGACAGAGCTTCCTACCCTCCATGGCCCTCGATATCCAGCCCAATAACGACGTAACCCTTTCGGTCCATGGTCCCAGTGCGGGCCGTAGCTGGATCAACCAAGCCGAGGACGCCCCCGATCCGAACCCGGCCCCACTGCAACGCTGGGCTGAAACCATCGACCCCAGCCTGTGGCGCCAGCTGGCGCGCCACCAGCTCCTGCTGCCCCTGCTGCGTCAGGAGGTGATCAGTCGGGCCGTGGCGCAGGTGCAACTCCCAGCCGAGCAGCAAAAGCAAGCCCTGCAGGAATGGGCTGCCCGCAAGGGTATCCGCTCCCCTGAGCAGCTGGCGGCGGTCTGCCAATCCGAAGCGCTCAGCGAGGAGGATGCGCAGGCTCAGGCCCAGCTGCCGCTGCGCATCGCCCACCATTGCCGGGAGCATTTCTTACATCGGGCCGAGCAGCGTTTTTTGGCCCGCAAACATCAGCTCGACCAGGTGGTTTACAGCTTGTTGAGGGTTGAAAGCGGTGCCCTGGCCCAGGAGCTTTACCTCCGCATCGCCGAGGGTGAAGCCGATTTCGCCGAACTCGCGGCCCAATACGCCAAGGGACCAGAACAAACCACCCGCGGCGTCGTGGGCCCTGCACCGATTCTTCAGGCCCACCCCGCCCTAGCCGAACGGCTGCGGACCTCCAGGCCTGGCCAACTGAGCCCGCCCCTCCAGATCGAACAGTGGTGGTTGGTGGTGCGCCTGGAGGTGATGCGGCCCGCCACCTTCGACGAGGCCATGCAGGAGCGCATGGGCCTGGAACTGTTCGAGGAATGGGTGGAAGAGCAGGTGGGTGAATTGCTGGCGATGGGGCAGAAAGGATGACCACCTCCTACCCCGCCCAGATCGAAACCCTGCTGCAGCAGGCTCCCTTCAACCTCCTGTCCCCATCTGAGCAATCCCGCTTGCTGGCGACCACCAGCCTGCAGCGCTTTGAGGAGGGAGATCCCCTGAGCACGGACCTGGTCATCGGCGAAAGGGTGCTGGTGGTGTTGGAAGGCGAAGTGAGGCTGTTGGGCCAGAGGGGTGATCGGCCCTTCACCTTGGAACGCTGCGGGGCGGGTTCCCTGGTGGGTTTGGTGTCGCTGCTGCGGGTCGAAGCCTGCGAACAGGTGACGGCCGCCACCTCGGTTCTGGCCGCAGTCCTGCCGGACGCCATGGTGCTGGAGTGGTTGAAGCAAAATCCAGCCTTCAGCGACTGGGCCAGCAGCCAGCTGTGGACAGCCGAATTGAACAGTCTGCTGCTCAAGCGAGAAGCGGCCGCCAGTTCCGCCGAGCTGTTTGATCATGGCCACTGGCGTCAGCGCCTCAGCCAGCTCAGGGCCCATAGCCGACCCCTGCAACCCAACCGGAGCATCGTTTCCCAACTGAAGGCGGGGGAAACCCTGGTTCTTGGCAGCGCCAATGTGGTGGACCAACCGATTGGGGCCACCCTCAACCCCGAAGCCCCCTTACCCCAACCCCGTCCGCCGCTGCCGCTGAGGCTGCTGGCCCTGGCCCCCGGCGCCCTGGATGTCGTGCCTGCAACGGCCGAGGGGCCTGGCGCCGCAACGCTCCTGCTCCAGGGGGCCCCTGGAACAGGGGCTGCCGCTGCCGTCGCTCCAACCCGGGGTGAACACCCCCTACCCACCAGCCTGGACCTGGGCCAGCACGACCCCACCCGGGGGCTGCAGCTGGTGCGCGCCCGGGGCGTGGTCGACGAGACCCTGGCCTGCTTCCAGATGCTGGGCAAGCTGATGGATCTGCCCTATCGCCGCGACGCCATCGACAAGGTGTTGCAGGAAAAGCTGCGCCGCGGTCAGAAACCCGATTTGCAATTCTGTGGCCAGATTGCCGCCATGCTGGGCCTGCTCGTCAGCGGCGCCCGGGTGCAGCCGAGTTCGGCCACCCGGCTGATCACCCCCTGTCTGGTGGCCTGGAAGGACAGCTTTGCTTTGGTTACCCGCAGCAATGGCCGCGGGCTGCGCCTGGCTTCGCCGGCCGATGGCTGGGTCGACCTGGGTCCGGCCGAGATCCAGAAGCGTTTTCCAGACGGAATCGAGCTGTTGCTGCTGGAGCGCAGCACTGCCACCCCTGAGCGCCGCTTCGGTCCGAGTTGGTTCTGGCCGGCGCTGCGGCGCTACCGGGGCATGTTGCTGCAGGTGCTGCTGGCCTCCTTCGTGGTGCAGCTCTTCAGCCTGGCCAACCCCCTGCTCATCCAGGTGATCATCGACAAGGTGATCGCCCAGCGCAGTATGGACACGCTGCAGATTCTGGGGCTGGCGCTGGTGGTGGTGACGCTCATGGAGGGCGTGATCGGCAGTCTGCGCACCTTCTTGTTTGCCGACACCACCAACCGCATCGATCTGCGGCTGGGATCCGAGGTGATTGACCACCTGTTGCGCTTGCCCCTCGGCTATTTCGACCGTCGGCCCGTGGGCGAACTGGGCACCCGGATTGCCGAACTGGAGAAGATCCGCAACTTCCTCACCGGCCAGGCCCTGATGACAGTGCTGGATGCCATGTTCTCGGTCATCTATATCGCCGTGATGCTGCTTTACAGCGTCACACTCACCCTTGTGGCCCTAGCGGTCTTGCCCATCCAGATCGCCATCACGGTGCTGGGTGCCCCCCTGTTCAGGAGGCAGTATCGCCAGGCGGCCGAAGAAAATGCCCGTACCCAGAGCCACCTTGTCGAGGTGATCACCGGCATCCAGACCGTCAAGGCCCAGAACGTGGAGATGGTGAGCCGCTGGCGCTGGCAGGACTTTTATTCCCGCTATATCGCCCGCACCTTTGAAAAAACTGTCACGGGAACCTTTCTCAACGAAACCAGTCAGGTCCTGCAGAAACTGTCCCAGCTGCTGGTGCTCTGGGTGGGGGCCTCGATGGTGCTGAAGGGGGACCTCACCCTCGGCCAGCTGATCGCCTTCCGCATCATCAGCGGTTATGTCACCCAGCCGATCCTGCGTCTGTCCTCCATCTGGCAGTCGGTGCAGGAACTGAGGGTTTCCTTTGAACGGCTGGCCGACGTCGTCGATACGCCGGAGGAATCCAGTGAAGCGGACAAGGCCAACATTCCCTTACCTCCGATCGTTGGGGATGTGCTTTTTGAAAACGTCAGCTTTACCTTCGCACCGGGTACGCCTCCGGTGCTTAGCAATATCGATCTGCATGTACTCGCCGGTACCTTTATCGGCATCGTGGGCCAAAGCGGTAGTGGAAAGAGCACGCTGATGAAATTGCTGCCGCGCCTCTATGCGCCCGACAGCGGTCGCATCCTGATCGATCGTTATGACATCGACAAAGTTGAGTTGTACTCCCTGCGCCGCCAGGTCGGCATCGTGCCCCAGGACCCCTTGTTGTTTTCGGGCACAATCAGCGACAACATTGCGCTGACTAACCCTGACGCCACCAGCGATGCGATCGTCCAGGCGGCCAAAACCGCCGCTGCCCACGATTTCATCATGACCCTGCCCTCCGGCTACAGCACGCCGGTGGGGGAAAGGGGAGCCTCCCTTTCAGGTGGCCAACGCCAGCGGATCGCCATCGCCCGCAGCCTGCTGAGCCAACCGCGCCTGCTGGTGATGGATGAGGCCACCAGCGCCCTGGACTACGACACGGAACGCCAGGTTTGCGACAACCTGCAGCAAGCGATGCAGGGTTGCACGGTTTTTGTGATCACCCACCGCCTCAACACGATCAAGCGGGCCGACCGCATCGTGTTCATGCACCAGGGATCGATCGTCGAAACCGGCACCCACGACGAACTGATGGCCCTACGGGGCCGCTACTACGCCCTCTTCCGGCAACAGGACAACAACTGATGGCCCTTCCCGTCCTTCCCAGCCCCCCGACCCAGGAGCCCAAGCCCGATGCGGATTCTCGCTCGTTTCAATTCAACGAGAGTGAGGATCTTGTACTGCAGCAATCACGCTTCTGGGCCAGTGCCATCACCTGGTCCCTGATGGGGGTTACGGCCTTCGGGCTGGCTTGGTTGGCCCTGGCTAAAACAGAAGAGATCGTCACTGCCCCAGGCAAACTCGAGCCCTTGGGGGTTGTCAAAGAAGTGCAGATGCCCGTTGGCGGGGTGGTGGAACAAGTGCTGGTCAAGGAAGGCCAGCAAGTGAGCAGGGGACAAACATTGCTGAAGCTGGATACGGAAACGACCCGCGATCGGCAGCAAAGTATGGTTAAAAGTATTGCCTACAAAGAGCAGCAAGTGCTGCTTAAACGCGAAGAACTCTTCCGCTATCTCGATACCAACAGCACCGAGCAACGGGTTCTGGCCGAAAGCCTGGGGTTAGAGACCGAAGTCCTGTCAAGATTAGAAGTTCTGAACAGGGAAGGTGCCACCGCAGAACTTCAGTACCTGGGGCAGCGCCAGAAGGTTCAAGAGGTGCGCGGCAAGCTGGAGGAATCGCGGGTGGATCGGCTCCGACAGCAGGCCCTGCTGATGCAGGGGGTTCGGCAGCTACAGAGCGAGCTGATCGATTTACGCAGCAAATTGATCGAACTCAATGTCAACATCCGCTACCAGGAAATCAAGGCACCGGAATCAGGGGTGGTGTTTGAACTCAAGTCGCGTACCAAGGGATTCGTCGCCCAGACAAGCGAACCGGTGATGAAGATTGTGCCGTTTGATCGACTCGAAGCGCGGGTGGAGGTGCCTAGTAGGGAGATCGGTTTTGTCTCCATCAATAAACCAGCCGAGATCAGCATTGATTCTTTCCCTGCCTCCGATTTTGGCGTCATGCATGGCACTGTACGCCGCATCGGCTCCGATGCCCTGCCACCGGACCAGATGAAGACGTTCTATCGCTTCCCCGTGGATATCAAGCTCGATGCCAACAGCCTCATCAATTGCCCTTCGGGAACAGACTCCGAACAGAAAGTCTGTTTCAAACCCAGTAAGGGCAATGCCCTGCCCCTGCAGGTGGGGATGTCCTTGACGGCCAACATCAAATTACGCAAGGTGACCTACCTGCAATTGCTGCTACAAAATTTCCGCGACAAAGCCAAATCCCTGCA
>CAMCQR010000053.1 GCA_945877115.1 Synechococcus sp. UW140 | reverse complement strand
TAGTTGGCATTGTCCACGCTGGGCGTGCCGAATGGAAACCGCCGCCCGGGGCCGGTCACGGCACTCAGCTTCTTCATGTCCACCGCGTTCACGTTGAACGGCGGGTTGGCCATCACATAGTCGAAGGCGCCGACAGCAGCGTGCGGATCTTCGTAGTAGCTGTTGCTGTCGCCGCCATATTTGATGTTTCCCTCCAGGCCATGAACAGCGAGATTCATCACACAGAGTCGGCCGGTCTCCAGTGTCTTCTCCACACCACAGATGGCCAGGTCGCCGGCTGGGTTGCCGCGGTGGGCCCTCACGAAGCGGGCGCTCTGCACATACATACCGCCTGAACCGGAAGCCGGATCCAGCAGCCGACCGGCGAAGGGCTCCACGATCTCCGTGATCAGGATCACCATCGGCGGCGGCGTGAAATACTCGCCCCCCTTCTGTCCCTCACTGCGGGCAAACTCCACCAGAAAATACTCGTAGATCTGCCCGAAGGCATCGAACTCCAGATCCGTAGGGATCTCGGAAATGCGTTTGAGCAGCTCCTTCAGGAGCTGGGGCGTGAACAGGTTGTAACTGCGTGGCAGCACCCCCGCCAGCTTGCTGTTGTGCTCCTCGATCAGTTGCATGGCCGTGTTGAGGTGCTCGCCGATATCGGCGCCCTCGGGCAACTCCAGCAGCTGCTGGTAGCGGGCGCCGGGAGGCTGGTACAGCAGGCCCTCGCTCTGTTAGGCGTTGGGATCCTCCTCACGGCTGCCGCGTCGTTCGCTGCCGCCAGCGGCCTTGAGGATCTGCCACTTCGGCATGAAGCGCGCATCCGCGAAGCGCAGGAAGATCAGGCCGAGGATCGGGCTCGGATACTCCTGCGCCTTGAGACCCGAGTTGGCGCGGAACTGGTCGGCCGCGCTCCAGAGGCTCTTCTCCATCGCGGCCTTACCCAGGTCACGCTGGGGCGGTGCCACCCAGCCTTGGAAGCCGCGGCTGGGGTCGCCGGGCTCGGGGGGAGGGCTGGTGGGTGCTGCAGCGTCAGACGCCTTGCGCCCCTGGGCCGGGCCACCATTGCTGTTGCGTGAGCGAGCCGCCGCCCGCGGTGGGGGCTCCAGGCCCGGGGCCTTCAGGCCACCGCCGGGTCCCCGCGCCTTCTCTGCCGCACCCATGGCCACCACAAGATTTTTGGCTTCCTCCACCTGGGCGTCGCTGAGCGGCTCTCCCAGCTCTTGCTCCAGCGCGGCTTTGATCTCGCCATTGCTGATCCGGCTGCCGTCCTCGGGGATCAGGGGGATCAGGGCATCGGTGAGGTCGGCGCTAGAGGGCATCAGAACGGGCTAGGGAGGCTGGGGCTTCGGGAAATCGAACCCGGTTGGCGGGGCCCATCTTGCGCAGTACTACAACAGAACAGCAACAGACCCGGGGCAATCTCCATCCTCAACGCCGCGTACCTATGCATCAGTTGCATAGTTTTTCGCCATCAAAAACACCACAGGCCTCAGCCAGCGCGGCTGCGGGGGCCTTGACAGGCTGGGATCCCAACCTGGCTGCGGTTTCTACCAACGCCCCCTGTGTGATTCGAACACACGACCGGCTGCTTAGAAGGCAGCTGCTCTATCCAGCTGAGCTAAGGGAGCAAGGGAGGCATTGTGCCCGGCCCCATGGCCAGGGGCAGGCGCTGCCGGTCAGCATCCTGGCCGGCCCCAGCCCTTAGAGTAGTTAACCTTGCTTCCGTGCGCCCAATGGCGGCCAACCGGCTCAGTGATAGCCAGAAGCAGGAGCTGGTGGCTCGCTTTTGTGCTGGTGCGTCACTCCAGCAGCTGGCGGCCTTGTTCGGCTGCAGCCCCACCACGGTGAGCCGCGCCGCCAAGGCGGTGATCGACCTCGCGGACTACGAGTTGCTGCTCAAGCAGCAGAAGGCCCAGCGTGGTGGGTCTCCCCAAGGCGATGGGGCCCCCCTTGGCGAGTTGCCTCCAGAGAGGGGAGAAGACCTTGGCGCTGTTGCCTTGACCCTGGCCGAGCCCGTTGAGCGGCCTGCGTTGGCGAGCACGGTGGGCTCCTATGACCTTGAACAGCCCTCAGACCAGTCCTTGCAAGGGCCTGCGCTTGAGGCTGCTGGCGATTCTGTTCAGGTGCCAGTTCAGGAGCTGCCCGGCGCCCAACAGGGGGCCCTGGATTTCCCCGGGGACCAGCAGCTTGCGATTGCGTCGCCCGCCTTGCCGTCACCGCAGGCTGACGTCCTTGACGAGCCCCCGGGGGTGACAGCCGTGCCCCCGCCCATCCTGGGCCGGCGCCGCCGCTCCGGTGCAGCCACCCCAATCCCTCCTCCGACTCCAGCTGGATCCGAAACGGATCTGACTCCAGTTGATTCCTTTAGGGATTCAGACCTGAAAACGGACCTTGATGGCGAACAACCGGTCTTAAGGGTTCTCCCGGATCGCACCATGGCCCAAGCGCCAGCGGACCTCGAATCCGCCCCAGCGCCTGCGGCCAACTCCCCAGCGCCCGTGGCCATCGCCCCGGTGGCGGGCCCTGGGGAGCTGGCCATCGATGACGCCGATGATTTCGGCGCTGACGACGCTGAGGACGATCCCAACGACGACGATCTCAGCGACGACTCCGGCGAGGAGCTCTTTTTTGCCCAGGGCGAAACCTTTGTGGCCATTCCGCTGGGACCGATCATCGACGATCTGGCCATCCATGAGGCCGTGCCGTTCAACGTCGCCGCCCTGCCCACCAGTGCCTTCCTGCTGGTCGACAAAACCGTGGAGTTGCAGGCCCGCCCCCTGCGGGAGCTGCCCGAATTGGGCCGCCTCGCCGAAGACGAACTCGACCGCCAGGCCCTGGTGGTGTTCGTTAACCCGCGCCAGGCCAAACGCCAATGCGGTCGCACCCAGCGGGTCATCCCCCTGCCCGATCCCTCCCTGCTCGAACGCACCGCCCCCTACCTGGTGGCCCAGGGCATCACCCGGTTGGTCATCGAAGGCGCCCTTTACGCCCTACCGGGCGGCTGACTGAGGCCACCACCCGCCCCAGGCCTCAGTCTTCTCGCTCCGCCGCGCCGCCCTGGAGCAGGGCGACGGCACTGCCGCCACCCAGCACCCCCAGGGCCAGGGCCACCCCCACCAGGAAGCCACTGGGTAGGGGCGCCGTCGTGCGGCCAAAGCCCAGCTGCAGTGAGGGCCGGTCGTTGAGGTTCTGGGCCCCCAGGCACAACACCAGCAGCAGCATCGAGGCGCCCACCACCGAGGAGATCAGCAACCGGAAGCGAAGCAGCATCGGAGCGGGCGATAAAACACCACCCATTTTGCCGTCCCTACGGTTCCCCTGGCCGAACCGGTCGCCCGGATTCAGTGGCTACTCCGGCTTCTCCCCTGCCGTTTCGGGTGCCTGGTGCAGCAGGGCATAGAGATCCCGACGCGGGTGGCCCGTCCGTTCCGCCAGCAGGCGACTGGCCTCCTTGGCGCTATGGCCTTCGGCCACCAGGGTGTCCAGCTGGGCCCGCAGTAGGGATCCATCCCAGGGCTCCGGACCCACCAGCGGCGTCGCGCCGCCCAGCACCAGGGTGCATTCGCCCAGGGGTGGGGTGGCCAGGAAATGGGCCAGGGCCGCTGCCACCGTCGGCCCCACCTGTTCCTCATGGCGTTTGGTCAACTCCCGAGCCACCATCAGGGGCCGGTCGCCCAGCACCGCCAGCAGATCTTCCAACAACGCCACCAGCCGATGGGGGGCCTCGTACAGCACGAGGGTGCGCTCTTCAGCGGCCAGTGCCTGCAGCCGCTGGCGGCGGGGGCTGCTGCGGGGCGGCAAAAAGCCCTCAAAACAGAAACGGCCGCTGGGCAGGCCGCTACTGACCAGGGCCGTCGTCAAGGCGCAGGGTCCGGGCACGCAGATCACGCCGTGGCCCGCCCGGCGGGCGGCGGCCACCAGTTCCTCGCCGGGGTCGGCCACCCCGGGCAGGCCGGCATCGCTGATCAAGGCGATGCTCTGCCCCGCCGCCAGGCCCGCCAGCAGCTGGGGCTGGCGGGCTATGCGGTTGTGTTCGTGAAAACTCACCAACCGGTTGCGCAGCCCCAGTCCATGCAACATCAAACCGCTGCGCCGCGTGTCCTCACAGGCCACCAGGTCCACCGCCCCCAGCACCCGACGGGCGCGGGGCGAGAGGTCCTCTAGGTTGCCGATGGGGGTGCCTACCAGGTACAGCACGCCGCCGGTGGGTTCGGGCACAGCCATCGGCAAGTCGGATCGGCAAAATGCATGTTTGCTGGTCCATGATGCCTACCTCCCCGTCCCTGCCCGGTGGCATCGACCAGGAGGCGTTGTTGGCCCAGCTGCGACCCCTCTGCTGGGGGGCGGCCGACATCCTGCGGGCCTACGCCCGGGGTGAACAGCCCCCCCATGGCTTTGCGGCTGCGCTGACGGTGGCCGATGGCGGCAGCGGCCCTGTCACCGCCGCTGATCTGGCCGTGAATCAATGGTTGCTGCAGGGCCTGCAGGCGTCCTTTCCTGGGGCCCCCTGGACCCTGTTGAGTGAGGAGACCGCCGCTGGGATGCTTCAGGCGGGCCAACCCCTACCCGCTGAGTGGCTTTGGCTGCTGGATCCCCTCGATGGCACCAAGGATTTCCTGCTGGGCACGGGCGAATATGCGGTGCATCTGGCCCTGCTGCAGCGGGGCTCGCCAGTGCTGGGGGTGGTGCTGCTGCCCGAAAGGGAAGAACTCTGGTTTGGCTTATTGCCCCAGGCCGGCCCAGAGGCCAGGGCCGAGGCCGGTGAAGGGGCCGCAGACCTGCCGTTCGCCGGCAGCGCCTGGCGCGAGAACCGCAGCGGCGAACGCTTCGCACCCCAGCTCAGCGCCCGCCGCCGTACGCAAGAGCTGGTGCTGGTGGCCAGCCGCAGCCATCGCGATACCCGTTTGGAGCAGCTGCTGGCGGCCCTGCAGCTGGGGGAAACCCGGGTGATGGGCAGCGTGGGCGGCAAGGTGGCCACGATCCTGCGGGGCGAGAGCGACCTCTACATCTCCCTTTCGGGGCGCACGGCCCCCAAGGATTGGGACATGGCCGCCCCCGAAGCGGTGCTGCGGGCGGCCGGCGGCGCCTTTGGCCACGCCGATGGCCGGGCCCTCACCTACAACCAGGGCGACGGCCTGCAGGCCGGTTGCCTGATCGCCAGCCACGGACCCAGCCACGCCGACCTGTGCCAAAGGGCCGCCACAGCAATGGGCCGGATCGATCCCACGTTTGCGATCTGACTTCACAGCCTGCCCCTGGGACTTGATGGCACCCAGGGACATCGGCGGATCGATCAGACCGCCGGGGCGGGTTCCTGTTGGGCGACGCCGCGCAGGGTGAGGTTGATGCGGCCGCGATTGTCGATTTCGCGGACGCGAACAGTCACCTGGTCGCCGACGTTGACCACGTCTTCCACCTTTTCCACCCGGGCTTCCGAGAGCTGGGAGATGTGGATCATGCCCTCCTTGCCGGGCAGGATTTCGACAAAGGCCCCGATGGGAATCACTCGGGTGACGGCACCACAGAACACTTCCCCCTCGCTGACCCGGCGGGTCAGACCTTCGATGATGCGCTGGGCTTCTTCGGCGGCGGCGCCATCGTGGCTGGCGATCGTGACGATGCCACCATCCTCGATGTCGATCTTGGTGTTGGTGCGCTCGGTGATGCCCTTGATGGTGCGACCGCCGGGGCCGATCACCGTGCCGATCAGTTCGGGGTCGATGCGGAAGCTGAGCAGACGGGGGGCATGGGGCGATAGGGTGTCGCGGGGCTTGTCGATCGCCTCCAGCATCTTCTCAAGGATGTGGAGCCGGGCTGGGCGGGCCTGGTTGATCGCCTCCGCCACCGTGGTGATGGGCAGGCCGGTGATCTTCATGTCCATCTGCAGGGCCGTGATGCCCTTCTCGGTGCCCGCCACCTTGAAGTCCATGTCGCCGAGGAAATCCTCGATGCCCTGGATGTCGGTGAGGATGCGCACCTCCTTGCCCTCTTTGATGAGGCCCATGGCGGCGCCGCTGACGGGGGCCTTGAGGGGCACCCCCGCATCCATCAGGGCCAGGGTGCTGCCGCACACCGAACCCATGGAGGTGGAGCCATTGGAGCTGAGCACCTCACTCACCACCCGCAGCACATAAGGGAAGCTTTCCTTGGGGGGGAGCACGGGGATCAGGGCCCGCTCCGCCAGGGCGCCATGGCCGATTTCGCGGCGACCGGGGGAGCGCATCGGCCGGGTTTCACCCACCGAATAGGGGGGGAAGTTGTAGTGGTGCAGGTAGGTCTTCTCGTTGGCGGGATTCAGGTCATCCATTTCCTGGGCATCACTGGGGGTGCCCAGGGTGGCGGTGGAGAGCACCTGGGTCAGACCCCGCTGGAACAGGCCCGAACCATGGACCCGGCGGGGCAACACACCAACGGCCGAACTGATCGGACGCACCTCATCGAGGTTGCGGCCATCGACCCGCTTGCCATCCTTGACGATCTGCTGACGCATCAACTTCTTGGTGAGGCCCTTGAAGCTGGTGGGCAGGGCCTTGCCACTGCCGCTGACCAATACTTTGACCGGATCGGTGTCCTTGAGACCGGCGATTTTCTCGGCCACTTCGGCCCTGATGGCATCCAGCTTGTCATCCCGTTCGGGCTTGGTCTGGCTGAACTGTTTGAGCACGGCGCCGATGGCCTTGCTGCATTCCTTTTCCAGGAAGGTGGGCAGGGTGGCGTCTTCTTCCTTGGCCTCGGGCTTGACTTGCTCGATGCCAAGTTCCTTGAGCAGGGCCTGCTGGGCCTTGATCAATTCACCGACGGCCTCATAACCGAAGTCGATGGCCTCAATCACATCCTGTTCGGGAAGTTGGCTGGCGCCGGCTTCCACCATCACCACACCGTCCGGCGTGCCGGCCACCACCAGGTCGAGGTCACTGCGCTCGATCTCGCGGTAACTGGGGTTGAGCACGAAGTCATCGCCGAGCAGGGCAACACGCACGGCCGCCATTGGACCTGCGAAGGGGATGCGGGCCAGCAGGGTGGCCAGGGATGCGCCGGTCACCGCCAGCACGTCGGGCGGCACCCGCTCGTCGAGGGATAGGCAGGTGGCGACGATCTGCAGGTCGTCCCGCATCCAACCCGGGAACAGGGGACGCATCGGCCGATCGATCAGCCGGGCGATCAGGGTGGCCCGCTCGGGGGGCCGGGATTCGCGGCGCATGAAACTGCCGGGGATGCGACCCGCGGCATAAAGCCGTTCCTCGTAATCGCAGGTCAGGGGCAGGAAATCAATGCCTTCACGGGGCTTAGAGCGGGTCGCCGTCACCAGGATTGACGTATCTCCGCATTCGACCAAGACCGAACCCCCGGCCTGGGGGGCGTAACGACCGGTGGTCAGCCGGATCTCCCGACCATCGAAGGAGATCGACTGAGTTTGTCCTTGCACTTGACGTTATGTTTCTTTGTTGTCGCCAGGGATTCTCGCATCTGACCCCCCCGATGGGTCTTCCCTTGGGGCGGATTGCCGTCGCCGGCCATTTCCTCACCATTCCATCGCTCGGCAAGGGCTGTTGTTGCAGCCAACAGTTCACAAAAAAAGGCGTCCATGGGACGCCTTGGCAAACGGGATAGCAACGGCGAAACGCCTTCTCACCAGCTGGACTTGACCACACCGGGCAGTTCACCTTTGTGGGCCCGCTCGCGCAGCTGGTTGCGGCAAAGGCCGAAATCGCGATAGACACCACGGGGCTTGCCGGTGGCCCAGCAACGGTTGCGACGGCGGCTAGGGGCGCTGTTGCGGGGTAGGCCCTGCAGCTTGCGGTGAATTTCCAGCCGCTCCATCGGATCGGCGGCAGCAGCCATGGCTTCCTTGAAGGCGGCGCGCTTGGCAGAGAAACGTTGGACCATCTTGCTGCGCTTAACGTCGCGCGCGATCATTGATTTTTTTGCCATTCGGCAGGCCGGGGGTTGGGCAGCGTCTAGCCACCTTACCCCCTAGATGGCTGGGGCAGAGAGTGGCCAGGGGGCTGCAGCGTTTCAGTGGCCCAGCCATTGCTGAATGGCCGGCAGCTGGCTGGTGTCCTTGACGATCAGCAGGAGGCTGAGACCCACCAGAAAGACGAACCCGGATTGCATGAAGGCCATTTGGAACCGCTCGGGCAGGGGCCGGCCCCGGAGTCCCTCAATCAGCAGCAGGGCGAACTGGCCGCCATCCAGCAGGGGCAGGGGCAGGGAATTAAGCACCGCCAGGTTGATGGAGATCAGGGCGGTGTAGAGGAACAGGCTGCTGCCCCCCTGGCGGGCCAGGGTGGCGCCCATTTCGACAATCTTGACCGGACCCGACACCTGGCTGGCGGTTTCGCCGAAATGGGTGATCAGGCTGCCGAAGCCCGCAAAGGTGCGACTGGTGAGGGCCAGCAGATCGTGGTTGGCCTGACGGAAGGGTTCCAGGGGGCTGCTGGGGGCCCGGAAGGTTTCGCTGCCATTGGGTTGCAGTTGGGCACCGATATGGCCGATGCCCCCCTGCTCGCTTGGCGTCAGCGACAGTTGCAGGGGCCGACCGGCCCGGTCCGCCTCCAGCAGCAGGGTGTGGCCGGCGGAGCTGCGGATCCGCTCCACCAGGTCGGCGACGGCCTGCTGGCCGCCGCGCAGGGGCACGGAATCGATGCTGACAATCCGATCGCCCGCCCGCAGGCCCGTGCTGGCGGCGGGTTGGCCCGCCACCACCCCGCTGACCAGTACCCCCGGCGTGGCCGACAGGCCCGCCGGAATGCCCACCACCAGCCCCTGGCCCACCAGCACGGCATAGGCCAACAGCAGGTTGGCGATGACGCCTGCGGCAATCACCAGGGCCCGTTGGGGCAGCGGGCGGTTGCGCAGCAGGTCGGGGTCATCGGCGGGGTATGGACTGTCTTCGTCTTCGTCGGGAAAGGACACGAAGCCCCCCAGCGGAATCGCCCGCAGGGCAAACAACACGCCCTTGATGCGCTTCTGCAGCAGCACGGGCCCGAAGCCCACGGAAAAGCCACTGACCCGGATGCCCTGCCAGGTGGCCGCCAGAAAATGGCCCGCCTCATGCACGACGATCAGCCCGGCCAAGATCGCCAGCGCGGTGAGAACACCCATTGGGCTCATCAATAGTGAATTCATTCTGGGGGATGCGGCGCCCCCAACCGAACCGCGGGGCCGGCCCATCAGCCAGGACTGTTTCAGCCAGCTCTGGTTCAGCCCGGGCTGCTGAGGCGATCGATACCGCCCATGTAGGGCACCAGGGCGGCGGGCAGGCTGACGCTGCCGTCGCCCTGCTGGCCCGCTTCGAGTAGGGCCGCCATAGTGCGACCGATGGCCAGGCCACTGCCATTGAGGGTGTGCAGCAGCTGGGTTTTTTTGCCCTCCTTGAAGCGGATCGCCGAGCGGCGCGCCTGGAAATCGGCGCAGGTGCTGCAGCTGGAAATCTCGCGATAGGCGCCGGCCCCCGCCAGCCACACCTCCAGGTCGTAGGTGCGGGCGGCGGAGAAGCCCAGGTCGCCGCCGCAGAGTTCGATGCGGCGATAGGGCAAGTCCAGGGCCTCCAGCACCCCCTCGGCATCGCGGGTGAGCCGCTCGTGGGCCGCCTGGGATTGTTCGGGGTGGCAGAACCAGTACAGCTCAACTTTGTTGAATTGGTGCAGGCGGATCAGGCCCCGGGTGTCGCGCCCGTAGGAGCCGGCCTCCCGGCGGAAACAGGGGGTGTGGGCCACGTATTTGAGCGGGAGCTTCTCCGCCGGAATCACCTCATCGCGGTGCAGGGAGGTGATCGGGACTTCGGCGGTGGGGGTGAGCCAGAGGTCGTCGTCGGCGCATTTGAAACTCTCCTCGGCGAATTTGGGCAGCTGGCCCGAGCCGGTGAGGCTGGCGCTGTTCACCAGGATCGGCGGCATCACCTCGGTGTAGCCGCGGGCGGTGTGGCGATCGAGCATGAAGGCGATCAGGGCCCGCTCCAGCCGGGCGCCCTGGCCCAGCAGGGTCACAAAGCGGCTCTGGGCGATGCGTACCGAACGCTCGCCGCTGTCGAGAAGACCCAGCCGTTCGGCGATCTGCCAGTGCTCTTGAAGCGTTTCGCCGGGGGTGGGCCGGCGGGGGGTGCCCCAGGTGCTCACCTCAACGTTGTCGGCTTCGCTGTGCCCCTCGGGCACCCGGGGGTCGGGCAGGTTGGGCAGGGTGAGCAGCTGCTCCCGCAGACGGGCTTCTAAAACCTTCTCTTCCTCTTCGAGGCCCGCAACCTGCTGTTTGATGCGGTTGCCCTGGTCGCGCAGATCGCGCACTTCGGGACCATCGGGGCTGGCCCCCGCCTGGATCTGCTGCCCCACGGCCTTGCCAATGCGGTTGCCCTCGGCCTGCAGATCGCTGCGCTGTTCCTGCAGATTCCGCTCCTGAATGGCGATGCTCTGCAGGCCGGTCAGGTCGATCTCAATGCCGCGGCGGGCCAGCTGGCCGCTGATCAACGCGGGGTCATCGCGCAGCAGGCGCTGATCAAGCACGGATCACAAGAGGCTGGGACGGAGCCTAAGGGGCGGTGGTAAGCCGCCCCAGCTGGGGACTCAGAGCACCTGGATCACTTCGGCCACTTCGGGGATGGCCTCGCGCAGCTTGCGCTCGATGCCCATCTTGAGGGTCATGGTGCTGCTGGGGCAGGAGCCGCAGGCGCCCTGCAGGCGCACCTTGACGATGGGGCCATCGATTTCGACGATTTCGACATTGCCGCCGTCGGCCATCAGATAGGGGCGCAGTTCGTCGAGCACCCGCTCGACATTGGGGATGGTGAGGGCGCGGGGGTCCGAGTCGGCGGCGACGGCCTCGGCAACAGCCCCTTCAGGGGCGGTGGTGGTGATGGTTTCGGCGCTCATGGCAGGGGGATCAATTGGTAGTAGTCAGCTTAGGTCTGGATCGATCGGCAGACGCTTGAGGCTGAGGGCGAAGCGGCGGGCCGCCAGCAGCAGCGGGTAGGTGGCGCGGGATCGGGCCGGGTCCGCCAACACGGCAGCCAGCAGCTGCAGCAGGCCCGGACTCGGTTGCATCTGGGCGCACAGCCAGGCCACGGCTCCAGCGCCATGGAGAACCCGGTCCTCCACCAGCACCATGGCGCCATCACGCAGGTGGAAACCGCGGGCCGCCAGGCTTTGGCGCAGGGCTCCATCGGCCCGGCCATCCACGATCGCCAGGCCGGGAATGCCGCTGCGTAATTCGCTGATTTCAGCGAAATGGCGACAGAAGGGGCAGCCGCCATCGAAGACCAGGACTGGCGCTGGATCCCCGCTCGGCGCTAGTGCTGTGGGGGAGGCCATGGTTGGGGGCGGGGGCCCCCAGTCTCTCAGCGGGTGCGGCCGTTGCAGCCGCAGGAGCACTCCGCACCCTGACGGCACTTGCAGGTGCTGTCGCAACCACAACCGCAGGGGCAGGGGTCGCTGGGACGGGTGAGGGGGGTGGAACAGGAATAGGAAGAACAGGCCATGGACAACTCCTTGGATCGGGGTGGGAAGGGGAGAGAACGTTGGGGCCTCTCCCACAACTTCATCGTGCAGCCTCCCCTTGACAGGAGAGTCGAGGGGAGGCTGGGTACGGCTAGCCGCCCAAAGAATCCCCAGCCGTGTTCATTGTTTGCTGCCTTTCAAGCCACGAGCTGCTTGATCGCCACCAGGCCAAAAAGGACAAACAAACCGCCGCTGAGCCGATAGAGCAGTCGCTCATTCAACCGCCGCCCGATCAGGCGGCCGGCACTGACGGCCAGCCAGGTGATTAACCCATGGCCGACCAAGGTGCCAGCCAGCAGACCAGCGAAGGAGAACCCCGGTGCGGTGGCCATAAAAATCGTGGTGAACTGGGTGCGGTCGCCCAGTTCGGCGATGAAGACCAGCACAAAGGCCTCCCGGATCACGGACCAGGCGCTGTGCAGCGGGTGCCGGGATTCGGCGGCGTTGATGGTCTGCTCGGCGTCCTTTTCTTCCTCGTCGGCAACATCGGCTGCCATGGATTGCGAATCCAGTAATAACTTGATGCCGAAGCCCAGAAACAGCAGCGCCGCCAACAGCGGCACGATCGCCGGCGACAGCAGCGTGCGCAGACCGTATCCCAGGCCCAGGGAAAGCAGGGTGACTGCGGCCAGGGCGGCAAAGGACCCGATGAACACCCAACGGGGCCGATGGCGGGCCGCCAGGATCAGGGCCATGAAAAAGGTCTTGTCCCCCAGTTCGGCGAGGGTGATGGCCAAGAGGCTGGAGCCGAAGGCGGCCCAACCGGAATCGCTGATTAGAAACGGGACTGGCATGCTGCAATCCTGCGCCAGGGGTGGTCAAGAAGTCGTGTAAGCAAGCGGCAATCCATCAACGACAGGAAGGGCGGAAGCTATAGCCCCCCTGGCTGGTATCGCCCCACGGGGTCAGGCATTTTTGCAGTGCCTGCCGCAAATCAACTTTGCAGTGCCCGTCGCCAATCAACGTCGTCTCCGACCAGCACCAGCTTCACCGGGGCTGAGGGTGGCTTCAAAGCGATCGAGATGCATCACTTTGGCCCAGGCCGCCACGAAGTCGGCCACGAACCGCTCGGAGCTATCGCTTTGGGCATAACACTCGGCCAGGGCCCGCAGTTGGGAGTTGGAGCCGAATACCAGATCGACGCGGCTGCCGGTGCCCTTGAGGGCGCCGCTGCTGCGGTCCCGCCCTTCGAAGCTGGCGGCGGCCTCGGAGGTGGGGGCCCAGACGGTGCCCATGTCGAGCAGATGGACAAAGAAGTCGTTGCTGAGGGTGCCGACCCGATTTGTCCAGACCCCGTGGCCCGAGCCATCGCTGTTGGCGCCCAAGACCCGCAGGCCCCCGACCAGGACCGTCATTTCAGGGGCACTGAGGGTGAGCAGCTGGGCCTTATCCAGCAGCATTTCCTCTGCCGAAACCGCATAGGCCTGCTTTTGGTAGTTGCGGAAGCCATCGGCCTGGGGCTCGAGCACGGCAAAGGATTCGATGTCGGTTTGCGCCTGGGAGGCGTCGGTGCGACCCGGGCTGAAGGGCACTTCGAGGGTATGGCCGCCGGCCAGGGCCGCGGCCTCGACGGCAGCATTGCCGGCCAGCACGATCAGGTCGGCGATGGAGACCTTTTTGCCGCCGATGGCCTGGCTGTTGAACTGCTGCTGAATCGCCGTGAGTACGCCGAGCACCTTGGCCAGTTGGGCCGGCTGGTTGGCCGGCCAGTCTTTTTGGGGCGCCAGGCGCACCCGGGCCCCATTGGCGCCGCCCCGCTTATCCGACCCTCGGAAGGTGGAGGCCGAGGCCCAAGCGGTGGCCACGAGTTCGGCAATCGTGAGGGGGGAGGCCATCACCTGGGCCTTGAGGGCGGCGATTTCCGGCGCCGCGATCAGGGGATGGTCGACGGGGGGGATGGGGTCTTGCCAGATCAGCTCTTCGCTCGGCACATCGGGACCGAGATAGAGAACTCTGGGACCCATATCGCGGTGGGTCAACTTGAACCAGGCCCGGGCAAAGGTATCGGCCAGGGCCTGCTGATCTTGATGGAAGCGCCGCGAGATCGGTTCGTAGATCGGATCAAAACGCAGGGAAAGATCGGCCGTGGTCATCATTGGCCGATGCTTGATGGCGGGGTTGTGGGCGTCAGGAATCATGTGCTCTTCTTTGACATCCTTGGCTAGCCATTGCCAGGCACCGGCGGGGCTTTTCACTAACTCCCACTCGTAGGTGAACAGCATCTCGAAATAGCCGTGATCCCAGGTGGTGGGGTTGGGTTTCCAGGCCCCTTCAATGCCACTGGTGATGGTGTCGATGCCCTTGCCGCTGCCGAAACGGTTGTGCCAGCCCAGGCCCTGTTCCTGGAGGGGGGCCCCTTCGGGGGCGGGACCCACCAGGGCGGGATCGCCGGCGCCGTGGGCCTTACCAAAGGTATGGCCACCGGCGACAAGGGCGACGGTTTCCTCGTCGTCCATGGCCATGCGGGCAAAGGTTTCGCGCACATCCCGGCCGGAGGCGACGGGATCCGGTTCGCCATTGGGGCCCTCGGGGTTGACATAGATCAGGCCCATCTGCACGGCGGCCAGGGGGCTCTCCAGTTGGCGGTCGCCGCTATAGCGATCGTCACCGAGCCAGGTTTTTTCGTTACCCCAGTAGATGTCTTCCTCCGGTTGCCAGAGATCAACGCGGCCGCCGCCAAACCCAAAGGTCTTGAAGCCCATGGATTCGAGGGCGCAATTGCCCGTGAGAATGATCAGGTCGGCCCAGGAAATCCTGTTGCCATATTTCTGCTTGATGGGCCAGAGCAGGCGCCGTGCCTTGTCGAGGTTGCCGTTGTCGGGCCAACTGTTGATGGGGGCCAGACGCTGGTTGCCGCCACCGGCCCCACCGCGACCATCGGCGGTGCGGTAGGTGCCAGCGCTGTGCCACGCCATCCGGATGAACAGGCCGCCGTAGTGGCCCCAATCGGCGGGCCACCAGTCCTGGGAATCCGTCATCAGGGCATGGAGGTCTTGCTTGAGGGCCTGAAGATCGAGCTTATTGAATTCATCGGCATAGTTAAATTCTGCCCCCAGTGGATTAGAGGCGGGGGGGTGCTGATGCAGAATATTGAGATTGAGTTGGTTAGGCCACCAGTCCCGGTTCGAAGTTCCCCGTTCTGCCGTGACCCGGCCCGCATTACCCATGAACGGGCATTTACCAAGGTCGGTCATGGGGGGGCTCCTGGGATGCCGGGATGTGGATGTCAATCCTAATCAGGAGATCAGATCCACCCAGGCAGCCGGTTCTTCAGCTCCGCACGGATGGCATCACGACCCAGGCACAATTGGATGTCGGAAGTAGACGACGGCCAAGGCCACTCCCGCGATCACCACTACGGCGCGCAGGGCATCGGGATTCACCTTGCCGGCCAGCCTGCCTCCCACGGCCCCGCCGACGAGGGCGCCGGCGGCCATCAGGGCCGCCGCCCCCCAGTGCACCTGGCCAGAGCCGATAAACACGCAGGCTGCCGTGGCATTGGTGACCAGGGAGAGGGCTTGCTTGAGGCCATTGAGGCGGGTGATGGTGTCCTCCAGGGTCAGGGCCAGCACCGCCAGCAGGATCACGCCGAGGCCGGCGCCGAAGTAGCCCCCGTAGATCGACGCCAACAGGACCGGCAGAATCGCCTGACGTTCTGAGAGGGTGTGGCCCCGGCGCCCAAGCCGCTGCACGATCCAGCGGCGCAGGGGTTGCTGGGCCCCGAGCAGGCCGGAACCCAGCAGCAGCAGCCAGGGCACCAGGCTGTAGAAGAGCTTTTCAGAGGTGTGGAGCAACAACAGGGCCCCCACCAGGCCGCCCAGGCCGGCGGTGGGCAGCAGGGTGGTCAGGTGCCGGGCCTGGGACTGCAGCTGCTGGTGTTGGCCCAGGGTGGCCCCCAGGTGGCCCGGGATGAGGGCCACCGTGTTGGTGAGATTGGCCACCAGGGCCGGCAGGCCGGCGGCCGTGAGGGCCGGAAAGCTGAGCAGGGAGCCACCCCCCGCCAGGGCGTTGACCAGCCCCGCCGCCAGGGCGGCAGCACCCAACCCGAGGGCATTCGCCGGTTGGATCACGGCAACTCACAGGGTCAGATCGCCTTCATCCTCCGGCCTGGTGGGCCGTATCGGGGTGGTTTGGATGACGCCCCGCCTGACGCGGTTGGGCCAGGCGTCCAGCGAGGCGTGGTTGCAACTAACCCGCCGCCAATAATTCCCCCTCCAATAAAAGGTTGAATTGCAGCAGATCCTGGTCGCTGAGTTGCTGGCGGCTCGATACCTGCAGCTGGGTTTCTAAGAATTGCCTGGCCCGCTCCGTGGGCCATCCCAGCTGCCGCAGCAGGGCATCGCACTGGCTGAGCAGCTCCTGGCGGCGCATGGGAACGGCGGCGGTGGCCGGATCGGCGGGGGCGCTGAGGGCTTCAACGGCCCGCAGGTAGGCCAGCAGATCGGCATAGCTGGTGAGGCGGTTGCGGCTGGGATGGCCAAAGGCCCGCTGCAGATACACCTCCTCTTCGGACCGGCCCCAGTTCAACCGCTTTAGTTCCCGGTCGAGGTGCAGCAGCTCGCTGCTCCAATCCTCCGGGTCGGCCGGGGGCTCCGCCGGAGTCTCGGGTGGTGCCTGGGCGGCCTCCTCGGGCTGCTGATGGTGGGGATCGCTCTGGATTGCGACCTCATTCGCGGCGTTGGGAGGTGGGCTGGGGCTCTCAGCCGTGATCGGTTCGGGGGGCGGCGCACTCGGGATCTCGGTGGGGATGGGGGCCGTGATCGGG
>CAMCQR010000052.1 GCA_945877115.1 Synechococcus sp. UW140 | reverse complement strand
GGTAAAATTCCACGTAAATCGGCAGCTTATACGATCGAATTGTGTTAGCTACTCCCGCTATTACCCGTTCTTCGAAGCTTTTAACATCTGGTTTGATGGCAGCTTGTTTTGCTGCTTCTGCCGTATCTTTTCCACATCCTTTCCGATGGGAGCGAATGTGAAGCTTTGTTGAACAACTATGGGTGCGGCTTTGTCACCCTTAGGGATCATGGCGAATAGATTACTTGCGAGCGCGCGGGCGATAAGATTTTTAAAAGATAAAACGACCTTGTCAGATCTACGCGAGACCCGTCTGGAGAAAGCCCGCAGCCTGGAGTCCCTCGGCCGGGCCCCCTACGCCCTGAGCTTCAGCCCCAGCCACCGCACCGCTGAACTGCAGCAAGCCCACGCCGACCTGCCCAATGGGGAAGAGCGCGCCGAAGCCGTTGCCGTGGCCGGCCGGGTGATGACGCGGCGCGTGATGGGGAAGCTGGCCTTCTTCACCCTGGCCGATGAGAGCGGCCCGATCCAGCTCTACATCGAAAAGGCCACCTTGCTGGAGGCCCATCCTGACAACCCTGAGTTTTTTGCCCAGCTCACCACCCTGGTGGATGCCGGCGACTGGATCGGCGTGCACGGCAGCCTCAAGCGCACCGACCGGGGCGAGCTCTCGGTGAAGGTGGGGGATTGGCAGATGCTCAGCAAGGCCCTCCAACCCTTGCCCGATAAGTGGCATGGCCTGGCTGATGTGGAGAAGCGCTACCGCCAGCGCTACCTCGACCTGATCGTTTCCCCCCATAGCCGCGAAACCTTCCGCCGCCGCGCCCGCATTGTCAGCACCATGCGCCGCTGGCTCGACGATCGGGGCTTCCTGGAGATCGAAACACCGGTGCTCCAGACCGAGGCCGGTGGGGCCGATGCCCGTCCCTTCACCACCCACCACAACGCCCTCGACCTGCCCCTCACCCTACGCATCGCCACCGAACTGCACCTCAAGCGGCTGGTGGTGGGCGGCTTCGAGCGGGTCTATGAGCTGGGCCGCATCTTCCGCAACGAGGGGACCAGCACCCGCCATAACCCCGAGTTCACCTCGGTGGAGATCTACCAGGCCTATGCCGATTACGGCACCATGATGGAGCTCACCGAGCAGCTGCTCGTAGCGGCGGCCCGCGAGGTGTGCGGCGCTACCCAGATCACCTACCAGGACACCGCCATCGATCTCACGCCCCCCTGGCGGCGGGCCACGATGCACGATCTGGTTAGGGAGGCCACGGGGCTGGATTTCACAGGCTTCGAGGGGCCCGATCCGGCTGAAAGCCGTGCCCGGGCTGCCGCCGCCATGGCCGAGGTGGGCCTGGAGGTGCCGGCCGCGGCCGATTCACTGGGGCGGCTGCTGGTGGAGGCCTTCGAGCAGCGGGTGGAGGCAACGCTGATCCAGCCCACCTTCGTGCTCGATTATCCGGTGGAGAATTCCCCCTTGGCCCGGGCGCACCGCAGCAAGCCTGGCCTGGTTGAGCGCTTTGAGTTGTTCATCGTCGGTCGCGAGACGGCCAATGCCTTCAGTGAACTCATCGATCCGGTGGATCAGCGCCGCCGCCTTGAGGCCCAGCAGGAACGCCGCCGCGCCGGTGATCCCGAGGCCCAGAGCGTGGATGAGGATTTCCTCCAGGCCCTTGAGGTGGGCATGCCCCCCACCGGCGGCCTTGGCATTGGCATCGACCGCCTGGTGATGCTGCTCACCGACAGTCCTTCGATTCGGGACGTGATTGCGTTTCCGTTGCTGCGCCCGGAAACGGGGGCCTGATTCTGAGGGGATCTGTCGCTTTCCTCGCCTGGCGGCCTTGCAACCCAGGAGGGGGACCCATGCAGTGAGATAATGGGGCATAACATGCTTTGTCTCACAGCCCATGAGTGGCGAGCGCGTCGGTTTCCGGTTTCAACACGCCGATGCGGTGGTGAAGCGCAACCCCCAGGGGCGTTCCCGCCGGGGTTGGGTGATGGAGCCTGTTGAACAAACCACCAGTCGAGGCACCAAGATGCCCGCCTATCGAATTCGCTGGAGGGATAGTGAGCGCCCGGAAATTGTGCTCCAGCACATGCTGATCGCCGATCCTGACCCCACCCCACCGCCGGAAGGGGTCAGCCTGGTGCCTCCAGCACCCAAAGTCTGATCCCATCTCCTTTCGTTGGGCTGTAGGTCGCCTCTCCAGGTCAGCTCCAGCCGCGAAGTTTGTAAACCACAAGCCCCATCAGTTCCCGCAGGTTGCTGGAAGTGTTGGCTAGGGCTCCAGCGCTGGGGAGGACGTCATCCAGCAGGCTTGCCGCGGTTCCACGGCCGGCGCCGGCTTGGTTGACCACCTGGAAATCACAGGCCACCGGCACGATCTTCAGATCCGTGAGGTGGCGAAAGGTGGCCACCGAGCGGGGCAAATGCCTGGCACTGGTGACCAGTAATACCGAGTGCCAGTTTCGGGCCGTGGCGATGGCCTGCAGGGCCCGGGCCTCTTCCGCCGTGTTGCGGGCTTGGGCGCTCATCAGGATGCGGTTCGGTTCTACCCCCAGCCAGCGGGCCAAGGTCGCCGCGGATTGGGCCTCGGGGGGGGCCGGATCCTGGCCCCGAAGACTCACGACTCCCCCTGACACCAGCAGCCACGGGGCCTTGCGCTCCCGCATCAGTTGCACCCCCGTCAGCAGGCGATCACCGGCATCACTGATCTCGACCCCTCGCCGGGGCGGCAGGGGCGCCAGCACGCCTCCCCCAAGTACAAGCACCGCATCGGCTTGGGGGAGGACGGGGGGCACCAGCGCCAGGGCCCTTTGTTCAATCTGCCTTTCCATGGACCGGCTCACCCAGGGCATCGAGGCCACCCAAAGCAGCAGCAGCGCCGCAGCGGAGACCCAGGGACTCCAGCGCCGCTGACGACCCAGGAGGGCGGCCCCCTGGAGCAGCAGGGCCAGGCTCAGGGGATAGAAGAACGTGGGCAGCAGTTTGGCCAGCAGAAAGTCCATCGCGTCCTGGTTAGCGCTGGATTTGGCGACGCAGCTCCTGGAGGTCCTGGTGGTTTTCAAAGGCAGACCATTCGGACTCCAGGTCGGCCTGGGGGGTGCAGTCCGGCTTGGTCTGACTTGGGACCCTGCTTTCACCTGGGGCTGGTGGTGCCTGGCCCGGGCCTCCTGTGGACGGTGGAACCATGGAGCGCAATTCCACGTCGACCGCGCTGAAGCGCTGGCCCACTTCCGCCAGGGTCTCCCAGCGACACCGTCCCTGCTCCATCAGTTCGTTGATGTGGGCCTCAGCCCGATCCGCCAGGGCGTCGGCGCCGGCACTTCGCGCCCGCTGTACCCGCTCTTGCCAGGAGCGGATTTCACCGGCCAGCCGTAACAAGCCCTGGCGTTGTAGTTCAGCCTCTTGTTTCAGATCAAGACGCTGACGGCGCAGACTCTGCTGGCGTTCGCGGGCCTGTTGCTCGGCCAGGAGTGCTTCCTGTTGGGGATTGGATTTGAGAAAGGATTCCAGTTGCGAATCCAGGCGGGCCTCTAATTCATCAAGCCAATTGCTGCTGCCGCTCATGGGTGTGGGGTTGCGGGTGCACGGGTTATCAGGGGGGCTTCGATCTCTTGCTGCAGCGGCGTGATGGCCGCCTCGCGGGAACGAAGCAGCAGCTGGGTGAGGCGGGCGATGGCGCCATCGCCCAGGTCGTGCTCGGAGATGCGATCAAAGGCCTGGCGGTAGAGATCCTCCAGTTCTTCGATCAGCCCCTCCCGCACCGAGCGCATTGCCTGGCGTTGATCATCACGGCTCATGGCTGACCCCGCTGCACGGTGGGATTGGCATGGTTGCACTCTTGGGAATGGGCATGCATCTTGCCGTGGACCAATAGGTGGAGCGACAGGTCACCGGCACCGTCGCTCCAGCGCCCCAGGGGACTCCACCCCGCCTCTGCCGCCAGGGCGAGGAAGGCTTCAGGGGTGTATTTGACGCTGTATTCGGTGATCAGGGGTTCGCCTGCGGCAAAGCTCCAGCTCCGGCCAGCCAGATCGACCATCTGGTTTTGGCGACTGACCAGGGCCATGGCGACGCGGCTGCTGGTTGGCTCCCATTGGGCTTGATAGCGGAAGGCGGCAGGGTCGAAGTTGCCAGCCAGCTCGCGATTGAGGCGACGGAGCAGGTTGAAGGCAAAGGCTGACGAAACCCCGGCGGCATCGTCATAGGCCGCCTCAAGGCGGGCCGCCTCCCGGGGCTGGTCGATGCCGATCAACAGCCTGCCGCCTGGGCCCAATAGCTCGGCAAAATGGGCTAACAAGCCACGGGCCTGGGGCAGTTCGAAGTTGCCCAAGGAGCTGCCGGGGTAGAAGCCGATCCGGGGCCGACCTTCCAGCAGGGGATGGGGGGGCAGATGATCAATATTGGCGTAATCGCAGCAGACGCCTAATACTGGGACGTCTGGATGGCGCGCCTGCAGGGCCCGGCAGGCCGGCACCAGGTGGTCGGCGCTGATGTCGAGGGCCACGTAGGCGGCCGGCTGCAGGGTTTCCAGGAGGGGCCCCACTTTGCGGAGATTGCCCGCACCAAATTCGACCAACACCGGTTGTTGGTTGATGCCCTGGCCAAGGGCCAGAGCCATTTCCCCGGCCCGTTCCTGCAGCAGCTTGGTTTCGTTGCGCGTGAGGCTGTATTCAGGTTGTTCGCAGATGCGATCGAATAGCTGCGAACCCTCTGCGTCATACAGAAACCAGGCTGGCAGCTGACGGGGATGGCGAGATAGGCCTTCGATGACCAATCGTTCCATGTCCGCCACGGCGGGATGCAGATCAATCAGCTCGGGTCCATCCTCAATTAGAGATGAGGTAGTGGGGTCCGCCAAAGGAAGGGTCATGGTTAGCTCCCTGCCTGGGCCAGTCGTACTCCAGAGGCCATCCAGCGGCTCGCAGGTGGGAAGAAATTGCGGTAGGTACGCCGCTCCAACCCACAATGCCACTTCGGTGTCATATAACCACTGCCTCGCAAGACGAACTGGGAGCACATGAATTTGCCGTTGTATTCACCCACCGCACCTGGGGCGGGTGTGAACCCCGGATAGGGACGGTACGGGCTGCCGGTCCACTGCCACAACACCCCAAAGGCCTGGCCTAGGTCGGGGCCGAATCGCTCGCAGGCCACCTCCCATTCGGCCTCGCTGGGGAGGCGCTTGCCACACCAGCGGGCATAGGCATCGGCCTCGAACCAGCTCAGATGGCGTACAGGTGCCTGACCCTGGCGGCGTTGGCGCCCCGCCAGGGTGAACTCGTCGTCTTCTCGCCAATAGCGGGGACCCTGCCACTGGCGCGCCTGGCAGACCGCCCACCCTTCGCTCATCCAGAGGTCGGGGCGTTGGTAGCCCCCGTCGGCCTGGAATGCGGCGAATTCCGCGTTCGTCACCAGGTGATCGGCGATGGCGAAGGGTTCGAGCCAGACCGAATGGCGAGGCGCTTCGTTATCAAAATGGAAGTCATCCCAATGGCAGTCCCCGCCCCCGTGGCCGATCGTCACCAGGCCGCCAGGGTGCTCCAGCCAACCAGGTCGGTCCCTGGGCCCTGCCGTGCTCCAGGCAGCTCGAAAGGCGGCTTCAGGCCCCTCTTCTGCGGGCAGATAGGTGGGCTCGAAAGGGCTGCGGCTGAAGCCGTCCAGCAGGTCCATCAGCAGCAGTTCCTGGTGCTGCTGTTCGTGCTGCAGGCCCAGTTCCACCAGGGCGTCCAGGGCCCCAGCCCCTGGCGCCGGTCGCTGCGATGGGCCTTCCAGGAGTTGGGCCAGCCCGTCGTCGACCCGCCGGCGCCACTCCAGAATCGCGCCGAGGCTTGGCCGGGTCAGCAGACCCCTCTGGGGGCGCGGATGGCGGGCGCCGATGGCCTCGTAATAGGAATTGAACAGATAGCCCCAGAGGGGATCCAGGCCGGGCCACCCCCCAAGGTGGGGCGTCAGCACAAAACAATCAAAGAACCAGTTCGTATGGGCCAGGTGCCATTTGGGCGGGCTGGCATCCGGCATGCCCTGCAGGCAGAGGTCTTCAGGTTCCAAGGGAACAACCAGCCCCTCGCTGGCCTGGCGGATGGTGCGCCAGCGGTGGTTGCTGGAGAGGTCCACGGGCTGGCCACCTTCGAAGATCCAACATAAGCAGATCCCGCTCCCCAGCCCCCGGCCTGCCGGGGCGGGATCCCGTCGACAGCAGGGCCCCCCTACCATCACCTCGCGATCGACACTGTCCGCCCCCATCCACCGCCATGGCCGGCATCACTGATGGCTTCACGGGCGCCGTGGGCCATACACCCCTGATCAGGTTGCGGGCCCTCAGCGAGCTCACCGGATGCGACATCCTCGGTAAGGCTGAGTTCATGAATCCCGGCGGCTCCGTCAAGGATCGGGCGGCCCTGGGCATCCTGCAGGCGGCCGAGGCCAATGGCCAGCTGCGTCCTGGTGGCACCGTAGTGGAGGGGACGGCCGGCAATACGGGGATCGGGCTTGCCCACCTTTGCAATGCCCGCGGTTACCGCTGTCTCATCGTCATCCCTGAAACCCAGTCCGCCGAGAAGATCGCCCAACTGCGCATCCTGGGGGCGGAGGTCCGTACGGTGCCCGCCGTCCCCTACTCCAATCCCAACAACTACGTCAGACTCTCGGGCCGTATCGCCACCGAAACCCCTGGCGCCGTTTGGGCCAATCAATTCGACAACCTCGCCAACCGTCAGGCCCACTTCGACAGCACCGGCCCCGAGATCTGGGAGCAATGCGACGGCCAGCTGGATGCCTGGGTTTCGGCCACTGGCACGGGGGGCACCTATGCGGGCGTCGCCCTTTTCCTCAAGGAGCGGCGCCCTGGCCTGCGTTGCGTTCTGGCCGATCCCCATGGCAGTGCCTTATACCAATGGGCGACCAGCGGCGAGTTGCGTTCGGAGGGCAGCTCGGTCACCGAGGGCATCGGCAACAGCCGCGTCACCGCCAATTTGGAGGGAGCTCCGATCGATGACGCCGTGCGTGTGGATGATCCCGAAGCCCTGCGTACCATTTATGAGCTGCTCTGGCGGGAGGGCCTCTACATGGGAGGCTCGGTGGGCATCAATGTGGCCGCGGCCGTAGAGACCGCACGCCGTCTCGGACCTGGCCACCGCATCGTCACCGTGCTTTGCGACAGCGGCGACCGTTATCGCTCCCGTCTCTACGACCAGGCGTGGTTGACCAGTAAGGGACTGGCGATGCCTCGCAAACCCGACCCGGAGCCTGGCGTATGACGACGGGTGCCCCCGGTGCACTGATCGGCGGTCGCTATCGCCTTGAACGCCTGCTCTCGGAAGCCCCAGGGCCCCAGGGCAGCCTCTGGCTTGGTACGGACAGCCTGGCGGCTGAGGCCCCTGTGGTGTTGCGACGCGTCGGATCAGAGCGGGACCATGGGCGGGTCCGCCAGCTTTGGACCCGTCTGCAAGGGGTGCTCCATCCCCAGGTCCCCCGTTTTGGGGCCGCGATTGAGGAGCAAGGGGCCCTCTGGTTGGTGCGCGAATGGCAGGGGGGCCGCACCTACGGCCAGCTGCTTGAGGCCCGCCGCGACCGTCAGTTGGTCTTCGGTGCTGGCGAGGTGTTGCTCCTGTTGCGTCAGCTCCTGCCCGTTCTGGTGGTGCTCCATGGCCAGGAGCTGATCCATGGAGATCTCACCCCCGCCAATCTGCTGCGTCGCGATCGCGACGGCCAGCCGGTGCTGCTGGATTTCGGCCTGTTACGGGGTCGGGCTGCGGCGGCGGATCCCGGCGGAGCCACCCCCGGCTATGCCCCGCCCGAGCAGCTGCGGGGTGAAGCCCCCCAGCCCTGGATGGACCTCTACTCCCTGGGGGTGGTCGCCATGGTGCTGCTCAGCGGCGATGGCCCCGAAGCCCTGCTTGATCCCGTCAGCCTGGAGTGGCGAGGGCCGGCGGCCCTGGAGAACGAGCCCGCTCTGGCGAATCAGATCAACCGCCTGGTGAGTCCGGACCCCAGGCGTCGTTTTCCGAGTTCCGCCCAGGCCCTGGCGGCTTTCCAGACCCTGGCCATGCCCGATAGCACCGGTCCGGTGCCCCGGGCTGATCGCACTGTGGTCCTCGTGCCCCCGCCAGTGGCCCCGCCGCCGCCGCCGGTCGAGCCTGACCAGCCTCTGCTTTGGACGGAAGGGGCCCCAGCAACGGATCTGAATCCTGCCGTTGCCATGGAGAGTCCCCCCAGGGAGGTTCCGCTGCCAGAGCCTTTGCCACCCGGTCCTGCTGCCGGGCAAGGTTCCCTGGACGATTCCTGGAGCGAGCCTGTCGCTCCGGAGTCGGGTCGCGAAGGCCAGCGGGAGCTGCGGTCGCGGCGCCGGCAGGAGGACCGGGAGAGGACGGCTGAGGGGGGGCTCTGGCCGGTGTTATCCGCTTTGGTGTTGTCAGTGCTGGCCGGTACGGCCCTGGGCTGGTGGTGGTTGGGTGGGGGGAAACCCCAGGCTCCCGTAGCCCAGGCCCCCACCGACGAGCCTTCCGGAGGGGCTAGCCTGCCGCCGGTCGAAGTGGACCAACGGCAACAGCTACTCAGTCGGCTGCGGGCCATGCAAGTGGACCGGGGTTGGTTCATTAGCCTGGTTGATGCCAATCTGTTGGCCCAATATCCAGAGCGCAGGGGGCGTCTGCCCACCGATTCGCTGGAGGATTCCCCCCTGCGCCGGGTCTGGAACCAGTTGGCTGAGGAATGGCTGGCGCGGGTGGAGCAGCTGCCGATGGCCGTCCGCCGTCGCCTGGGCAGCTTCAGCGCTGGGGACTGGAAGCGGCGTCAGGAATCCTTTCTGGCCCAGGGTCTCAGCACGGAAGTTCTGCAGCAGCTGGTTTCAGGCAGTGCCCAGAACCTTCTGCCCGGCCGGAACGGCCAGGACATGCCGGCGGAGCCGTTCCGCCAGCTCTGGTATGCGGCCGCCGATCAGACCCTTGAGAACGTGCGCATCGAGCCCATCGAGGTCCCGACCCAGGCCACCCAGCTGCTTTCGGCGGATGTCCCCGCCAGTGGCGCCCGCCTGTTTCCCATCCGGCTTCCCACCGATCACGCTCTGGTGCTGGGAGTCAATGGCTCACCGTTGTTGCAGATGAGTGTTTACGCCGCCGATGGCACCCTGCTGGCCCCCAAGGGACCCCTGCGGGTCCTCAGCCTCGGCAAGCAGGTCCAACTGCCGGTCCAGTTGCTGGTGACCAATGAGGGGGTGGCTCCGGCCCGCATCAGCCTTTCGATGCGGGCCGATCCCCCCGTGCCTACGCCCCCCACGGCCGGCGAAGCCCCGTCACCCCCAGACGGGGTCGAGGCGCCTGGCGCCCCTGGTGCCGGCGAGCCTGGGGGGCCTTCAGCCGCTCCTGGAGGGGACGCCCCTGGCCCGCCTCCGGCGGTCGCTCCTTCGGGGTCCTCCGCTCTCGACCAACCCCAGCCGGCCCCAGGTCTTGATGGGGTTCGTTCAGCTCCCGTGGCCCCAGCAACCCCTGCGACACCACCCGCAGTCCCGGCCCAGCCCTGAGGGCCAGGCTAAGTACCGAGTTGACTCGGTTCAGAGGCGGGCGATGGCCGCCCGAGCTTCCTTCGCTTCCACTTTGCGCTTCTCTTCGTGGCGCTTGTCGTGCAGCTTGCGCCCCTTGCCCAGCCCCACGGTCACCTTGATCCAGGAGCCCTTGAGGTGGAGATTGAGCGGAATCAGGGTGAGTCCCTTCTGGTCGAGGGCGCCGCGCAGTTTGTCGAGTTCGCGGCGATGGGCCAGGAGTTTGCGGACCCGCAGGGGTTCGTGGTTGAAGAAGCGTCCGGCGTGGCTGTGGGGCGAGATGTGCACGTTGTGGAGTTGCATCTCGCCATTGCGGATCAGGCAGAAACCGTCGCGCAGGTTCACCTGGCCCGAACGAATGGATTTCACTTCCGTGCCGAGCAGTTCGATCCCGGTCTCCAGGGTTTCGAGGATTTCGTACTGATGACGGGCAAAGCGGTTGTCGGCCAACAGTTTGTGGGCCGGATCCTTGGGCTTGCCGCCGCCCTGTCTCCCGGGTCCCTTCGCCATGGATGGCCCCCTGAGTTCAGCCAATGCTTCGAGAGTAGGTGGGCTTTGGGACGTAGGGGTGGGCCGCAGCCGTTACCCTCTAGGGTATGGCGATCGTGTCCTCCGGCCCCTCTCCCCTTCCCGGTGGTGATCGGGCCAAGCCTGCAGCGTCCCCAAGGCCCCAGCTCCTTGATCCGGCCGCAGGTAAGGGTGAACCCTCTGGTCGGGAGGACAGTTTGCGACCGCGGCGGCTGGCGGATTACATCGGCCAGAGCGAACTCAAGCAAGTGCTGGGCATCGCCGTCGCTGCGGCCCGGGGCCGCGGCGAAGCCCTCGATCACGTCCTGCTCTATGGCCCGCCCGGTTTGGGTAAGACGACCATGGCCCTGGTGTTGGCCGAGGAGATGGGGGTGCGTTGCCGCATCACCAGCGCCCCCGCCCTAGAGCGCCCCCGCGACATTGTTGGTCTGTTGGTGAATTTACAGGCCCACGAGGTGCTGTTCATCGACGAGATCCACCGCCTCAACAGGGTCGCCGAAGAAATCCTCTACCCAGCCATGGAGGATTTCAGACTCGATCTCACCGTTGGTAAGGGCACCACCGCCCGCACCCGCAGCCTGGAAATTCCCCCCTTCACGCTCGTGGGGGCCACCACCAGGGCCGGTTCCCTCAGTTCGCCCCTGCGGGACCGTTTCGGTTTATTGCATCGTCTGGAGTTTTACGGGCTCGACGATCTGCGGGCCATCGTCGAACGGGCCGCCCGCCTGTTGATGATGGATCTGGCGCCCGATGCGGCTCAGGAGGTGGCCCGTCGTTGCCGTGGCACGCCCCGGATCGCCAATCGCTTGCTTAGGCGTGTCAGGGATGTGGCGGCGGTAGGGGGCCACGATTGCATCGACCGGGAGCTGGTCGCTGAGGCCCTGCGGCTGCATCGGGTCGATTCGATGGGCCTGGATGCCTCTGACCACCGCCTGTTGCGACTGCTGGTGGATGGGCACGGCGGCGGACCGGTTGGTCTGGAAACCCTGGCGGCTGGCCTGGGCGAGGATCCGGCGACCCTGGAGGCGGTGGTGGAACCCTTTCTGCTGCAGGTGGGGTTCTTGCAGCGCACGCCGCGAGGCCGGTTGGTCACCCCTGCGGGCCGAGCCCATCTCGGCGAGCCTATGGAGGTGGCGGCATGAGGCGCTCCCCACTGGTTTGGCTGGCCTTGGGGCTGGCGTGCCTTGGCCTGTTGCTGCCCCTGCCTGCCGGGGCCCTGGGTCTTGGCGTCGCTAATCCAGGGGGGCCAGAAAGCGGCATGGTGGCCAGCGAAGGATTATTTCGGGAGGCCCTTCGCGCCAGCCGTGAGGGTCGTTTCGACGCAGCCCTTCCGCTTTGGGACGCGGTTCTCGACCAGGCCCCGGAGGATGCGGCGGCCTGGAGCAACCGGGGCAATGTGCTGCTGGCCATGGGGGATGCCCCCGGCGCCATCGCCGCCCAGGGCCGCTCGATTGCCCTCGCTCCCAACCAAACGGATCCCCATCTCAACCGCGGCACAGCCGAGGAAGCCCTGGGTCTCTGGCAGGACGCCGCCGCTGACTACCTGTGGATTCTGGAGCGGGATCCCCTTGATGCCTCCGCCCTTTACAACCTCGGCAACGTCGAAGGTTCCCTCGGCCATTGGGATGCGGCGCGCCGCCATTTCGAAGCGGCGGCCGAAGCCAGGCCCGATTTCGCGATGGCCCGTTCCAGCGCCGCCCTGGCCGCCTTCCAGCTCGGGCAGGGCGATCAAGCGGAAATGGAACTGCGGCGTTTGATTCGTCGCCATCCCCTCTTTGCCGATGCTCGGGCCGGCCTCACCGCCGTGCTCTGGCAGCGCGGTGGCCGTGGTGAAGCCGAGAGCCATTGGGCGGCAGCCTTCGGCCTCGATCCCCGATACCGTCAGGATGAATGGCTGCGGCAGATACGGCGCTGGCCCCCTGATGCCGTAGAGGCTCTTGGCCAGTTCCTGGCCCTGGGCCGATGATTTCCCCATGACCCTCTCCCCAGTCTGTGAATCCCCACTGGAGGATCCCTACCGGATCCCTCCTCCTGACTGGCTTGACCTGGGGCTGGAGGAGACGCTGGCTGAGATCTTGCCCGAGTTGATCCAGCTGCGTCGCCACTTCCACCGCCATCCCGAACTCAGTGGCCACGAACAGCAGACTGCGGCCCTGGTGGCGGGTGAATTGCGCCGCTGGGGCTGGCAGGTGAGCGAAGCCGTCGGCCGTACGGGGGTGGTGGGCGAGCTGGGTCCGGCAGGGGCGCCGTTAGTGGCCCTGCGGGTGGATATGGACGCCTTGCCGATTGAAGAGCGCACCGGTCTGCCCTGGGCCTCTTCCCACCAGGGTCTGATGCATGCCTGTGGCCATGACATTCACACCACCGTGGGACTGGGGGTGGCCGCCCTGCTCGCATCGGTGTCGGATCATCTCAGGTGCAGGGTGCGGTTGATGTTTCAACCGGCGGAGGAAACGGCTGAGGGGGCGGCCTGGATGCGGGCCGATGGCGCCATGGAAGGGGTGAAGGCCCTGTTTGGGGTGCACGTCTTTCCCAGCTTGCGTGTCGGCACGATTGGCGTCCGAAGCGGCAGCCTCACAGCGGCGGCAGGGGAGCTCGAAATTGAGGTGTTGGGGGAAAGCGGCCATGGCGCCAGGCCCCACCAGAGCACCGATGCCATCTGGATTGCGGCCCGGGTTGTCAGCGGGCTGCAAGAGGCGATCAGTCGTCGCCTGGATGCACTCCATCCGGTGGTGGTCAGCTTCGGCAAGATTGAGGGGGGCAAGGCTTTCAATGTCATCGCCGACCATGTGCGGCTGCTGGGAACGGTGCGCTGCCTCGATCTGGAGCTCCATAGCCAGCTGCCGATTTGGATTGAATCCACGGTGCAGGCCCTCTGCAGGGGCCATGGCGGCGAGGCCAGGGTGCATTACCGCAGCATTTCACCCCCAGTGCACAACGATCCAAGGCTCACCGAGCTCGTGGCCTTAGCGGCCAGCGATCTGCTGGGGCCTGACCAGGTGCAGTGGCTTGAGCAGCCCTCCCTTGGCGCCGAGGATTTTGCCGAATTGCTGCGGGATTGCCGCGGCACCATGTTTCGCCTCGGGGTGGCCGGGCCCGAGGGCTGCACCCCGTTGCACAGCAACAGCTTTGCGCCCGATGAGGGCTGCCTGTCAGTGGGCATCCGGGTGCTCACCTTGAGCCTGGTGCGTTGGATGGGCCAACAAGAACCGTGATGACTGGGTCTTCCCCCCCCCAGGATGCGCCGGCGTCGGCCGCCCATTGGCGTGAGGCCGTGCTGGCCCTTTCTTCGCTCCTGTTGATCGGGTTGGCTTTGGTCCACGGCATGGCCGGGGACTGGGTTCAGTCGTTCCCGGCCCTGTCTATTGGGGTGGGCTTGCTGATGTACAGCTGGACGGCCCGTCGCCGCCGCCGTGGCGAACTATTGCGGGCCCTGCGGCTGAAGCGAAACCCCTGAGAGGCCCCATGGATTTCTCCCCCCATCCGTCGTCCGAATCGGAATTGCTGCAGGCGATCCGATCGAGTGATCCGTCCCGGGCCATGCCCGCTCTAGCCTCCCTGCGGCAGTTGCCAGCGGCGGAGGCGATTCCGCTGCTGTTGATCGGTCTGCAGCAAACGGCTTTCGCCATCCGTTCCCTCTGCTGCGCCGGGCTCGGCTTCAAACGCAGCGAGGAGGGGCGGCAGGCCCTGGTCAAGGTTTTGCGGGACGATCCCGATGCCAATGTGAGGGCAGAAGCGGCCAATGCCCTGGCCTATTACGGGGTGGTGGATGCCTGGCCCTTACTGCGTCGGACCTTTGCCGAAGATGACCATTGGTTGGTGCGGTGCAGCATCTTGGCTGCCCTGGCCGAAGACCCGGCCATGCAGCCGGCCTGGTTGCTGGATCTGGCCGAGCTGGCCCTTACTGACAGGGATGGCACGGTGCGGGTGGGCGGTGCGGAGGTTTTGGGCCGGCTATTGGTGCCACCTCCGGGTCCGCTCAGCGATCCTGCCGTGGGCAACCTGGCACGAGAGAGATTACGTTCGCTGGCCAAGGACCCTGATCACCTAGTGGTGGCTGCGGCGTTGAATGGGCTCCATGGCCAACAGGGAGCCGCAGACCCTGGCAAGGTTTAATGAACCCAAGGGGCTGGTGCCCAAACCGGATCGAGATCCGATCTCGTCCCAGGACAACAGCGGCTTCAACCTTGCTAACTTGTGAGGACACTAGGGGTGCCTATAGCCAGAACCTGTTTCAGGATCTGCGGCTAGGGCTGAGATCACACCCTCCGAACCTGATCCGGGTCATGCCGGCGCAGGGAAGTGCGGAGAACTCATGCCAGGCCCCCTACGCTCCTCTTCCCAGGAGCTTCCCTCGCCTTGGACATCATGCGCAGCGCCTGGATTGAGAAGCGTCGAGCCGCCGGTAACGCTGGAGCAAACGTCACCCAGCTGCATTACGCCCGCCAGGGGGTGATCACCGAAGAGATGGCCCACGTGGCCCAACGGGAGAATCTGCCCCCTTCCCTGGTGCTTGAGGAAGTAGCACGGGGACGCATGATTATACCCGCCAATATTGAGCATCCCAATCTGGAGCCTATGGCGATTGGCATCGCCAGCCGCTGCAAGGTGAATGCCAATATCGGGGCTTCCCCGAACGCCAGCGATATTTCCGAAGAGCTTAAGAAGCTTGAGTTGGCGGTCAAGTATGGTGCCGATACGGTGATGGACCTATCGACAGGTGGGGTCAATCTTGACGAAGTGCGCACGGCAATTATTGGAGCTTCACCGGTGCCGATCGGCACGGTCCCTGTCTATCAAGCGCTTGAGAGTGTCCATGGCTCAATTGAAAGGTTGAGTGAGGATGATTTTCTCCACATCATTGAAAAACATTGCCAGCAAGGTGTTGATTATCAAACCATTCATGCTGGTTTATTGATTGAGCATTTGCCCAAGGTTAAGGGCCGACTTACCGGGATTGTAAGTCGTGGCGGCGGCATTTTGGCCCAGTGGATGCTCCACCACCACAAGCAAAATCCGCTTTACACGCGTTTCGATGATATCTGCGAAATCTTCAAGCGATACGATTGTTCTTTTTCCCTCGGCGATTCACTCAGACCGGGCTGTCTCCATGACGCTTCCGATGACGCCCAGTTGGCCGAACTCAAGACCCTTGGCGAGTTGACCCGTCGGGCTTGGAAGCACGACATCCAGGTGATGGTGGAGGGACCTGGCCATGTACCCATGGATCAGATCGAGTTCAATGTCAAAAAACAGATGGAGGAGTGCTCAGAGGCTCCCTTCTATGTTCTCGGTCCCTTGGTGACCGATATTGCCCCTGGTTATGACCACATCACCAGCGCGATTGGGGCCGCCATGGCTGGCTGGTATGGCACGGCCATGCTTTGTTATGTCACGCCTAAAGAGCATCTCGGACTACCTAACCCAGAGGATGTCCGCAATGGGTTGATTGCTTATAAAATCGCTGCCCATGCTGCCGATATTGCCCGCCATCGTCCCGGATCCCGCGACCGGGATGATGAGCTGAGTCGTGCTCGCTATGCTTTCGATTGGAATCGTCAGTTTGACCTATCCCTTGACCCGGAACGCGCCAAGGAATACCACGACGAAACCCTGCCGGCAGATATCTACAAACAAGCTGAGTTCTGCTCCATGTGTGGTCCAAAGCATTGTCCGATGCAAACCAAGATTACCGACGAAGAACTCATCAAGTTGGAACAAGAGCTTGCGGCGACGCCTTTAGTAAAATAATTAATTTGAGAAAGTTTAAGATGCTAATCGACCCTGTTTGAAATTATTATGACAATGAACAAAGGTCAAGTCCAGTCTAAATTGTTTGATAGATTTATGAGTATATTTAGTTATTTATTGCTGGGATGTGTGCTAGCTTATCTTTCTTATTCGATATTGACTTACGTATTTCCCGCCCATCTGTCGAATAATACATTCGGAATGATTACGCAATTGCGTATGCCTTCTTTTGCTGACTTGCGCTGGATAACGGCAACGAGTGGTTGCAATATTGATATTAATGATATATATACAGGTAAGTCAGTTGGCTGCGATTCCTTTGGCAGGGTTGGGATTGGCTATCCGCCCATGTCCCTTTGGGCAGCCAGTTTTTTGAGAATGAAAGGTGATCATACACCTCTCATTTCCGTGACTCTTTTCTTAAGCTTTGTTGGAGTTATTTTGTCCCAGATGCATTCTTCGGTGCGTCCTGGGTGGCTGTTAATACTTGTAGGTAGTTTATTCCTTATCAGCTTCCCTATTCAGTTAGGGCTTGAGAGGATGAATCTTGATATTGTCATATTTTTGCTTTTATATCTTTGTACTTTGCTATTCTCGCTCCACGCACTTTCCTGGCTTGTTCCGCTGATGATTTTCGTTATTGCATTGAAATATTATCCTTTTTTTGCTTTCTTTGGCTTAATTCTTAAGGGTATGCCTGCCAAGCCTGGTATTTCTTATCAAATACCTCCTTGGCTGATATTGTTGATCGCTTCATGTATTGGTTTGGCTCTTTCATTGCCTTGGGCCAACAGTGAAAGCGCAACTACAGTCGCTGCAGGTGGGCTTGGTAGTCACGGTTTGATGGCAATGGGTTA
>CAMCQR010000051.1 GCA_945877115.1 Synechococcus sp. UW140 | reverse complement strand
CGGGTGTTGAAGTTGCCCCCGGCGATCGAGCGCACCCCCCGCAACAGCTCCTTGACCGGCTGGGTGATGGTCAGGGCATTGATCACCGAGCCCAGCATCACCAGCACCCAGATCGAAATGAACACCGCCACGGTCACCTCGCGGGTCAGGGCGGCACTGGCCAGCAGGGTTTCGTTGGGGTTGATGCCCAGGGCGACAACGCCAAAGTAGTGGTCGTCGCTGACGATCGGCACGAACACGTCGGTCACCTGGCCATCGGGGGTCAGGTGCTGGCGGATCAGGGGATTGTCGGGTCGCTTTTGCAGGTCGGCTGGAAGTTCGAGGCGACGGCTGAGCAGTTGATCGCCGGGGCTGCCGGCCCCCCCCGAACCCATGGGGATGCCGAGGTAGAGGAGTCCGTCGGCATCGGCAAAGAAGATGTACCGCAGGCTGCGGCTGGTGCTCCAGAACTGCTCGGCCACCACCGCCAGCTGACGGTCATCGCCTCGGACCACCAGCGGCGTGACGTTGGCCGAGAGCAGCAGTCCCAGGTCGCGGGCGTAGCGGGTATCGCTGAGCCGGGCATCGCGCTGAATGCTGTTGAGCGCAAAGAAGGTGATGCCCGTCATCAGCAGGCTGACCACCAGGGTGCCTACCGCCAGCAATTTCGTCTGGAGGCTGAATTCGGCCCACCATCGCCCCAACCAGGTGAGCCAGGCCGGGGTGGGGCTGGGGGCAGCAGCGGGTCCGGCGGCCGTTGTCATCGGGGCGCACCGCCAGGGGGTCGACGCACCTGGTGGCCGATGTCGCGCCGGTAGGTGAGGCCCTCAAAGTGCACCTGGGCCAGCCCCCCGTAGGCGCGCTCAAAGGCCCCATCGAAGTCAGGCGCCTGGGCCACCACCGCCAGCACCCGCCCGCCGGCGGTGACCAGCTCGCCGTTGCTATCCAGGCGGCTGCCGGCATGGAACAGCTGCAGGTCGGCGGCCGGTTCCAGGCGGCTGCGGATCGGGTCACCGGAACGCACGGAACCGGGGTAGCCCGCAGCTGAGGCGATGACACAGACGCTGCATCCGGGGTGGATTGTGAGGGCCGGAGCCGAGTCGAGGCGGCCGCGGGCACAGGCCAGCAGTACCGCCGCCAGTTCGGGACCCAGCAGGGGCATCAGGGTTTCACATTCGGGATCGCCGAAACGGCAGTTGAATTCGATCACCTTGGTCCCCTTGGCGGTGAGCATCAATCCGGCGTAGATCACCCCTCTGTAGTCGATGCCCCGGGCCTGGAGGGCCTTCAAAATCGGTTCCAGCACCTGCTGGCGGGTCGCCTCCAGCCCCACCGCGTCCAGCAGCGGGGCTGGGGCGTAGGCCCCCATGCCACCTGTGTTGGGGCCCGTATCCCCCTCACCGATGCGCTTGTGGTCTTGGGCCGGTGGCAGCAGCACCAGCCGCTGGCCATCGGTGAGGGCGAAGACCGAGACCTCCGGCCCCTCAAGCCGTTCTTCGAGCACCAGGGAGGCCCCCGCGGCGCCGAAACGACCCCCGAAAATCTCTTCGATGGCCGATCGGGTGTCCTCCAGGCTGTCTGCCACGGTCACCCCCTTGCCGGCAGCGAGACCATCGGCCTTGACCACCAGGGGGGTGCCCTGGGACTCCAGCACCGCCAGGGCTTGCTCGCGCTGGCTGCAGCTCCAGTAGCCGGCGGTGGCGACGCCGGCTTCGGCCATCAGTTGCTTGGCCCAGGCCTTGCTGGCCTCCAATAAAGCGCCGTCGGCCCCGGGTCCGAAAACCACTAGGCCGGCCTGGCGCAAACGGTCGGCCAGGCCGGCCGCCAAGGGGCCCTCAGGGCCCACCACCACCAGGTCGACCTGGTGGTGGTGGGCGGCCTCCTGGAGGGCCTCGCCATCGCTTTCGGCAATCGCCAGCGGCTGGCAGCCCTCGACGCTGGCCGTGCCGCCATTGCCCGGAGCCACCCACACCCGCTCGACCCCGGGACAGCGGGCCAGGGCCCAGCCCAGGGCATTTTCGCGGCCGCCGCCACCCACCACCAGAATCCGCCGGGGACCGCGAATCGGGAATTCGGAATCAGACGCAACCGAAGGCAGCATGGAAGGGCAGGGAGGGCTGCGGGGGGCCCGATAGGTTGGTACCGGCGCCGTACGCCGCAATCACCCTGTCATTTTCCTTGACCGAGGCCCCCACCGTGGCCAAGTGCGTACCCGCCGCCATCCAGGTGCTGCTGGTTGGGGTGGCGATTCCCCTGCTGGCGGCCCGACCCGTCTGGGCCCAGCCCCTTGCCACGACCGTGGGGCCCTCCCCTGGATTGGCCCCACGGCACGCCGCTGGGACGACCAGCATGCCGGCCGCCATTCTTTCTGCACCTGTTCCTGCGACCCCGGCACCGATCGAACCGGCCGCCTTCGCCGCCCTGTTGCGGACAGGCACCCTTGAGGAGCTTGACGCTGCTTGTGCCGAGGTGATGGCCCTGGAGGATCGCCCCCGGTTGCGCCAGTTGCAGCAGCGGTTGCTGGAGGTCGTGCCCTGGCCCCAGTCCCTCGATGTGGTGCTGGCCAATGCCGATGTGCTGATCCGCTGCCGGGCCCCCCAGGCGGCCCTGACGGTCCTGGACCGTTATGGACCGGGACCCGGCCCGGGTCGGGTGCAATGGTTGTTGATGCAGTGGCGGGCCGCCAACAGCGCCCTGGACCATCGCCGCGCCGCCCTCGCCCTGGAGCGCCTCACCGCCAACCAACCCGCCAGCCTCGCCGCCCTGGCCCTGCCGTTGCAGCGCCGACCGGATGGCACGGTGGTCACCCGGCTGGCCCTAGATGTGCTGGCGGGCCATCTTGAGTCCCGGGGATTTCACCAGACCGCGGCGGCGATGCTTTTAGCCGCGGCGACCCCGGGTCGCCCCCGGGCCGAACGGGTGCAACAGGCGGTGGCCCTGCTGAAGGCCCTCCCGCCCGAGCAGCTCGAGGAGCTGCTGGAGACGGCGCTGAACGAGGCAGCGGCGGCGGGGGCCTGGGGGTTGGTGATTGACCTGCTGCAGGCCCAGGCCGCCCTCCCCGGAGGCCGGGGCCGGGAACGGCTGCTGCGACTCAGTCCGCGGCTGGATGACGCCTACGGTGAGTGGCGGTTGCGACGCTGGAATCCGTCCGATCCCCGCGTTAAGGAGCTGGAGCGCCAGCTGCGTGCACCCGATCCCCCCCTTGATCCCCAAGAGGGCCCACCGGCGCTTCTGCCAACTTCACGGCAGGGTTCGCCAGCTGCCACCCCCTGATGCCATGACTGCCGTGATTCCCGGACCTCTCCTACACGAAGGCAAGGCCAAGCGGGTCCATGCCACAGACCATCCTGATCTCCTAGCGGTGGATTTCAAGGACGACGCCACCGCGTTCAACGCCGAGAAGCGCGCCAGCCTGGCGGGTAAGGGATTGATGAACTGCCGAATTTCGGCCTTGGTGTTCGAATATCTGAAAGATCGGGGGGTGCCAACCCATTACCTGGGGGTGCAGAACGACCATTGGATGGTGGTGCGTTCCGTCAGGATCATCCCGATCGAAGTGGTGGTGCGCAACATCGCCGCCGGATCCCTTTGCCGGCAGATGCCGATTGCGCCGGCCACCCCCCTCGAACCGCCCCTGCTGGACTTGTACTACAAGGATGATGGCCTGGGGGATCCTCTGTTGACCGAGGCCCGGCTCGAACGCCTGAATCTGCTGGGCCCCGGCCAGCGTCAGCAACTGGAAGCTCTGGCCATGCAGGTCAACCGGGAGTTGAGGGCCCTGTTTGGATCGGTGGATCTGGAATTGGTCGATTTCAAGATCGAACTGGGGTTCACCAGCGACAACCGTCTGGTGGTCGCCGATGAGATCAGCCCAGACACCTGCCGCCTTTGGGATCGGCGCGTGGGAGACGTCAATGACCGCATTCTGGACAAGGATCGTTTCCGCCAAGACCTCGGCGGGGTGGTCGAAGCCTACGGGGAGGTCCTCAAAAGGGTTGAAGGGGTCTGTCCGGAACCCCAGGTTTATCGGTAAGGTCAGCCGGACTCGCGGCCCGGCCGCTCCGCTCCCCATTTTTATGCCCGGCGATCGCCCTCGCAGGATGCCCATGCTTCCGGAAGCCTCCTGGCGAATCGCTGCGCTGGCGGGGTTGGTCCTTGGGGTTTCTGGCCCCGCCGCAGCTGCCGTGGGGTCGAATTCGGCCGCGGCGGTCGATGGGAATGGGCCGCTCCCCATCCCCTCCCTGCCGCTCAAACCCCTGCCTCCCCTGCCCAGCCTGACCCCAGTGGCCCAGGCGATACCAGCCCCCTTGAAGACACCCGGGGCCCCGGTGATGCCGTTCAAGGCTGTCCCTGGGACGGCGGTTCCAGCCCCGGCGACGCCCGCTTCCCTTGAATCCCCTGGCGCCCCGGTGCTGCCGGCCAAGGGGGCCCCGGCAACGGTGGTTCCCGCCAAGGGGGTTCCTGTCCCGGTGACTTCCACCCCAGGGTCTCCTACCAAGGCGGTCCCGGCCAAGGTCTCTCCTGCGGTCCAGGAGCCGGCCCCTGCTTCCCCAGCCAAAACCGCCGCCCCGGCGGCTGGAGCCACTCCCACCACCACGACCCCCTACGGGGCCACCGGCAATCCCAGAGCCCCGATTGTTCCCAGCGCGCCCCTGATCCCAGGCGCCGGCCTGGGCGGCACCCCCGCCGGTGGTGAAGGTGCCAATCCCTATCAAGTGCCGGCCACCACAGCACCTGCAGCCACCAATGAACCCCGGGTGTTGCTCAGCCAGGTGGTCATTGAGGGCTTGGCGCGCCACCCCGAACGCCAGCGACTGGAGCGGTCGATCTATGAATCCCTGACTGTTTCGGGTGGCACCGAGGTCACCCGCAGCGAACTGCGCAAAGATCTGGCGGCGATCTATGCCACCGGCTGGTTCTCCGATGTGCGCATGCAGCCCACCGACACTTCCGTGGGCGTGAAACTGGTGATCAAGGTGGTGCCGAATCCTGTGCTGCGCAAGGTGAGCCTGGATCCGCCGGATGTGAAGTTGCCCGCCACTTTGGTCAAGGACACCTTCGCCCCCGATTACGACCGGACCATCAATCTCAAGACTCTGCAGAACCGCTTGCAGGATTTACAGAAATGGTATGCCGATCAGGGCTACTCCCTCGCCCGGGTCACCGGGCCCACCCGGGTGAGTCCTGAAGGAGAAATCGTATTGGCGGTGCGCCAAGGCCTGGTCGAAGGCGTTGAGGTGCAGTTCCTCAACAAGGAGGGCTCCAGCACCAACGACAAGGGCGAACCGATCAAGGGCAAAACCAAGTCCTGGGTCATCACTCGCGAAATATCCCTGAAATCCGGGCAGCTCTTCAACCGCAAACGCCTTGAGGAGGACCTCAAACGTCTTTACGGAACGGGCCTGTTTAGCGACGTCAAGGTCACCCTTAAGCCCCTGCCCAATGATCCGGGCCGGGTCACGGTGCAGATCGGGGTGGTCGAACAGTCAACCGGTTCCCTCTCCGGCGGTCTGGGTTATAGCCAGAGCCAGGGGGTGTTCGGGCAAGTTCAGATTCAGGATAGTAATTTGCGGGGTCGAGCTTGGGATGTTGCCACCAGCTTTACCTATGGTCAGTTTGGAGGATTGGCCGATATCACCTTCACAGATCCCTGGATCAAAGGGGATCCCTTCCGTACAGCATTCCGGGTCAAGGCCTTTATCAGTCGTGATGTCCCCCAGATTTTTCAAAGTCGCGATGACGGCAATATCTATACCGCCTCGGATTTTTACGAAGCTCCAGGTACTTCGGTAGCTTATAACATTAATTCCAACAATAATCCTTTGGGCAAAACGATTGATACGGTTCAATCAGCCGAATCCAAGGATTCGGATAGCAGTTGGTTTGATTACAATGGTAATTCCGTCGTCATTCAACGTGTCGGCGGCAATCTTCAGTTCGTGCGACCCCTCAATGGTGGTGATCCCTTCAAGCGAGCTCCTTGGAGCGTCGTGGTTGGGCTAAGCGCCCAACAGGTGACTCCTATGAACTATTCGGGCTCGATCCAGCCCTATGGTGTTGTTGCTAATAATTTCAACAACAACGGCGGCCAAGTTCCGATTAATTCGGTGATCTGTGTCAGTTATAACTGCGCTGATCACAATCAGTTGGTTGGTGTGCGCTTGGCGACAACTATGAATACCCTCAATGATCCCCGTAATCCCACCCAAGGCAACTTCTTTAATTTTGGCACCGAACAATTCATTTCCGTCGGTCAAGATTCTCCCAGCTTCAACAGACTACGGGCGGGCTTCACCCACTACATTCCTGTGAAATGGCTCAAGTTCTATAAAGGATGTCGCGCCAAGCCCGGTGAATCGGAAGATTGCAAACAGGCCCTCGCTTTCCAAGCCACCGCTGGCACCAACATCGGCTCCTTGCCTCCCTATGAGGCTTTTTGCATGGGTGGTGGTAATTCAGTGCGGGGTTACTACGATTGTGATCTTGGCGTCGGTCGCAGCTTCGGTGAAGCCACGATTGAATATCGCTTCCCCCTCCTCAAGATTGTCAGTGGTGAATTGTTCATCGATGGCGGCAGTGCCTTCGGCACCCAAGACAATGTGCCCGGCAAACCGGGCTCCTTGCTTGGCAAGCCTGGCCAAGGGTTCTCGGTGGGAACCGGTGTGATCATCACCACGCCTGTGGGGCCCCTGCGCCTAGAGGTGGCCAGCCAGGATTTCACCGGTCTCTGGCGCTTTAATCTCGGCGTCGGCTGGAAGTTCTAGTGACTAACTGGCCTTCCGATTACAACCAAGCCTGGACCCTCGCCGGTGCTAGCGAACGTTCCGGCGTCGGTTTGCATAGTGGACAAACCAGTCGCGTGCAGCTCCGCCCGAGCGAACGATCCGGATACTGGCTGGGTTGGTTAGACGATCCTGCCTTGCCCCTGCACAGGCTCGGGCCCGAATGTGTCTCCGACACCAGGCTGTGCACAGCCCTGCTCCTGGGTCAGCGTCGCCTGGCCACCGTGGAGCACCTGTTGGCGGCCCTGGCCGGTTGTGGTGTGAGCCAAGCAGAGCTTTGGGTGGAGGGGGAGGAGGTCCCCCTGTTGGATGGGTCCGCCCTGCCCTGGGTGGAGGCCATCGGTGAGTCAGGCCTGCGTCACTGCGGCGTTCGCCAGGTTCCCGATCTGCCGGAGGATCCCTTGTTGCTCCATCAGGGTTCTGGTTTTGTCCTGGCCCAACCCGCCAAGACCCTGCAGGTGTCCGCCGCCGTGGACTACCCCCAGCCGGCCATCGGGCGCCAATTCTTCAGCCTCGAACTCACCCCAAGCCTCTTTGTCGAAGCGATCGCCCCGGCCCGCACCTTCGGTTTTCGTGAGCAGGTCGATCAGTTGTTGGCCGCGGGCCTGATCAAGGGCGGTGCCCTGGACAATGCCCTGGTGTGTGATGGTGACCATTGGCTCAATCCCCCCCTGCGTTTCGCTGACGAACCGGTGCGCCATAAGCTGCTGGATCTGCTGGGAGATCTGGCCCTAGTCGGTCTACCCCAGGCCCATGTGTTCGCCTACCGCGGATCCCATGGGTTGCATACGGCCCTCGCCGCCGCCATCGCCACCCTTCAGGTCGCTGGTTTCCCCCCTGGTGGGATGGCTTCCGCCCCTCTGCCCCGTACCCTTTCCCCTACAAGCGTTACGACCGGCCCACTCCCTTCGCCCGCCCGTCCTTGAGCACCACCTCCGCCCTATCGCCGGCCTCCTCTGCTGCGACCGCCGCTCACCAGCACGCGGGCAGTGGCGCTGAATTGAGCAGCTCCAGCGGTGCCGAAGTCACCACCGTTGTGGCCCCGGTGCGCCCAGCGGCAGAGCCAACCCCCGGTCGGCAACCGGTTGTTCTCACCAGCGAACAGATCCTGGGGCTGTTGCCGCACCGCTACCCCTTCGCCTTGGTGGATCGGGTGATTGAGCATGTGCCCGGCAAGCGGGCCGTGGCCCTCAAGAACGTGACCCTTAACGAACCCCAGTTCCAGGGCCATTTCCCTGGTCGGCCCCTGATGCCCGGCGTGTTGATTGTGGAGGCCATGGCCCAGGTGGGTGGACTCATCGTCACCCAAATGCCCGATATTCCCAAAGGCTTGTTTGTGTTCGCCGGCATCGACGGGGTGCGTTTCCGCAAACCCGTGGTGCCTGGTGACCAGCTGCGCATTACTTGTGATCTGCTCAGTTTCAAGCGCAAGCGCTTCGGCAAGGTGCATGCCCAAGCTTCGGTCGAAGGCGAACTGGTCTGCTCCGGGGACCTGTTGTTTTCTTTGGTGGACTGAGCTGATGTCCAGCACTGCCATGGCCCCTTTGGTGCATCCGACCGCCGTGGTGGATGTCAAGGCTCGCCTGGGGGAGCGCGTCTCGATTGGGCCCTATGCCGTGATCGGACCGGAGGTGGAGATTGGCGACGATTCCCAGATCGGTCCCCACGTGGTCATCGATGGTCGCGTTCGACTGGGTAAGCAGAACCGGGTGTTTCCGGGGGCCTGCATTGGCATGGAGCCCCAAGATCTCAAGTATGGAGGTGCCCCGACCGAAGTGGTGATTGGTGACGGCAACACCTTTCGGGAATGCGTCACCATCAATCGCGCCACCCACGAGGGCGAAAGCACCGTGGTGGGCAATGGCAATTTATTAATGGCCTATAGCCATCTAGGCCACAATTGCTGCCTTGGTGATCGTATTGTTATTGCCAATGGTGTGGCGGTTGCAGGCCATGTGGTGATCGGCGACCGTGCTGTAATTGGGGGTGTTCTGGGTATCCATCAGTTTGTCCATATCGGCAGTCTGGCGATGGTTGGAGGCATGAGCCGCATCGACCGCGATGTGCCTCCCTTCATGATGGTTGAGGGCCATCCGGGCCGGGTGCGGGGGCTTAATAAAATCGGTTTGCGGCGCAGTGGCATGGCTGACCGTGATGGCGGAGCCCAGTTACGTCAGTTGCAGGACATCTGGGCCCTTATCTATCGCAGTGATTTGTTGCTGGTGGAGGCCCTGCAGCAGGCTCGGGAGCAATCCCTTCTGCCCTTGGCCGATGAATTGTGCTGTTTTATGGAGGCTTCGACAGGGCCGGGACGCCGTGGTCCTTTGCCGGCCCAGCGCTGATGGTGCGCCTGCTTGTGAGCACCGGCGAGGTATCCGGTGATCTGCAGGGATCGCTGCTGATCAAAGCGCTTCACCAGGAGGCGCGCCTTCGCCAGATTCCCCTCGAAGTGGTGGCCCTGGGGGGGCGCCGCATGCAGGAAGCCGGCGCCGAGCTGATTGCCGATACAGCCACCATGGGCGCCATCGGTCTCTGGGAGGTGCTGCCCTTTGTGCTGCCCACCTTGAAGCTGCAGCGCACCCTGCGCCGCTGGCTCGTCGATACCCCCCCGGATGGAGTGGTGCTGATCGACTACATGGGCTCCAATGTCAGCCTGGGCCGTCAGGTGAAGCGGCGCCATCCCCATATTCCGATCTCTTATTACATTGCCCCCCAGGAATGGGCCTTCCGCCTGGGTGAGGGCGGTACCACCCAATTGATTGGTTTTACGGATCAGATCCTGGCCATCTTTCCGGAAGAGGCCCGCTTTTATGGCGCCCGTGGAGCCCCTGTCACCTGGGTTGGCCATCCCCTCATCGACACCCTGGGGGAGCGGCCCTCGCGCCAGGAGGCTCGCCAGCAGTTGGGCTTGGGCCCCGATGTGCCTGTGTTATTGCTGTTGCCGGCCTCCCGCCGCCAGGAGCTGCGCTACCTTCTGCCCCCCATGGCCCAGGGCCTCGCCCTGTTGCAGGCGGCCCATCCCGATCTGGTGGTGCTGGTTTCATCCGGCCAGCGGGGCTTTGAAAAGCCGATCGAGGCCGTCATGGCCGAGGCGGGGGTTCGCTGCCGCATCATTGCCAGCGATGAGGCCGATCGGCTCAAGCCCCAGCTCTGTGCTGCGGCCGATGTGGCCCTGACCAAATCAGGGACCGCCAACCTGGAGCTGGCCCTGCGGGCCGTGCCCCAGGTGACCGGTTACAGGGTCAGTCGGCCCACGGCCTTTGTGGCCCGCCATCTGTTGCACTTCAATGTTCCCCATATTTCGCCCGTCAATTTGGTGCTCAATGAACGGCTCGTGCCCGAACTTCTCCAGGATGGATTGACCCCCGAAGCCATCGCCCAGGCCGTAGAGCCTCTGCTGGTGCCAGGCAATGCTGAGAGCCAGAAGCAGCTGGATGGTTATCACCGGCTGAGGCAATGCCTCGGCGAACCGGGTGTCACCCAGCGGGCGGCATCCGCCATTCTGGATCAGGTCCTCCAACGTTCTCCATGCGCCTGATCGTTCTGCTGCTCAGTGCCCTTCTGGTGCTGCTTCCCGCAGGCCCCGCCTGGGCTGCCACCGAGGAAGCCGTGCTCGCCGGCGGCTGTTTCTGGTGTCTGGAGCATGACCTTGAGGGCCTGCCCGGCGTAATCGATGTCGAAAGTGGCTACAGCGGCGGCAAGTTGGCCAACCCCACGTACCGGCAGGTTTCCGCGGGCGGTAGCGGCCACCAGGAGAGTGTGCGGGTGCGCTTCGACAACACCAAGCTTCGTTATGAGGCCCTGCTGCGCACCTACTGGCGCAATATCGATCCCTTCGACGGTTCCGGGCAATTTTGTGACCATGGCGATTCGTATCGCCCGGTGATCTTCACGACCAGCGCCACCCAGGCGGTGGAGGCGCGCAATTCGCTGGTGGCGGCCGCCCGGGAGCTGGGGCGACCGGCATCGGACCTCAAGGTGTCCGTGCGCCCCCTGGCGCGCTTCTGGCCCGCCGAGACCTATCACCAGAACTATGCGCGGCGCAATGGCTTGCAATATCGCTACTACCGCTGGTCCTGTGGCCGGGACCGCCGCTTGGACACGGTCTGGGGTCCACGGGCAAGGATGGGGGATCGCTGGCTGGGGGCCGCCGCCGCCGCCGCTCCAGCCCCCGCAGCCTCAACTCAAGCCCCCACGGCCAAACTCTTGGGAGAGCCGGCCGCCCTCACCCCTGCCGGGGCCTGAGGTCCCCAGCCGTGATCGCCGCAACAAGATTTTGTAGGCGGCTGGGCAGACAAGATCGCTGCCGATAATCTGACAACTCACACCTGCTGCAACCATGTATCTGCTGACCGTCCGGGATGGTCTGCACACCCGCCACATCGGGCCCTACGCATCGCCCCCTTTGGCCGCTGCAGATCTTGACCAGCTGCTGGCCGGTTGCAGCCCCCAGGCCCATTGGCAGATCCATCGGCTCGAGTCCCCTGAAGCGGCCGTCAAGGCCCCCGCCACCCCAGGGGGTACCGGGGCCCTATTGGCTGGGGGCAAGGGCACGCCGTTGGCCGCCTGAGGACCCCTTAGGCCGGAGCGCCCGCCTGGATCCAGCCCACCAGGGTGCGGACGCCGAAACCGGTGGCCCCGGGGGGACTATCGCTTCGACCCTTGTCACTCCAGACGGTGCCGGCGATATCCAAATGGGCCCAAGGCAGGTCGGCCGTGACGAAATCCCGCAGGAACAGGGCGGCGGTGATCGAACCACCCGGCCGTGGGCCGGTGTTTTTGAGATCGGCCAGGTGGCTCTTGAGACCAACTTTGTAGGAGTCCCGCAGCGGCATGCGCCAAAGGGCTTCGCCGCCGGCCTTGGCGGCGCTTTCGAGGCCGGCGGCCAGGGCGTCGCTGCAGGACCACAGCCCGGCGATCTCCTCGCCCAGGGCAATCACGCAGGCTCCGGTCAAGGTGGCCAGGTCAACAATGGCGTCCGGCTCGAGTTTGCAGGCATAAACGAGGGCATCGGCCAGGGTCAGGCGGCCTTCGGCATCGGTGTTGTTGACTTCGATCGTCTTGCCGTTGGAGGCGGTTAGTACATCCCCAGGGCGGATGGCGTTACCGCTGATCATGTTTTCGCAGCTAGCGACGATGGCATGCACTTCGATGCCGGCGGGACGTAACTGGCCGATGGCCCGCATCGCCCCCAGCACCGCGGCACTGCCACCCATGTCGTATTTCATCATTTCGATCTGGGATCCAGCCACCTTGAGGTTGTAACCACCGGAATCAAAGGTGAGGCCCTTGCCCACCAGGGCCACGCGCCGGCAGGACCCGCTGGCTGGCCGATAGATGAGGTGGATGAATTTGGGGGGCAGATCGGAGCCCTGGGCCACCCCGAGGTAAGCCCCCATGCCCAGAGCTTCGCAATCGGCCCGCTCCAGTAACCGGAGTTCCAAGTCGAAGTCCCGGGCCAATTCGGCGGCGATCTCGGCCAGGCCCGCCGGGGTGGCCACGTTGGGGGGCGAAGCGACCAACTGGCGGGCCAGTTCCACGCCCGCGCAGATGGGTTCCACTTCAGCCAAACCTTCGGCGGCCGTGGTGGCCAATCCCAGCAGGGCCAGCTCCTCGGGCTGGGAGTCCTGTTCGGCCTCGCTGCGGAAGCGCTGGTCGTGATACAGGCCAAGCCGAGCCGCTTCGGCCATGGCGCTCGCTGCGGCCCGAGCCTCCAGACCCTCTACTGGCATGGCCAGACCGATGCGGCGGGCGCCTGCCCGGTTGGCGGTCCTGACGCCCGCGGCGGCGGCGGCGCGCAGGGCGGCCCCATCAAAGTGGTCCGGATTGCCAAGCCCCACCAGCACCACACTGGCCGGGCTGGCCCCGATGCGATCGAGCGCCAAGCATTCGCCGGGTTTGCCTCGAAAGCGCCGTCGCTCCAGCAGCGCGTCCAGGTCATCCCCCAGCAGGGCGCCCAGCTGGCGCCGTAGGGGGTGGTCGCCTTCGCTGAAGAGGCCAACCACCAGCCCCCCCCCATCCCATTGCCCCAGGTCGTTGTCGCCAGCACCGTTGTCGACGCTGATGCAGCGGATGTCCATGGCCCCAAGACTTTGGGATCGATCGTAGCCAGGGCCACCCGCGGAACCCGTTCGGAGACCTTGCCTCAGTCCGGATCGGCGGTGAAGGGGGTCGCCCAACGGTCGCGATTTTCTTTGTTAAAAGGGGGGGACCAACGGCGGATCAGCAGCTGCTCCAACTGGCGGCGAGATTGCGGCTGGGTCGGCACATCGCACCAGAAACGGATGCTCAGCATGGGGCTCAGATCCGCTCGCCCCAGGGCCTCTGCGTAGGCCGCCAGATAGCCCTTGCAGTCGTGCTCCCCTTTCCAGCGGCGATCGGCTCGCCCCGTTTCCCCCACATACAACAACAGGGGCCAGGCCAGGGGATCGGGGCGATCACACACGAAGTACAGGCTGGCTCCCCGATGGGGCTGCTGGGGCCACCGCCAGAAATCGAGGGCCAGGGGCGTTAGCCCGAGGGGGTTGCAGAGCTCCGCCAGGGCGGTGGGTGACCCTGGCGATGGGCTGTTGAAGAGGCTGCCTTGATGGTCTGATGCCGGGGTACCGGCCCCGAAGGCGGGCTGGTTCGGGTCCTCTCCTGGTAGTCGGGCGAACAGGGGCGCCTGGTGGGCCTGCACCCGCTGCTGCCAGGCCAGCAGTTGGTCCCGCCGTAGGTCCAGGGTGGTGGGGGGGCTGGTGCCTGCGGAGGCGGGCCCGGGGGGATCGGTACCGATTCCCAGGGCATTGTTCTCAAAGAAACTGGGTTGGCGGGGAGTCGGCATCGCCATCGCGGCAGCGATCAGCCTTTGGTGAGGGGCAGCTTCGGTCCGCGGCGCCCCTCCTGGCGCCCTTCAGTCTGCCGCTCCCCGCCAGGCCGTTTTGGATTGGGGCGCCGGCCACCGGGCCCCTCGACCGGGCTGGCAGCGGCAGGGCCGCCGCTGGCGATGGAGGCCTGGGGATCGGGAAGGCGGGGCCCCGGCTCCGCCGGTGTGAACTCGACTTTGCCGATCATCGCCTCGATCACCTGGGGCGGAAACTGAAGGCGAAGCTGCAGGTCGGCCAGGTCGAGGAAGGGGCTTCGGCCCCGCTCCCGCAACAGCCGGCGACAACGGTCGGGGGAGAGGCCTAGCTGCTCCTGCAGCACCTGGCCGCCGGCCTGATTGAGCGGCACCAGCACCGGGTTCTGGATCGTTGCCGGTGCGTCATACCAACGGAAGACCAATAGGGGCCGCCACTGCTCCAGGGTGAGCGGGTCCAGGTTCAGCAGCCGCTGGAGATCCTCCACTCCGCTGAGTTGCACCCCGCCGCGCTGAAGCCGCAGCAGCAAATCCGCCTGGGGGGCCGTGCAGCCCGGCAGCCGCTGCCACTCGGCGGCACTGGCCCGGTTGACATCCAATTGCCAGTCCTGGGTTGCGGCCCGGCGGGGCGCCAGGGCATCGCCCAGCCGTTGGCCCAGTCCCTCTCCCAAGCCGAAGAACTGCCGAGGTCGCCCCTGGGTCTCATCCGATCCCCTGGCCTGGGGAGCCCGCCCGGAGGGACCGGTGGGGGTGGGGATCGGGGTCCCGATTCGGTCTGCGGCGTTGAAGAGCCGCCGTGCCAGAGGATCCAGCCAGTGCCGCTTGGCCATGGCGGCCGGAATGGAAGGGAAGTGGACCGCACTGTGCCATGGAATCCCCACCTGGGCCAGAGGGGCCCTCCCAGGCTTGCCGGGCGGCTTCCTCTGGCCATGGCATCAGCCCCCAACCCAGGGCAAGGACACAGGCATGGGCCCTGTCCCGGGCCCCGAGTTTGCGGATCAGATTGCTGAGGTGGCTCTTGACCGTTTCAGGAGCCAGCTGCAAGCGGACGGCGATTTCGTTGTTGTGTTCTCCGGCGGCCGCCCAGCGCAGGACCTCCCTTTCCCGTGCTGTCAGGGGGGCTGGCGGGGCCCCCACCTTGGTCCTCCAGGCCTGGCTCTGCAGTATGGCCTCGTGCAGCACCCCACCCACTCCTTTCTGCCGGAGGGCCCGCAGGGCGGCAGGCTTGGGCGGGTGAGCCACCACCAGCACGATGGCCAGGTGAGGCTGCTGTTGTCTAGCGCCCTGAATCAGCTCAAGACCGCTGCCCTGGTCCAGGTGTTCGCCCACCAGCAGCAGATCAGGCCTGAGGCGCTGCACCAGGTCCAGGCCCGTCGCCAGGGAGGTGGTAGCCCCCAGCAGCAGGTCAGGCCGCGGCAGGGGCCCGGCTAACAGGCGGACCAGCAGGGTGCTTGGCAGACAGCAGACCAGGCGACGGTTTGCCAGGATCTGGGTTACTAGGGGCGGCAACCCCGGGCAAAGCAGAAAGGGGGACGGCTGCTGCATGCCGGCTGGTGCGGAATTGCAAGTTTGTTGAGGGAGGCGCACACTTACGGCATCTTTTGATACGTGGATCCGCACTCCCGGACGCCGCGGTGATTTCCCAGAATCAATTTCCGGTCGTTCTGTCTGCCTGCGAGCCGATGGCTTTTTTCGATTCCGACATCGTCCAGGACGAAGCGCGGCGTCTGTTCACGGATTACCAGCAACTGATGCAGTTGGGCAGTGATTACGGCAAGTTCGACCGTGAGGGCAAGAAGCTCTTCATCGACCGCATGGAAGAAATGATGGATCGCTACAGGGTGTTTATGAAGCGATTCGAGCTTTCGGAAGACTTCCAGGCCAAGCTCACGGTCGAGCAGCTACGCACCCAGCTGGGCCAGTTCGGCCTCACCCCCGACAGCATGTTTCAGCAGCTCAACCAGACGCTGGAGCGGATGAAGAGTGAGCTCGGTTCTGCAAACTAGGGCAAGGCCTTGCCACCTCCAGCGCTAAGGCCCCGCCTGCGTACGATCTCCCCTGAGCTTGGCGATGGGTCCTGCCGATGGCTGTGGCGAGCGGTGACGAAAGCGGGGAGCTGGACCATGGTGGTGCCAGCGCAGCCATGACCGGCTTGCCTCCCTGGCTGAGCAGGGGTCTGGCCGATCTGTTTCCGGCGGGCGTGGCGGCTGAATCCAACCCCCCATCCCCATCTACCAAAACTGCCGATCAGCACCTCGCCGCCCGGTTGGACGAAGCCAAGCGCCAGGGCCGTCCCCTGCGAATCAAACTCGGCATCGACCCCACGGGAAGTGATATTCACCTGGGCCATTCGATCCTGTTCCGCAAATTGCGGGCTTTTCAGGACGCCGGCCATACGGCTGTGCTGATCCTTGGTGATTTCACCGCCCGCATTGGGGATCCCACCGGTAAAAGTGCCACCCGGGTGCAGCTCAGTGCCGCCGAAGTGGAGGCCAATGCCGAAACTTATCTGGTGCAACTGGGGCTGGGCCAGGACCCGCAGCGGGCCCTGCTCGATTTCACCACCCCTGGGCGGCTGGAGGTGCGGCGCAACAGCGAATGGCTGGCCGGCCTCGATTTGCCCCAGGTGATTGACCTGCTGGGCACCAGCACCGTGGGCCAGATGCTGGCCAAGGAGGATTTCGCCAACCGCTACGGCTCCGGCACAGCGATTGCGTTGCACGAATTTCTCTATCCGTTGCTGCAGGGCTACGACTCGGTGCAGGTGCAGGCGGATGGGGAGCTGGGCGGCACCGACCAGAAATTCAATGTGGCCATGGGCCGCGACCTGCAGCGCCATTTTGGCCAGCGGCCCCAGTTCGGTTTGTTGTTGCCGATTCTGCCGGGGCTAGATGGGGTGCAAAAAATGAGCAAAAGCCTGGGTAACACCGTGGGACTCCAGGAAGAGCCCCTGGATATGTATTCCAAGCTGGAGAAGGTGCCCGATGCCCTAGTAAACACCTATCTGACCTTGCTCACCAATCTGGATCTGGCCCTTCTTCCCACCCACCCCCGCCAACGTCAGCAGGCCATGGCCCTGGCGATCACGGCGGCCCGCCATGGCGAAGCAGCGGCGCTGGAGGCCCAGGCCAATGCGGGTCGCCTGGTGGCGGGGGGGGGTGGGGCCGGAGCGGCCGAAGCGGAGGTGCCCGAAGCCTCACTGGCAGCTGTGAACTTCCCGGCCACCGCCTTTTATCTAATCGGGGCTGTCGGAATCGGCGTCACCAGCAGTGAGGCCAAACGCAAGATCCAGGACGGTGGCGTACGGCTTGATGGCAAGAAACTTCTGGATCCCAATCAGGTATTTGCCAGTCCGGAGGAACTCCAGGGCAAGGTGCTGCAGCTCGGCAAAAAGACCTTCCGCCGTTTAGTGGGCGGCTGATCCGCGCCAGGGACTGGGCTGGCCGGCTCAGCAATCC
>CAMCQR010000050.1 GCA_945877115.1 Synechococcus sp. UW140 | reverse complement strand
CCTCCCCCTGGCCTGGGGCGCTGGACGGGAGCGGAGCGGCGCTGATTTCCAGGCGGGCCCCCAAGCCCCGCAACAGCGCACTGCTGGGGCCGGAGGGCTCGCCGCCCCGGCGGGGCCAGACCCGCTGCAACCGCCAGATGCCGAGCAGGTCTGCCGCCACCAGACCCGTTCCCTGGCTGCGGCTGTTCCGTTCCAGATTCAGGAGTTCGGCACTGTCAGGCAGGGGGGCCATGGGCCGGGACGGAACAAGGATTTCAGCAAGCTTGCCCCAGGCTGCTGCGGCAGCATGGACCCAAAGTCCGTTAAGCCCGATGCCGATCACCGAGATGGCCGAGCCCCTGCTGCTGGACCTGGCCCGTTCGACCCGGCTGCTGTTGGAGGGGCTTTCGGTGATCACCGTGCTGGTGGGGCTCCTGCTCACCCTGGGCCAGCTGCGGCCCAACCTGGTTCGGGGCCCCTCCCTGCGCCCCTCCACCCGGGCCCGGCTGACCTTTGCCAGCTGGCTGGCGATGGCCCTGGAATTCCAGCTCGGCGCCGACATCGTCAGCACCACCACCAGCCCCTCGGAGCGCAATCTGCTGCAACTGGCTCTGGTGGCCGTGATTCGCACGTTCCTGAATGTGTTTCTGGCCCGGGAGATTGAGAGCGAACAGCGCCTGGAGGCGGGGCGGACCACCACGGCTCGCCTACCCGGCTGGTGGCCCCTGCCGGGCCCCGACGATCGATGATGGTCGCTTGGGGGGTGCATGCCCTGACCCTTGCCGCCGTCCCCTGCCGGCTCCAGAATCGCGCTGGGACCTTGGATGGGCCTTCAGCCCCTATCCCCTGACTGTTACAAGGATTTCCGCCCCGTGGTTCAGCTGATCTTCAAGCTCCCGGTCTTTGCCCTGATGTTTGCCCTGGGGCTGGGTTTAAAAGGGGATTGGCTGGCCCTGCTGCGCAGCCGGGCCGGCCTGTTGGCCAGGCTGCTCCTGGGTTCCTGCCTCCTGGTGCCCCTGTTCACCCTGGTGGTGCTGAAGGGGCCCCTCGGTGCCGCCGTGGCGCCCCCCGCCCAGCTGGCGATTGCCCTGATGGCCCTCTGCCCCAGCGCTCCCCTCACCCTGCGCAAGGCGAAAGAGCATGGGGGCGATCGGGATCTGGCCGCCCTCCTCCAGGTGCTGGCGGCCCTGACGGCGATTGTGTCGATCCCACTGCTGGCCGATCTGTTTCGCAGCAGCTTCGGGGTCCAGGGGTGGCATATCGAACCCCAACAGGTTGCCAAACAGATCATCTCGGTTCAAATGCTGCCCCTGGGGTTGGCCTTACTGGTGCGTCGTTGGCGCCCTGACCTGGCCAACCGCCTCGAGGGACCCATCGAGAAGCTGGCAGGCCTGTTGCTGATGTTGTTGATCGTGGTGGTGATGATCAAAACCTTCCCCCTGCTGGCGGGTTATATCCCCGCCAACGGTCCGGCCCTGCTGGTGATGGTGTTGGTGGTGTTGGGATCCCTGGTAGTGGGCTATGGACTGGGGGGGCCAGGCCGGCGGGATCGGGTCACAGGGTCGTTATTGACTTCCATGCGCAATCCGGGGTTGGCCCTGCTGTTCGCCTCCCTTTATGCCCCAACCCCCGAACCGGTGAAGGTGGGGATCCTATGTTTCCTGCTGATTCGGGTGCTGCTCTCAATCCCGTTCCTGCGCTGGCTGAGGAGCGAACCGGCGACCGATTCGTCCTCAGCGGCTGCGAAGGCCTGAGCCGTCAGCGGGCATTGCCGTAGGCAACCTGACAGGCGGAATTCAACAGTTCCGCCTCTTGGGCACTGGCGGGCTGGGCACCGTTGAGCGAGCCGTTGGTGCAGTCGGCCGTCATCTGATAGCTGACGTTGTTGGCCGTCATCACAAAGCTGACCCCGGTGGTGCCGTAGGGCTGCACCGTGCCGAATTGCAGTTGGTATCCCGTATTGGGCACCAAAATGTAGGTGGTGCTATTGGCCACAGCGTTATCGACGGCGGCATTGATGATTGCCGCCGTGGCCAGAGTTGTGACCCCCCAGGCCGCCGCCGAGGCACCCCACCAACCCCAGCTAGGGGTCGCCCAACCGCCATACCAGCCGTAATTCCAGGGACGGGCATAACCCCAACCCGGACGGGCCCAACCGGGATGGAGGTTGACATTGTTGATGTTGACGGTGCGGTCCCAGTTGCGATTCACGGAGCCATTGAAGTTCCGATTGCCGGCGTTGAAATTGCGGTCGCCGCCGTTGAAGTTGCGATTGTCACCGCTGACCGTGCGATCCCCCAGGGTGGGCGATCCGGCCGGCCGGTTGGAACCCAATCCGCCTTCCGGCCGTTGGTAGCCGCCACTGGGCCGACTGATCGGCTGGCGATCGATGGAGGGGCCGCCGCCGCCGCGATTCCCCCGGCTGTTATCGGCCCACCCCCCCTGGGGCCGATTGGCGCCCCGATTGAGACCATTCGACGAACCGGCGCCGCTGAAGCCGCTATGGCCGCCGCCGCCGCTGAAACCACCACGACCACCACCACCCCCGCGGCCACCACCGCCGCCACCACCCCCTCGGGCGATCCACCCCGGGCTCGCCACCGCAGAGGCGTCTGGCGAGAAAACCAGGGCCGCCCGCGAAGGCACCGCTGGCAGGGCCAACACAGCGGCCATGACAACACAAAGTCTGGCGAACTGCTTCATGGCTTCACCAGGGCACAGGCGTCGTCGTAGCAGGAGGCATCAATCCGGCCCGCCGTATCGAAGTGAACCTTGATCAGGTCCCGGCCCCGGAAGCGCCCCTTGGGGTCATCTTGGCGGACACTGTTGAGGTAATTGGGGTTGATCACGCAGAGCTCGCGATCGTTGAAGCACACCGTGTTGGCTGAGAAGCGCGCCGAAGCGTTGCGCAGCGACTCCCATTTTTTGGTGGATTCGTTCCACAGGGTCATGGCCACCGGGTCATCGGTGATGCGCACGATCTGGGTGTCCTTGCCGATGGTGTGGCGATAGAGGGTGCTGTTGCCTTCATCCACCGCTTCAACACTGCAATTGACCGGGGGCGCCCCTGCCACGGCGCAGGTGGTGGCCAACCTGTAGAGCAGCGTCGAAGCCGGGACAGGGGCCGGGGCCGGGACGGCGGCCAGCACGGGCGACGGCATCAGGCTGCCCAGCAGCAAAACGCTGCCCAGCCAGGAATGAGCGGCCCCTACCCGGCGACCGGCAGGGCGATGGGTCGGAAGAAACGGCATGAAAAGAGATTGCAATGACAAAGTCCGGATGAACGGAGGAATCGCGACAGAGGCCGCCTTCGGCAGGACTTTTTAAGAATCTGCACGGCGAGGGATCCCCCAGGGCAGGACCAGAACAAGTGATACAAATCGCTACACTAATTCACGCAATTTGACCATGAGGGCGCAAGGGCCACCGGTCCGACATTCCCGCAAGGGCGTCCCTTGGGGCTTGGCCGCACAGAATGGCAACCATGGACACCTACTCGAAACCGTCCATGACGCCTGCCCATCGCACCAGTGGCAGCCATTCCACATCGGGGACCATTGACCATGCCCTGCGGCGGCGCAAGATTGACCATGCGCTGCGGCGGCGCAAGATTGACCATGCGCTACGGCTGCGCAGTCTTTGGACAGCCTATCTACTGCTGATGCTGTTTCATGTTCAGCTCGGCTTAATGCCCCTCTTCCATGGCCTCTCCGTAATCATCGGCAACACCGTCAGTCCGGCCCAAGTGCCGTTGGTGTACAGGGCGATGCTGGGATATTTTTTGTTGCCGCTGATGGCCCTACTGCTCATCACCTGGGCGGCCAGTGATGGCCGGGTCAATGCCGCCTGGCGCCCCTGGCGGCGCTGGCATTTCTGGCTGAGCGTCGTTTATAGCTTCACCAACCTATTCCATTTGATCGCCGATATTGTTGTCTCCGATTCCCGTGCCGACCAAGTGTTCTTGATGGCGCTGTTGTTCTTGATTGGGCTGCTTATCAATCGCCAGGCCTGGCTCTGGGCGAATCCAGGGTTGGCTGCGATGCAAACCTGAAAGGGGCGACTGTGCAAAGGTAAGGATCGGCCCGCCTAGCTGGGGCTGATGCCTTGCCTGCCATGTCCTTGCCCCTGGTTGTCTTTGGATCGGCCACTAGCCAACAGCAGGCCCGTGCCGAACGCGAGCCCAAGGGCTTCGGTGCCTCGAAAGCTCGGGGGGCCAGTGGCTTCCAAGCTGCGGGGGGGGGCGGAAGCTCCAAAAACAAAGATGCCGGCGGCAAGGGCAGTGCGGGCCGCAAGCGACGGGGCACCGGCCTCAGCGCCGCCGACCGTTCCCCCCTGGGCCGCAGTCCCGATGTCGAGGCGATGCAGGCCCGCCATCGCCTGGGCCTGGCCCTCGCCGGCAGGCTGCGAGAGGAGGAAGTGACCCGGGCCTGGAAACGGGCCGCCGCCGAACACCACCCCGACCGGGGCGGTGCCCACGACACCATGCAGGCCGTCAACGCCGCCCGGGTCCTGCTGCTGGGCCTCGACAGCGACTGATCCCTTGGCACCGCCCGCTTCAGAGCAGGGCCCCCACTGCCGTTTCCTCCGACCCATCCCCACACAGCATGGCCTCGGCCACACAGCAGTCGATCAGCGTCGGTCCAGCCGCATCCCAGTGCCAGATCTTGACCTCGGCGGCGGCCGGACAGGCGAAGGTCAGCAATTCGAAGGGAAACACCACCCGCTCCAGAAAAAAATCCTCCGGTCCGCAGCAGCGCAAGATCAGCAACTGGTTGCCGATATTGCGATAACAACAGAGCAGGGAAGTCATGGTGCATGGAATCAGTTCTCCCATCCAGCCAGCAGGCTTTGGTTGGCGTGGTCGCCGCCATGACCCTTTGGCAGTGGTGAGTATTTCGACACACCACTGCCACCCCATGCCACCCCAGGGCCCGAACCGAGGCGAAGCGCTGCCCAGGGATTAAGGCCGGGGTAGATACTTCGCCGGGTCCACCGCCACCTGGGATGGGCCCGTACCCCTCCTCAGTTCCAGGTGGAGATGGTCGGTGCTGGCGCTACCGCTACGGCCCACCCACCCCAGCTGCCCCCCTGCCGGGATCAGCGTGCAGGGACGCACCGCCACAGCCTGCAGGTGGGCATAAAGGCTCTGCCAGCCGTTGCCGTGGTCCACGATCACCGCCAGTCCGTAGCCGCTGATGGTGTCGACCCTGGCCACCTGGCCCGCCATCACCGCCAGCACCGGCGTGCCCGGCGGGCTGATCAAATCGATGCCGCTGTGCATGCGCCAGGCACCGCGGGCACTGGAATAACGCCAACCGTATGGAGAGATTTCCCCGGCCCACCGGGTCAAGGGATATCGCAACCTGGCCCCCGCCACCGTGCGCCGGCCCTGGGCCAGGATTGGGACTGGGCACCGACCTGGCCCGGCCCCAACGCTGAGGGTGGCAGGTGCCAGGTTGGCCACCACCGAGGCGGCCGGAAGGGCTGGTCGAGCGGGCACCCCCGGGGCCGCTCCGTTGGTTCGCCCCGGGGGTGCCGGAAGCCATGCCAGCCCCAATCCACTCCCAATGGTGATCCAGCGCAGGAGGCGGCAGCGGCCTTCCCGAAGCGCCAAGGACCTGGGGGCGCCAAAGCGAGCCATTCCCTGCGGCTCCATTCCTTCCATGTCCGTTCCCCGCCGGGCCATGCCGTTCGCCATCGTTGGCAGGGTTGTAACGCCGACGCAGCGGGGCACAAGGGGATCAGCCTTAGCCTTGGCACTCAGAACAGGTCCGCTTCCTCGTCCTGATCTGCCTCGGTGGGGGGCCAGGCCAGATGCACCACCACCGGTGCGTGGTCACTCGGCTGGGGGTTGCCCCGCAGACGCTGGTGGATCACGCAGCCGGTGGCGAAATCAAGCAGCTGATCATCGAGATAGATGTGGTCGATCCGCCAGCCCCGGCCCGTCTCCCAGGCACCGCTGCGGTAATCCCACCAGCTCCAATGGCCGCTGGCCGGTTCAAACACCCGAAACACATCCGTCAGATCTGGCCCCAGCGCCTGCTTCAGGGCCTGACGTTCGGCTTCGCTGGCCATGATTCCGCCGGTCAAGCGCTCGGGTGCATGGAGATCCCGAGCCTCAAGGGCAATGTTGAAATCCCCAACCAACACCAACGGATCCCCTTCCGCCTGCAGGGCCCGCAAGGCCCTTTCCAGGCAGGCCAGCCATTCCAATTTGTAGGCGTATTTCTCCGATCGCAGGGAGGAGCCATTGGGAACGTAGAGGTTCACCACCCGGACACCCTCAATCAGGGCGCTGATGACGCGCTTCTGTTCGGCCAGGCTCCCGGCCTCGGCATCGTTGGGCAGCATTCCGTCGAGGCCGATGCGGAGGTCCTCCAAGGGCAGGAGGCTCAGGATCGCCACACCGTTGTAAGCCTTCTGGCCACTGAAAACGGCCCGGTAACCCAGGGCCTCGATGGGCTGCAGAGGAAAAAGGTCATCACTGACCTTGGTTTCCTGCAGACAGAGGACTTCAGGACGCTCCTCCCCCAACCAGGCGAGCACCTGGTCCAATCGCATACGCAGGGAATTGACGTTCCAGGTGGCGATCCGCACGCCGGGCTCTCCGCAGGGCCCCCTAGCATCGTTCACACCTTCCTTAGGCCGTCGGCGCTCCGCCACCCCATGGCCCGTTCCTTTCTGACCATCAGCCTGCTGGCTCTTGCCGCTATTCCGCTGGCGTTCTCTGGGCCTGCGGGCGCCCAAGAGGCCGGATACGGACAGACCATGGGCACCAGTCCCCAGGAACGTCAGGTGTATGACGGCGGTGGGTCCAAGTCCTCGGTGCTGGATGCCACCAATCCCATCGACCTGATGAATCGGCTGCGGCGCAGCACGGCCATGGATAACGCGACCTCCCCAGACCAGGCCGTCGACAAGGCGCTCAAGGATTTTGATACGCCGGCGCCGGCACCGACCCGTCCGGGGCTGCCTGGACCGTAGGCGAACTGGTCACGCCTTTCCCTGGCTTGGATAGTCCAGTACTGGCTGGCGAGCGCACCGCCAACATCGACCAGGTCGCCGCCAGTTTGTCGAGCACCGGATCGGCGGTGCCGGTCTTGCCACTGCGTTGCTTGGCGTTGCTCAGGGCCGTCAAGGCAGCGGGGGTATCGCCACTTTTCTGGAGCAGCAGGGCCAGGGCCACCATGGGACGGGGATCCTGGGGGAAGGCGCCCGCCAACTTCTGACAGGTGGCCTTGGCCTGCACCATCTGCCCTAGGCGGTCCTGGATTTCGGCCAGCAGCAGTCCGATGCCTAGGGCTTTGGGCTGGATCTCGGGGGTGGTCGTAGAGGTGAAAGCCGCCTGGACCTGGCGCAGGGCGAGGCTGCCCTGGCCCTGTTCAAGTTGCAGCAGGCTCATCAACTGCAGCGCTTGCACCTGATGGGGTTGGCGGCTCAGGATCTGACGCAACTCCCGTTCCGCTCCGGTCGGATCACCGGTGGCCCTGCGCAGTTCGGCCAGCATCAACCTCAGGGACCACCGTTCCGGTTCCCGATCGGCCATGGGCTCCAGCAGGGCGATGGCCTCCTGCTTCCGGCCCAGACCCACCAGCAATTCGAGCAGCCTCTGGCGATCCGTAACGCTGGACTCGCGGCGCTCTTCCCGCTGCACGAGCCTATTGATTTCTTTCTCCAGGATGGCGTGGCGCGGATCCCCCGACGGGTTGCCGCCGCTGCGCTGGCCAAGCCACCAACCCGCCCCCAAGGCCATCAATGTCAGGGCCATGGCGGCGGCGAGCCCATAGGCTCCGAAGCGGCGGGGCTGGTTCGACATCCGGAAGCAAAAGGGCAAGGCCCGCAGGGAGACTACTGTTCACGCTCGCTACATTGACCACACCGCCGCCCGGGGCTGCTGCACGGCACCCAGGCTCTCCCCCCACCATGCGTCAGCACCCCATTCCCCCGGTCACCGAACCGCTGCAATACAGGGCCATCGGTGTCGTCCGTGGGATTTATGAACCCAGCGATCCGGCCGTTCCCACCCGGGGGTCGATCCGCACCGCCGATGGCCAGGCCATTGAAGCGGTCGTGCTGGGCCGGCTGCTCACCCTGATGCGCCGCCATCTGGATTTATCCCTGCCCCATCTCTGGGTGGTGTATCCCCGCTCCCGCGAAGAGGGTCAGTTGCATCTGCAGATGGTGGGCGTCTGGGAGCCGAGCACCCTGGCCCAACATGCTGAAGAGCCTGCGGGTCATGACGGACTCCCCGAAGGAGACGATTACTTCTCGGTGCGCGGTGAATTGATTTTCACCCGCCCCGAAACCCAGGATTTTGTGGTCAAGGTGCGTCAGTTACCCCGCCCTGATGGCGAAAGGCCGATTCCCTTCAAACTGCAGCTGCGGGGTGAAATCCCCCTGGAGCATCTGCGCCATTTCGTTTCCCTCGATCTGCGCCGCCTAGAGCAGGCCCTGCAACTCGAACGCCTCGAGGTCCTCAGTCCCATTGCCCAGCGCGGCAACAGGGGCGGCAAGGGGCGCCGCCCCGCCGGTGGCGTCCGAGGCCCCGAGGGGGCTCGCCGCAGTGATGAATCCCCCCAGGCTGGGCGCAATACGGACAACCGCAACCCGCAGGCCCAGGCTGCCGATTCCCAAGACCGTTCGCTAGATCCCCGCGCCACCCCTGGCAGCCGCAGCCACTCACACGCCGTCAGCCGTCCGCCCCGCTGAGCGCTTGATGCCCTCGGACAACACCCCCCTCACGGCCGGACTGGCCGTCCTGACCGTCAGCCTGGCCGCCGTGTTCGGTCCCTTCCTGGGAATTTCCCCTTGGTGGACCACGGTTTTCACGGCCTTCGCCTTGGGTGCCCTGAGCCTGGATGCGGCCCGTTTCGGGGGCCGCGGCGGCCATCTGCTGGCGGAAGCCCTGCCCGGTGGCCAGGCCAGGTTGCGCCGGGTCGCCCGCCACGAGGCGGGCCATGCCCTCGTGGCCCAGGCCGAGGGGCTGGCGGTGCGAAGGGTGCTGGTGGGCAGCTTGGCCGCGCTCCAGGCAGGGTTGGCCTGTGGGGGCAGCACGGAGTTCGATCCCCCCGCAACGGCCCGGCTTCCCCTCGAAGACCTGCGTCGTTGGAGTCGCGTCCTGCTGGCGGGGATGGCGGCTGAGGACCTGCTCTATGGCGAGAGTGTCGGTGGGGCTGATGACCGGGCCCTGCTGGGTCGCCTCTGGGGTCTTTCCGGCCAGGATGTGGCCACGGCCCAGCTGGAGCAGCGTCGTGCCCGCCGTGAGGTGGGCCAATGGTTGCGCCAGCACCAAGGCGAACTCGAGGCAGAGGCGGAGCGCTTACTGGAGGGCGCCCCGAGGCTGGGACGCCCGATCCCGGCGCTCGGCTCGTGACCCTCCTCCATATCGATGCCCCCACGGGTTTGGCGGGCAACATGCTGCTGGCGGCCCTGCTTGATCTTGGCGTTCCGGAGTCCGCCATCCATGCACCGATGGCGGCCCTCGGCCTGGCGGGGCGCTACCGCCTGGAGCTGGAGGAACGGCGCAGCTCGGGCCTGCGGGGCCTGCACCTGGAGGTGCATTCCCTGGAACAGGAGCCCCACCATCGCCCCTGGGGTCAGTTGCGTGAGCTGCTGGGGTCGGCTCCCCTGGACCCGCCCCTGGCCCAGCGGGTGCGGGAGGTTTTCCAGCTGCTGGCGGAAGCTGAAGCCAGAGTCCATGGCCATCCACCGGAGGCCGTCCATTTCCACGAGGTCGGAGCCCTCGACTCCTTGGTGGATGTGGTAGGCGTCTGTGCCGCGTTGCTGCATCTGGGTGTAAGCCAAGTGAGTTGCGGCGTACCACCCGCCGGCCATGGCGATGTCCACACCGCCCATGGCCTCCTGCCCCTGCCGGCCCCGGCGGTGCTGGAAATCGCCCGGCGGCGGGGGCTGGCCCTGGCCGATTGCAGCCGCTTTCCGGCGGCCGAACTGACCACACCCACCGGACTGGCGCTGATGGCCTGCTGGGCCGACCGTTTCGGGGTGGCGCCCGGTGGGGTACCCGAGGCGATCGGCGTGGGCCTAGGCAGCCGCTCCCTTGATCGTCCCAACCTGCTCAGGGCCCTGCTGCTGCACCCCGTGGCCGAAGGGCCGGTGCCTGGGGGCCCGGCAGCCGCCAACGAACGGGAGGAGACCCTGCTGCTCCAGGAGGCCCAGATCGATGACGCCACCGCCGAAGATCTGGCGTTTCTGGCGGAAGCCCTGCGCCATGGGGGTGCGCTGGAGGTCTTCACCACGGCGATCACAATGAAAAAAGGACGCCAGGGCAGCCTGGTGAGCGCCCTGGCGCCACCAGGCCTCGCCGCCGACCTGCGACGGATCTGGTGGCGCCATGGCACCACCCTGGGGGTGCGGGAGCAGCGGCTACGCCGCTGGCGTCTGCCACGGCAGATCGAGACCCATGCCACTCCATTGGGCCCCGTTCGTAGCAAGTGGGCCCTTGGGCCGGATGGGGACTGGCGCGCCAAAGCCGAACATGGGGACCTGGCCCATCTGGCGCACCTGCATGGGCTATCTCTGCGGGAGGTGCGGCGCCAGATCGAACCCTTCATGCACCCCCCCTCCGCGCCCCCCACGGGCCTTCCCAACCCTGAATCCCTTGAGGGGGATGTGCCCTGATGGCGCCTCCTGCTTGGCCCTGGAAATGGAGCTGGCGCTGGCGCTGGAAGTCGAACTGGAAAGGGCCCAACTGGACCTGGCCACGCCTAGGACCCCGGCCACTGCCACTGCCACTGAAGCTGACGGTGCCAAACCGGGGCTGGTGGCGCCGACTGCGATGGCCTACAGGGGGACTTCCTGGCGGTCTGCGCCCCCTGATCACTTTGGTCAGCCTTGGCTTCATCCTGGCGGCCTTGCTGCAACACGGCCGCCAGCTAGTCCAATACCGTCCGGATACCCAGGGACTGTTCTGGCTGACCCTGGGGGTGGGCCTCAGCCTGCTCAGCCTGGTGGTGAATGGACTCTCCTGGGCCGTCATCCTGCGCTGGCTAGGACTGCAACCGCGGCTGGAGCCCCTGGTCCGCCTTTATCTGACCACCAACATGGCCAAATTTCTGCCGGGGGGGGTGTGGCATCTAGCCAATCGGGTTCAGGCCCTCCGCCTCGGTCATGCCGCCTTACCCAGCAGGACAAGCACCCCGATGGCCCTGACAGCGGTGCTCCTCGATCCGCTGCTGGCGGCGGCGGCTGCCCTAGCCCTCGTGCCCTTGGGGGGCCTGGAAAACGGCATCGCCCTGTTGGCCCTGGTGCCCTTGGTGGCCCTTTGGCCCCGTTGGCTCAACCCACTGCTGCAGAGACTCCAGCGCAAACGGGCCCGCCAGCTCGGCCTGCAGGAGGCCCTGGCCCAGGACCTAGCCGGCACCCCTCCGGTGCTCCAGGGATCGGGGCTGGCCCAGACCCTGCGCTTGCGCTCCTATCCATGGGCGCCGCTGCTGGGCCAGTTGGGTTTTGTGCTGATGCGTTTCGCCGGCTTTGCTTGCTGCGTCTGGGCTTTCGATTTGCAGCATGCCCTGGATTGGGGGCGTTGGCTTTCGGCCTTTGCCCTGGCCTGGACCGTTGGCTTGGTGGTGCCGGGTGCCCCTGGCGGCTTGGGGGTCTTTGAATCGGTTCTTTTGTTGCGGCTTGGCACGGCCCTGCCGGATCCAGCCCTGCTAGCGGTTGCCCTGGGCTATCGCCTGGTGGTGACGACGGCGGACTTGCTGGCCGGTCTGCTGGCTTCCCTCGATGGGGGGGGCCGTCCCCAGGCCCTTGGAACCCCGCGGTCGGGAGCCGTGGATCCTGGCGAAGCCGGGACGACGTCGACCTAGCCTCTCAATAAGGTCTGTTCTTGCGACTCAGGGTAGACCGCTCTGGTTTGACTGACCCGTCCCCCCGCCCCCTGCCCGCCCCATCCCCGTCGGCGGACTCTGCCGCCCCCCCGGCTGCATCGCGGGCGGAACTCCGCAGCAGCCTGCACGATCGGGGGCAGCGCCTGACGGCCCAACGGCAGCGGGTTCTCGAACTCTTCGAGCAGCTTGGAGAAAGCAGCCATCTCAGTGCCGAAGAAGTGCACCAGCGGCTGCGGGGGGGCGAGGAGCGCATCTCGTTGGCCACGGTGTATCGCAGCCTGCGGTTGTTGAGCTCCATGGGGCTGCTGCAGGAACTGGAACTCGCCGAAGGCGGCCGCCGCTTCGAACTCAGCGGGGAAGCCCACCGTGACCACCATCACCTGGTCTGCGTGCGCTGTGGCCGCACGGAAGAATTTGAAAGTGGCGCCGTGCTCCAGGCTGGAGAGGCGGCGGCCAACGGCCATGGATTTCGACTCCTGGAGTGTGTGCTGAATGTGAGGGCCCTGTGCCCCTCTTGCCTAAGCCGGGAGGGAGATCCTGGATTGGAGTCCCCAGATATTCGGTGACGTGCTCCTGGGCAGGTAACAACCTGTTACACTTATGTCACACTTCGCAACCTCCTCCGATGGCTGCTCCTGAAACCCGCTTCGGCTTCGTCACGTTCGCTGAAACCTGGAATGGTCGTCTGGCCATGATGGGTTTCGTGATTGGCCTGGCCACCGAACTGCTGACCGGCCAAGGCATCCTCAGCCAGATCGGCTTGGGCTGAGTCCTGCTAAAGGCCCTTTAATTTGGAGCCTGGGGAGTATTCTTCCCGGGCTTTTGGTTGTTCAATGAATCCGGGGCGGCCTAATGTTGGCAGCACTGCCCGGTCCTTTTGGTTCCACCAAGGCCTCAGGCGAGGGCACCGCCGCAACTGGAGCCATCGCCCGCCGTGCAACCAAAGCAATGGTCGGCCACCGCAATGGGCGCACCCTCCGGATCGCATTCCAGCAAATCGGCCAGCTCGACCAAACCTGCTGACCTTTGGCCCAGCATCTGGTTGAAATCACAGTCGAACAATCGCCCGCGCCAGTCGACGCTGATCAGCTGGCGGCACATCACCTGATCCAAATGGGCAGGATTGTGATTTTCGCGTAGCAAGGCGCTGTAGGAGTCAAGTTCGCCACTGAGTTTCAAGCTGGCGGCAAACCGTTCGATCGGCATATTGGCGAGTGTCAGCAATCGGTTGAAAACAACCCCATAACGCTCGCCAAGGTGGCGCCGAAAATCCTCCTCCAGGGCCTGCTGGGGAGGCGGCAAACTGGGCCCCTGGGGGTTGTAAACCAGATTCAGCTCCAGATTGGAGTCCCCATTTGAGTCAATGGAGCCATATCCGAGACGATTCAACTGCCGCAAGCCTTCGATGCTGGCGGCAAAGGCCCCGGCCCCCCGTTGGCGATCCACATTCGCCTCCAGATAGCAAGGTAAAGAGGCCATCACCACCACCGATTGATGGGCCAGAAAGGCGGCTAAATCCTGCTGATCCGGCTCCAGCAAAATGGTGAGATTGCAGCGATCGATCACCCGCACCCCAAGCTCCCGGGCCCCCTGCACCAACGGCCGAAAACCGGGATGCAGTTCAGGCGCTCCGCCCGTCAAATCCAGTTGACCGATTTGACGGGCAGCCAGGACCCGGGGAATCAGCGCCAGGGTTTCAGGATCCATCATCTCGGTGCGCTGGGGCCCCGCACCCACGTGACAATGGCGGCAGGCCTGATTGCAGCGATACCCGAGGTTCACCTGCAAAGTGGTAAGTCGACCGCGGCGCAGGGCAGGAAAGCAATCGGTGGCGATCGCTGCTTGGCCCAGGCTTGGATCGGGATGGGTCTGCAGCACGCGTGACATGGACTCAGTGGAACCAACCTCGCAATGAAACTCTGGCAGCTCCATGAAACAGGTGGGCGCCAAGAACGGGCCATCACCGCTCTATGAACAAGGATGCCGAACGAGATGCCAGAGCGACAGGTGGAGCAGCAGGATGGGGACCAGCCCATCCTTGCCCATGGCCCGCTTTCTGTTGGTGCTCAAGCCCCGGAAACCGATCGAGTCCAAGGATCTGATCGCTGGCCTCGATCGTCTTGTTGACCAGCTCGACGCCGAGGTTGATCACCGCACCCCGGCCCACCTCAGCGCCGTGCTGCGCGGCGGCATGGAACATCTACGCCTGCAGCTGTTTGCCGATGTGCAGGCCAAGGCCGCTGGCCCCGTGCTCGAGCTTGTCCTGATGAGTCGCGAACCGATGGGTCGCGGTGCCCCCCAGACCCGTGCCTGCTTCGAAGATCTCGTCCGCAAGGCTTCCGAATCAATGGCCAACCTCGAACCCGTCTTCCGCTCCGATCGGGACGGGCCCCTGCCCAGACAGGAATGAAAGGGAAATCTCCCGTGCCGCGTCCTGTGTGCCCTGAAGCGCCAAGCTGAGGGTGGAAATCACAGGTTCTTGTCGCACTCGTGACAATTTGGATCTGTCACAACGCCCAAGATGGAAGTCTTCCGCGCGAAAGTTGTGTCCCTTTCCCTGGCTTCCAGCACCCAAGCTTTTTCATTTCGGCCCCGCGGCACCGTGATCCGTTCCTATCGCTTGGTCGACCAATACGGATCCCCCCATCCGGTGCTCGACGACCTCTACGACTCCCTGGAATCCGCCTGGAGTGAGGCCACCCTCTGGTGCCAAGCCCAGGCCCCAGGGGGCCCAGAACCGCTCGGCATCGGTGTCGAAGTCAGCACCCCAACCGGCAATTGGCGCACTGTGCGTCACCCGGCCTGCTGATCGATCCTGGCCAGACCTCAGGCCACCTGCACACCCTTCCAGAACGCCACGCGGCCCGCGATGGCACTCGCCGCCTGTTTCGGCTCTGGATAGGTCCAGGCCGCATTGGGGTTCTCAGAGCTTTCAACCACCACATCAAAATAGTGGGCTTCGCCCTTCCAACCGCAGGTGCTGCGGTGATTGGAAGGGCGAAAAAACTGAGGGTTCAAGGAGGCCTGGGGGAAATAGGCATTGCCCTCCAACATCACGATGTCGTCGCTGCTGGCGATCGTCTGGTTCTGCCAACGGGCTTCCATGGTTCTCAACGGAGTGACTGACACCATCCTGCAGGGCCCTGGGCGGCAGCGGCGGAAATCGGGCCCCGAGCACTAACGGTTAGCTGAGCTCAGACCAGGGATTCTTCCCGGGCCTGGTGCAGAAAAGGGGTCGGATCCTGATCCAGCCGATGCTTGAGGGTGAGCGGCGGTCCTGGGGCCCCGGCATCACGGGGATCGAGCTGGGCCGTGGCTTCCAGGGCCCGACGCAGGCATCGGGCGGCATCCAGGGGCATGTCCCGGGGCACGCTGATGCGGTCACGCAGATAGCGCAGGCCCTGGGCCGAACCGGCCTGGGGCCTGCAGGCTTCGCCCGTGGCCAGCAGGGTCAAGGCAGCTCGCAAGGGTTGGTCAAAGCCCACGGCCCCCAGGGGATTGCGTTGCAACAAAATTCGGTGATGGCGACAGACCCGTTCCAGGGCCCTCAGGGGCGCCTCGGGGGATTCGGGGCAGCTGGTTTCCGGATCTGGCTCCCCGCCGTCGCTGATGGGCCAAGGGCCAACATCAATGCGCTGGGCCAGGGCCCTTTGGTCCGAGCTGCCGTTGGCCTGGCAGCACCCCATCTGGGGCGGCAGATCATGGGCGTGGGTGTGGAAGTCGCTTTGGGTCCCTAGGTAGGTGGACCGTTGCTCCAAGGCCCGGAACCAGCGGTCGATCAACGGGTGCGCCTGGCGCAGTCGGTAGCCCTTGTAGTAGGCGAGGCTGGCATTCATCCGCTCGAGATAGGGCACAAACACCAGGTCGGCCGTGCCGGGGGACTCACCCATCAGGAAGGGACCTGCGGTCTCCCCCAGGGCCTCCTCCAGCCGACCCGCCATAGCCGTAAAGGCCTGGGCCGCCCGTTCCTCCTGGCCGGTCGTGCCTCCATGGCGGCAGAGCCATTCGCACCAGCTGCCGAACAGACGCCGCTCCAGACGCCGCAGGGTGAGCCCACGGGGTTCCCCCATGGGAGCCACCAGGGGACCAAAGGCCCCTTCCAGGGCCTCCAGGATGCGGTCGCTCTCCGTGATCAAGCGGCCATCGATTTCAAGGGCGGGCAGATAACCCGAAGGCACCAGCTGCCGGTACCAGGACTCTTTGTCGCCGTAACAAACCATCGTCACCTTGCGAATGCGGTAGGGAACCCGCTTCTCCTCCAGCCAGAGCCACACCTTCTGGCAGTAGGGACACCAGGCGTGGTGGTCCCTGTACAAGGTCACCCGCACCGCCGACTCGTCCTGCCCGAACAGCCGCAAGCGGGCCTGGGGATTGGTGGGCCCATTCACGAGGTCGGGGCGTCCGGGCGCCAGACCCTGTAGGTCCTTCCAACTGAGGGGCTCAACCCGTAGGGATCCCATGCGCCTGCTCCTGGTGAGCCTTCATGGTGGCGCAATTGGGGCGGCGACAAGCGACAACCGCCCTCGGCCGAGGGCAGGCTTGACTTACGGGCCTGGCCCCCACCCAGCCGAGGCAGGCGTCAGCGAACTTTCCATAGCGCCAGTGAGCCAGCGCACAGCTTCCAAACCAATTGGCGCATCAGCGTAGCTTTGGTTTCAATGGCTACACTTAAGCCGACCCTTGCAGTTCAATGTTAAAAAGAACTTTGCCGGTAACGGTCTCCCTATGCAACCGCGTTTTCGATCGGTCCATGAAGAGTCGGCCCTGGCGACCTTTGACCGCCTGAGAGTCAATCTTTTTGCTGGTGTCCAGCAACAGCAATTGCGTCGTTATGGCATGGGCCTGATGGCGGCTGGTGCCGGACTCCTGCCCCTGATGGCAGGGTCAGCCCATGCCGCCCTCGCCAAGGTGCCGACCGACGGGGCCGACACCCTGCTGATGCTGTTCGGGTCCGCCATGGTGTTGCTGATGACGCCGGGTCTCGCCTTCTTCTATGGCGGTTTTACCCGCTCGAAGAATGTGCTTAATACCATGATGATGAGCTTCTTCCTCATGGGTCTCATCGGCGTTCTTTGGGTGGTGATTGGCTATAGCTTGGCCTTTGGCACCGGTTTTAAAAGTCCCTTCATTGGGGGCCTAGAAGCCATCTTGCTCAATGGGGTCGGCGGAGAGTTGGGTGATGCACCCCTGGCCGATGGCTTCGCCATTTCCACAAGCTCTTTTGCCCTTTTCCAGGGCATGTTTGCCATTATCACCCCAGCCTTGATCTCCGGTGCTCTGGTGGAAAGGATCAGCTTCAAAGCCTGGTTCTGGTTTTGCCTGATCTGGAGCCTGTTGATCTACTCACCCATGGCCAAGATGGTCTGGGGTGGTGGCTTCCTCGGACCCTTCGGCACGATCGGCTCCATCGACTTTGCCGGGGGCACCGTTGTCCACATCGCTTCCGGGGTCGCCGCCTTGGTTGCAGCAGCCATCATCGGTCCCCGCACCACCTGGCCCAACAACAAGCGCCCGCC
>CAMCQR010000049.1 GCA_945877115.1 Synechococcus sp. UW140 | reverse complement strand
TTCGATTGTATTCTGAGCAAGATGGGAAGGATCCAAACGAGTACCCTCCAATAATTAGAACTTTTTTAATGCTTATTTCGTTTGATATTAAGCATTTTCCATCGCCTACTGCAAAAGCCCAGCCACCTAACTGTGGGCGCCAGTGGGTAAGGGCATAGAAGAAAACATAATACTCTAACAAGAGCAAAAAAGAATTAATGGATGGAACTGATTGCACCATCACAAGTGATTAGTAAAACATAATTCATAAACATTGGGGCTAGCAAAGATCGCGTCTACCTGATTCAGAATGATACCAGTCCGATTGGAATTGTAAAAGTCAACAAATCTATAGCCATGGTCGCTAAAAAATCGAAAATAATCATGCAAAGGGTGCTGCTCAAGATATGTTGGAGAAATAATCATCTCGAGATAAACGATATCAACAGCATTGCTGCTAAATAAGTGTGATGCCCCCAGCAGAACATCGTACTCGCCACCTTGCACATCTAGTTTCAAAATAGATATACGAGCTTCTAACCTGCTTTCCATAAAGGTATCAAGAGTTGTTTTTCGACTTGGATTACGTCAGAAGTCTCGAGCAAACCCTCTCCCCAGAATCGACTCGACGAAGGCGCGGTTGGCAAGAGAGAATTAGTTGGAGAACTAGGATTAACATTAAAATCAGCTAAACCACTATGGCATGAGAGAGCCAGTTGATGTACTGAACAAAGACAATCTGACTCAACAAGTCGTCCCAAGGCTTTACATGATTCAGGGAAAGGTTCAAAGCAGAATATTCTTGCCCCCGGGAATAGATGTCTATAAATTTGATAAGCCTGTCCAATGTTTGCGCCTACATCATAAATCACAAGCTTGTCAGGCTTGATCAAATTAATCAAATCTGCTTGAGCGCGAAAGGCTGGGCTATCCGAGTCAAGAGACGCCGGATCAAAATCTTTCACGGAGACGATCCTATAGCCTTGGTTTGCAAACAATGAAAGAATATATGCCTTGATCGAGGAGGCAAATGGAACAAGACCCATTGACAGCACCGCTAGATATAAACAAAAATGCTATAGCAGCATGTCAGCTTAATCACAGTCCCTCTGGACAAGTTCTATTAATGAGTCTCCAGCTGTGCAGCGTCAATTACCGGCAGTCGTTCACTGGGCGGGATAGATGACGGCGAACATTGGAACTTCTGAACTCTTGACAACGCCCTTATTAAAAGTTGAATCTGAGGTAGCGATTACTGACGGTTGATGCTACTTCGGCTGGTATTACAAAAGCGGATTGGCTGGCGCGACCAGCTGTCGTCAAATCCTTGCCCCTCACTCAGCAATAGGAGATCGAGTAGCTCCGCGCCCAGTTCACCGTCCTAGTACCCCTCCCAGGAACACCCACCGCAGTAGGCGCGATTCATACTCAGCTAAAACCAAAGGTGCAACATTTGCCTGGCCTCACTGAGGTGGGTGTGCCAGTCCTGCAACTGATTGCAAATAGACCGGTAGACCGATGCCCCCCTCCGGCACAAGGGAACAGACAAGACGGATGCTAAATTTGCAACCAAAGGCTAGCATCATAACCAATGAAAAACAATTTGCCAAAAAAAATCGCCAATCGTTTGATATCAAGGTTTGGCTTATCTTTGGTAAATACAAACCAGTACGACCTAGCGATCGCAAAGTCAGAATCCTTCGAAAAACTTATCAAAACAACATGGGTCTCGGATTGGACATTCATCCCGTTACTAAATAAGTTGAGCGACAAAGAAAAGCAGTCAATCTACCCCTATATCTTACTTTCAAAGGCACAGATAGCCCAAGATCTCTTTGTTGTGAGCCAATCAAGTGCCTCTGAATTTCCTCGCTTCTTCGTGGAGTTTGGAGCTACAGACGGGATCAAATTAAGTAATACATATATACTTGAAAAATACCTTGGATGGCATGGCATTTTGGCTGAGCCAGCCAAAATATGGCAAAGTCAACTAACAAGAAACAGGGGTTGCTCGATCGATTTTAATTGTGTTACGAGTAGCAGTGGTAAATTAATTGAATTTCTTGAAGCAAGCACCGACCCAAATGATGAAATGGCCTCTGCAGAATTATCATCTATTTCAAGCTTTGCTGAATCGGAAGAAAACCAAGATCAACACACTAAGAGACGACTTCGGAATAGCAAGAGGTATATGGTTCCTACTATTTCCCTGAATGATCTGCTCTTGAAGCATTCTGCGCCAAGAGACATGGGTTATCTTTCAATTGACACAGAAGGCAGTGAACTTTCCATACTCGAAACCCTAGACTTCAACAAATACAGTTTTCGTATTATAACAGTGGAGCACAATTATGTAGACAAGAATCGTAAATCAATTTATTCTCTTCTTAATAATCACGGCTATAAGCGGGTGCTTGAAGACGTATCCCTTTGGGACGACTGGTACGTTCTGACATAGTCAATTGGCTTTGATTTAAGTCAATTCAGCAATCATGAATGAGCATTAAGGCTTCCATTCTCTGCCTTGTAATGGTGGCACTAGCTGCCAAGCTTTGATCCAGCGTTGGTCCAAGGGCCAACCCGTCTCACAAACAAGGCCTTCTGTCATGCGCAGAACATCGTGGAGATAAACAGGACAGGTACGACGTTCACGCAGATAATCAAGACGCATTTGCAAGCGTGACTTCATGATCTGGGGTGACTGCAGCGGCGACACTAGTTTTTGGTAAGCCAGAGACCATACAAAAGCAGATGCAGGCGCACGATAACCCTTAATGGATGCATTCAGGTGACGGGTGGCATTGGTGCCAATGCGATCAAGCCAGCGAACCTCCCAGCGATCTGAGTGCTTAAGATGCAAAAATTGAAGACTACTGAGATGCTGTTTTGTCGCCCCTGCGGCGAGCAAAGCCATCGGTAGCAGCAAATCCCACCAGGGCAGGCCAACGGTGAGTTCCTCGCCAAGAAAGGGTAGGGCGGCCTTGAATGCCTCAGCCCTGGCAGCGACGAAATCGATACCTGGTAAAAATGAATTTTCACCCCCGTTGCGCCGCTCGATCGGCACTTCATACAAGGCTTGATCGGCTACATCGGTGCGATGGGAAAGCAAAAAACAATCCGCACGAAGAGTATGCAGATCTTTTGCAGCAGCCTCATGCAAGGTAATGTGTATATCGGCATTGGTGATCGCAATGACTTCCCCGGGGAAACGGTCAGCAGCCAGGCGAAGTGCCGCAACAAGATTGGGCAAATAAGCAGGAAAATCACCTCCAGTAGGTGGAACTTCCAGCGATTCCACACCTGCCTTGGCCAAGGCAGACTGATGGGAGGGATTGGCTTCTAGCTCGGAAGGCGTATTTAAAGATATCGGCTTAAATCCAGCCTCAAGCCAGGAGCGAATCATGCGGTGTTGAAGTGATGAATCAAGACGATCAGCAAAGATCTCACCTCTTAAACTGGGCGGCATTGAAACAAGGAGCCGCATCATCCAGGTGCAACGTCACTCTTTATTGCCTCACTTTAGAGCATTCACGCCATCTACCTACCCATGGCGCAACCAGTGCTGACAGCTTTCAGTGTCGTTCAGGCGGATTTGTACCAAGGCCGTTTAAGAATCCAGATCAAACGGTTGACCTGCAGCTGAACAGAACGCCATCTCCCTGGCCGTTTAGAACAACCAAGGGCGAACCGATAGGGAGGGATCAGAAAACAGGCTCGCCAGCCAAAGTACCGCAATGCATTCATCTCCTTTTCCGCCAGGAAACACTCATCCACCCGCTGCGACGAAGCCCCTGTACACGCATAGGAAGCCACTGGCAAAGGCACGTACTGAAATCGGCCTTTGGCTAACAGCTGAAGATTGTAATCCCAATCAGCATAAAGAGCGTAGCGGGTATTGTATCTAATCTAAAGAGAGTTAATTGCGTTACGCCAATAAAACGCCGATTGATGACTGATGTTGCGATCAAGTAGTCTTGGTAGATCCCAGTTTTGGCCATAGCGATAGCCAGGATCCTCTATCCAAACATCACCAGGTAACACCAAGACATCAGGCTGAGCAGCATGCACATAAGGAGCTATGTTCTCAAGCACATCCGCAGCCAAGAGACGATCATCAGACCCCATGAAATAAGTCCAATCCCCTTCGGCTAAATCAACGCCGTAATTCATCGCCTCATAGATGCTGGAGCCAGGCAAGAGTTTGATGCGATGGGCAATGGAAGCCTCACTGAGTAGCTCTGCTGCAAGCACAAGAGTGCCGTCTTCGGAACCACCATCCACAAGAACAACCTCAAAATGGCCGCATCGCTGTTCCGCAAGTGATCCCAGCGAACGCTGGAGATACCTGGCTGCATTAAGTAGCGGCATCACCACTGAGATCAACGGCTTCTCAGAAAAAGAAGATGAAGCAACATCAAGCCGATCAGCAAAATTCATCGGTCAATGCCTACTGATTTTAGCGTAGTTTAATAGCAAATAATTGCTCTGTAGACGCGTTTGAAGCGAAGTACCTTTCCTAAAGTCCACCGCCTTCTGAAGCAATGACTGCTTCATCTTCGGGAGTGCAATTCAGCACTTGCGCGGCCAGATCATACTCTGCATAATCGGTTGAGCTTGAAATCAATTCTCCATGGGCTGTCTTCGCCCAAACCAGCGTCTTGGGCAGCAGAGCCATCTTCAAAGTGACCCAAGGAATCACCACAAACCAATGCATCATGTGGACGATGCCCAGGATCAGATTGCCAGCGCTGGCAGGGGGTAGGCCAGGACCTTCACTGGTTCGGCGGCAACCGGCGGTCATGCCGATCAAGGTGAGGGCAACGGCGACCAGCGAATAGGGCCAGAAGGCCGGGCGGCTCGCCGTCAGCACTGCGGCGGCACCATCGGCGATGGCCACCACCGGCAGAACATACTGCAAGAGGAAATAAACAATCAGATCGAGTTTTTGGGTTCCATTGAGGCGATTGGAAAGCAGTTGGGGGCCATAGTCGAGATAACGCTGCAGCCCCCCCTCCGCCCAGCGCTGCCGCTGCCGCCAGAGGGCCGGCAGGGTGAGCACGGCCTCCTCGCAGATGGGCGGATTCCAGAGCACCCCGATCGGCAGGCCGGCCAGCAGCAAGCGGAAGCTGAGATCGAGATCGTCGGTGATGGTGGCCTCGTTGAACCCCCCCGCCGTTTGCACCGCATCGCGGCGCAGCAACTGGCCATTGCCGCGCAACTCCACCACCCCTCCCTGGGCCAGGCGGCCCTCCTGAACCACCGCATCGAAGGCCATTTCCATCGCCTGGGCCCGGGTCAGCCAGTTCTGATCACTGTTGACCTCCGCCTTGCGCAACTGCACCGCCGCCCAGCCGCCGGCCTCGGCAAAGGGAATCAACCGCTCCAGCAGGTCTGGCCCCATATCGGCATCGGCATCCAACACCAACATCCAGCGCCCCTGCAAACGCTGCAGCACCTCATTGAGGGCGGCCGATTTCCCGCCACCGGCCTGCCTGGAGCGTCGCACCACCTGCAGCTGGGGATGGCGCTGTTGCAACTCGACCAATCGTTCCGCCGTGCGATCCTCACTGCCGTCATCGATGATCCAGACCCGCAGCAAGGCCTCAGGCCAGCGCAGGGCCGTGAGGCGCTCGACCAAGCGGCCGATCACCGCCTCCTCATCCCGGGCCGCTACAACCACATCGACCCCAACCATGGGGTGGTCTTGGCTGGGCTGACCGTTCTGAACCTGGAATCCATCCTGGGGTTCCAGGGCAGCCGCCGCCTGGGCCGCTCTAGCACCCAAACCAACCGTTCGCAACGCATAGGCACCGATCAGCCCTGCAGACAGGGGCAAGGCCCAACGCCAGGGGCCTTGAGGCAGCCAATGGGGCAGGCCGCCCAAAAGCAAGCAGACCAACAGATAGACGGCTGCCTTACCCCGGCGGTGATCGTTGGGACTCCCACCGACCATCAAGCACTCCCCCTGCTTTCATTAAGAATGAAACTCTAAAGGGCGTTTCCCAACCCAGTCAGGGGCTGCAGCCCAGCGCCGGGATAGTAATGGCGAAGGATTCGCTCGACGCTCCAGCCCTGGCGGCCCAAATCGATGGCGCCAGCCTGGGACAATCCAGCCCCATGGCCAAAGCCACCACCGTCCACCCGCCAGGCCCCTGACCCCGCAGGAGTCAGGAGAAACAGGGTGCTAGGCAACTCCCGCAAGCTGCGGCGGATGGCATCGCGCCGTAACACCGTGGCGCCATTCGTACCGGCGATCTCCAGGGCCAGCACCCGACCGCTGGGCCCCCTTTCCAGCACCCTCACGTTACGCACCTCGCCCACGGTCGCCGCCCGGGCCCCCAGGGCGGCCCGGATTCGGGCGGCGCTCAGGCGGCGCTGCCAACGAAACAGGGGATGGTCGGCGCCGTAGGCCTGCGACCCGCCCTGCAGCAATTCGCTAAGAACTGGCGGCGTAAGGGGCACGGGAGTGCGGGCGACGAAGGGGGCTGGACCATCGGCAAAGGCTTGCAGGTAGGGCACCGCCTCCACATCCCAGGCCTCCTCCAGCCCGGCGGCAACTCCGCCGTTACTGGCGTGATACACCGCATGGATGGGTTGGCCAGCAACAGCCAACACCTGGCCGCGGGTGCCGGCGATGGCCCGCCGCACGGCGGCGCTGGCCTGGCGCGGATCCTGATACACCTGGCATTGGGTGTCGGCGCAGAGGTGGTAACCATCCACCTGATACCGCAGCCGGTTGCGCACGGCCCAGGTACGGGCCAGCACCGCCTGGGCGGCCAGGGCCGCCGCTGGGGCCCCGGCCCCGATCTCATGGGGCACCACCCCTTCCAAGTAACGCTCCAGGGGGACCTCCTCCACCAGGGTCCAGGTGCCCTGGGCATCCGCCAGCAATCGGAAAGGTCCGGCATAGACCCCACCCTTCCAGCGCAGGCCTCCTGGGGCCTCGATCCGCAGGGGCTGGCGCAGCGCCTGGCCGCCCTCGCTGGACGCCAGTTGCAGGCCCAGGCGCCGGGTGGGGCGCCGCTCCACCAATCGCGAGGTCTGGGCCCCTGGGGGCACCGCCTCGGCCGGGCCCCACACCTCCCAATCCTGGCCACGGGCGATCTCCGGCCGCACCCCGGCCGCCTGCCACCGCTTCGCCGCCGCCTCGGCACTTTCGTAGCTGGCGAAGGGCCCCAGGACCCGGCGCCGCAGGCTGAGGGGCTGGGGCAGGGGCTCCCACCGCCAGGTCAGCACCAGCTCGGGCCGGCTCAGCCGGCGCCCTGTGCCATCCACCAGGGTGAGATCGCCCGTTGCGGCCGCCAAGCGCAGGGGAGGGGCCTGGTCAGCCTCCCCAGCCGGTCCGAGATGGGCCGCCAGGGCCACCCAAAGCACCGGATCCAGCGAGCGCAGGGGGGGAGCGGCGGGCACCGGCCAGTGCCGCAACGCCTCGCCGCCCTGGGGCGCCAAAGCGGGCAACGGGGGCGGGGGAGGAGCCATTCCCAGGGGCTGGTCCGCAGCCCGGCAGCCCCCGGCCAGCAGCAGCAACAGCCCCAGCAGCGGGGCCCGCAGATCGGCCTTTCGTCCCCTCCTGCCGGCGGCCGCCAAAGCCCCAGCCCCGGGACGAACGGACGGAACAGGGCGCAGGTGGCGACGGAGCATGGGCCTGGACTTGGAGAAGGGTTGAGTCGCGTCGTACTCTGCTTGTTTGTGCCCGCGCCCAGGAACGCCATGCCGAAGCTCAAGACCCGCCGCGCGGCCGCCAAGCGGTTCAAGGTCACCGGCAGTGGCAAGTTCATGCGCCGGCGTGCCTTCCTCAACCACCTGCTCGACCACAAGAGCCCGAAGCGCAAACGCCATCTCGGCACCATGGCCAGCGTCGACGAACGGGACGCGGGCAACGTGGCGCTGATGTTGCCCCACGCCTGAGGTCATGGCGCCCGTCGCCATCTTGCCAACGAATCCCCTTTCCCTTTAGCTCCCTTCCTCCATGACCCGCGTTAAGAGGGGCAATGTCGCCCGCAAACGCCGTAACAAGATCCTGCGCCTGGCCCGTGGCTTCCAGGGCAGCAACGGCAGCCTGTTCCGCACCGCCAACCAGCGGGTGATGAAGGCCCTCTGCAACTCCTACCGCGACCGGCGCCGGCGCAAGCGCGATTTTCGCCGTCTGTGGATTGCCCGCATCAATGCGGCGGCCCGCCTCAATGGCATCAGCTATAGCCGCCTCATCGGTGGCCTCAAAAAGGCGGACGTGCGCATCAACCGCAAGATGCTCGCCCAGTTGGCCCTAGCCGACCCCACCAGCTTCTCCACCGTGGTGAGCGCGGCCAGCCACTGACATCCCCTAAGGCCGGCAACACATGAGCGACCTTCTCCCCCAGGCCTACCTGCTAGGCCTGATTGTTCTGCTTGGAGGTGCTGCCTTCGTGGTGGGCCGCCAGATTCTGCGGGTGAGACGGGATGAGATGTCCCTTTTCCAGCTCGGGGGCGAGGGGGGACCCAAGCCGTCCGATGCGGCTGGGCTCTATGAACTCGCCTCGGTACAGCTGCGTAAACGGCTCTATAGCCAGGCCGCCGACACCCTCAAGGTGGCCATCAAGCTGGCTGATTCCGAAAAGGCACCTCCAGAAGCGAGGGCCGTGATCGAAAATGCCCTCGGCTTTGCCTTGGCGGCCCAGAACAAGTACCCCGCCGCCATCAAGCACTACCAAACGGCCATCCGTTGCAAGGCGGATTACCCCGTAGCCCTCAATAACCTCGCCTTTGCCCTGTCCAAATTGCAACGGCCCGATGAGGCCCGCTCCACCTACGAGCAGGTGCTGGGTCTGGAGCCGGACAATAAAACCGCCAGCAAAGGGCTCAAAACCCTGTTGCGACGCAGTGGTATTGACAGCAAGTCGGCCTGAATCAGAACGTCATTGCGACTGGCGGCCCCGCGGTTTCACCACAATCCCCGTATCGGATCTAGGGCCATCGGCGAGGGCCCTGGGTTCAGCAGTAGCCGCCCTCCAGGGCTCACCAATCTTGGCGCTCGCCAGCTGCTCAGGGACATCGACTGCAGGCCCTGGATCTGGCCACCGGGTTCCATGCCCACTGAACCCATGTCCCCCAGCAGCAGCAGGTCGAGCTGGTCGGATTTGGCATTGAGGGTTCCCTGCACCGGCGTCACGGCGGCACCAATGCGCAACTGGCCGCGCAGGTCGACCATCTGGCCCATAGCCCGCACCGCCCCCAGATCAAGCACCGCAGGCAGGGCACCGCCGCCGACGAAAGGTTGGAAGCTGCCGCGCCATTGACGGGGAATCACCCGGGCAATCAGGACGGCACGACCCTCTGGGTCAAAGGGTTCGACCGAAATCATCGAGTCCATGGTGCCCCCAGGATTCAGGGCACCAGGATTCAGGGCACCAGGATTCACGAATCCTGGATTCAGGGAGCCAGGGGCCGGTTCGGCCGCCGGCAGGGGCCGGGAGAGGGGGGGGATCAGGGGCGCCTGGCTGCCGCCCGAAAATGCTCCGGCAGGGGCGCTGAAGGGCGCCGTGTAGGCACTGGGCGGGGCCGAGAAGGGGCGGGCGGGCACCGCAACAGGCGTGGCGGCGACCAAAAAGGGCAACAGGAGGGGCATGGGGGCCGCCACCAAAGCAGCGATCGCAGGTCCGGAGCGCAGACTACGTCGAAACGACCGCCTGCTTGGGCCGTGACCCAGACCGCCCCCACCGACCTCGTCATCGCCGGTCGTCACTTCGCCAGCCGGTTGATGACCGGCACCGGCAAGTACCCCTCCCTGGCGGCCATGCAGGCCAGCCTGGCGTCCAGCGGCTGCGAGATCGTGACCGTGGCCGTACGGCGCGTCCAGAGCAGGGCCCAGGGCCATGAGGGGCTGTTGGAGGCCATCGACTGGAAACGGATCTGGATGCTGCCCAACACCGCCGGCTGCGCCACCGCCGAGGAGGCGATCCGGGTGGCCCGCCTGGGTCGGGAGCTGGCCCGCCTCGCCGGCCAGGAGGACAACAACTTCGTCAAGCTGGAAGTCATTCCCGACCCCCGCCATCTTTTACCCGACCCCTTCGGCACCCTGGAAGCGGCCGAGCAATTGGTTAAAGAAGGTTTCGTTGTGCTGCCTTACATCAACGCCGATCCCTTGCTGGCCCGGCGACTTGAGCAGGTGGGCTGCGCCACCGTGATGCCCCTCGCCTCCCCAATCGGATCCGGCCAGGGCCTGCGCAACGCCGCCAACATCGCCCTGATCATCGAGAACGCTGGCATCCCCGTGGTGGTCGATGCCGGCATCGGCGTTCCGAGCGAGGCGGCCGAGGCGATGGAAATGGGCGCCGACGCCCTGCTGATTAATAGCGCCATCGCCCTGGCGGGGGATCCCCCGGCGATGGCCAGGGCGATGGCCCTGGCCACCGAAGCGGGCCGCACCGCCTTTCTGGCCGGACGACTGCCGGTGCGACCCCAAGCCAGTGCCAGCTCGCCGACCAGCGGCGTGGTCGGAACCTGAAGCCAGGCCCCTGCAGCCCGCTGGGGTTCAAAACTGTGACGTTCCATTCCCGGGTTGCCTCGCTGCCGGGTCCCTTCCATAGGGTTGCGCCGCGGTGCCGCTGGCCGTGGCGGCCCTGATCAGTCGGACCCACGCCTGGGCCAGCCAGGACCACCCCTAAGGGCCATGACGAAGGCCTGTAGTAGTTTGCCCATCTGAGCATCCGCTCGTTCAGGAGTCTGGGGTGAAGGTTCTCGTTCTCGGCGGTGACGGCTTTTGTGGTTGGCCCTGTGCGGTGAACCTGGCGGATGCTGGCCACGACGTGATGATCGTCGACAACCTGAGTCGGCGCAAAATCGACATTGATCTGGGGGTCGAGTCACTCACCCCCATCGCCACCATCGGCGACCGCCTCAAGGCCTGGGAACAGGTGGGGGGCAAGCGGATCGAGTTCGTGCTCCTGGATATCGCCAAGGAATACGACCGGCTGCTGGCGCTATTGCGCAGCGAGAAGCCTGATGCGGTGGTCCATTTCGCCGAGCAACGGGCCGCTCCCTATTCCATGAAGTCGAGCGCCACCAAGCGCTACACCGTGGACAACAACGTCAACGGCACCCACAACCTGCTGGCCGCCATTGTTGAGAGTGGCCTGGACATCCATATCGTTCATTTGGGCACCATGGGGGTCTACGGCTACGGCTCCCATCGGGGAGCCACCATCCCCGAGGGCTACCTGACCGTTGAGGTGCCCCAAGCCGACGGCAGTCGCTTCACCGAGAGAATCCTGCACCCCACGGATCCCGGCAGTGTCTACCACATGACCAAGACGCTGGACCAGCTGCTGTTTTTTTATTACAACAAAAACGACAGCATCCGCATCACCGATCTCCACCAAGGCATCGTCTGGGGAACCAATACCAGGCTGACGGAAAAGGATCCCCGTCTCACCAACCGTTTTGACTATGACGGCGACTACGGCACCGTCCTGAATCGCTTCCTGATGCAGGCCGCCATCGGCTATCCGCTCACCGTCCACGGCACGGGCGGCCAGACCCGGGCCTTCATCCACATCCGCGACTCGGTGCGCTGCGTCCAGCTGGCCTTGGACAATCCACCCACCAGCGGCGAAAAGGTCAAGATCTTCAACCAGATGACCGAAAGCCATCGGGTCGCCGACTTAGCCGAGAAAGTCGCCGCCCTCACCGGTGCCGAAACCAACTACCAGGCCAACCCCCGCAAGGAAGCGATCGACAACGATCTGATCGTGGACAACCGTTGCTTCCTGGAATTGGGCCTTAAACCCACCACCCTCGACGATGGATTGCTATCCGAGGTGGTGGATGTGGCTCGCCGCTGGGCAGACCGCTGCGACCGCTCGCGCATTCCCTGCCTGTCAGCCTGGACGACGCGGCAGGCTGAGGCCATCGCCGCTCGCCCCTAAGCGAGGACGTCCTGTGCGGATCGTCTTCTTCACCGAAACCTTCCTGCCCAAGGTCGACGGCATCGTCACCCGGCTGACCAAGACCCTGCAGCACCTGGTCGCCGCGGGCGATGAGGTGATGATCTTTTGCCCCGAGGGCGCACCCGACTCCTACCTGGGGGCGAAGGTGGTGGGGGTGCCGGCCATGCCCCTGCCCCTCTACCCCGAATTGAAACTGGCCCTGCCCCGGCCGGCGGTCTCCGAAGCCCTGGAGCAGTTCCGACCGGACCTGGTGCATGTGGTGAACCCAGCGGTCCTGGGGCTCGGGGGCATCTGGCTCGCCAAGAGTCGCAATCTGCCCTTGGTGGCCAGTTACCACACCCACCTACCCAAATACCTGGAGTACTACGGCATGGGCATGCTGGAGCCCCTGCTTTGGGAGCTGCTCAAGGCCGCCCACAACCAGGCCAGCCTCAACCTCTGCACCTCCACCGCGATGGTGACCGAACTGGCGGCCAAGGGCATCCAGCACACGGCCCTCTGGCAGCGCGGCGTCGACACCGATTTATTCCGCCCTGAATTGCGCAACGACAGCATGCGCGCCCGGCTGCATGGCCCCCATGACGACACCGGCCATCTGCTGCTGTACATCGGCCGGCTCTCGGCTGAGAAACAGATTGAACACATCCGCCCCGTGCTGGAGGCCATGCCCCAGACCCGCCTGGCCCTGGTGGGAGACGGACCCCACCGGCAGCAACTGGAGCGCTATTTCGAAGGCACCCCCACCACGTTTGTGGGCTATCTGGCGGGGGAGGAACTGGCCTCAGCCTATGCCTGCGGCGATGCCTTTCTGTTTCCTTCCTCCACCGAAACCCTGGGACTGGTGTTGCTGGAGGCCATGGCGGCCGGCTGTCCCGTGGTGGGGGCCGACCGGGGTGGCATCCCCGACATCGTCAGCGATGGGGAAAACGGCTGCCTTTACGATCCCGACCAGCCCCACAGTCTCACCGCTGCCGTGAAGCGACTGCTGGGCGAAGCCCAGACCCGGGCCTCCCTGCGGCAGGCGGCCCGTCAGGAGGCGGAACGCTGGGGCTGGGCCGGCGCCACCGACCAACTGCGCAGCTACTACCGGAAGGTCCTGAACCAAACAACGGCACCCCTGCCCACCTGAACGCTGGTTCAGGTGGGCCCCTGGGCGGCCGAGGGGGACGCCCCCCGGAACCAGGTGGTCATCAAGGCCCGCACCATGGGGGCCGCGATGGTGCCGCCGAAACCACCGCTGTTTTCGCCGAAGGCGACGATCACCAGGGTGGGCTGATCGGCGGGGGCATAGCCCCCGAACCAGACATGGTCCGGCCGGGGGGGATCCTCACCGGTCCCCGTCTTGCCGGCCACGGGGGGGAGGCTGGGATCGTTGAGCACTTTGCCAGTGCCCTCGGTGACGACTTGCCGCAGGCCCTGGCGCAACACCTGCAGCGTCTGGGGCTTGAGTCCCAGCCAGACCCGGGGCAACGGACGCTCCACCACGTGGGGAGTCACCAGCCAACCCCCGTTGGCCACCGCCGAATAGAGACGGGCCATCTGCAGGGGAGTGACGGTGACGGCCCCCTGGCCGATCGACGAGGTGATGGTGTCCACCGACGACCAGGGCTCCTTGAGCACCTTGCGTTTCCAGGTGGGATCCCCCAGCAGGCCCGCGCTTTCCTCCTCCCGCAACTCGACCCCGGTATGGGAGCCATAGCCCAGGCGTCGGGCGGTCTTGAACAACTCGGTGGGACCTAGCGCCAGCCCAAGCCGGTAGTAGAAACTGTTACTGCTGACCGCCAAGGCAAAGGGAAAGCCAATCGAGCCATAGGCAGCGTGGTCGGTATAGCACTGGCCGTCATAACAAAACGAAGCGGAGGTGGGCAGGGTGGAGCCGGCCTGGAACTTGCCCGACTCCAGGCCGGCGATGGTGGTGACGATCTTGAAGGTGCTGGCCGGTGGGAACCCCTGCAGGGTGCGGTTGAGCATGGGGGCCTCGGGCCGGTTCAGTTGGTTCCACTGGGCGGTAGTGGGACCATCGGAAAAGATGTTGGGATCGAATTGGGGGCGACTGGCCATGGCCAGCACCGCCCCGGTCTGGGGATCCATGGCGACGATGGCCCCTTTGCCCACCGTATCCAGGGCCCGCTCGGCGGCCAGCTGCAGGTCAAGATCGATGGTCAGCCGCAGGTCCTTACCAGCCCGGGCCGGTTTATCCCCCAGGACGCGCTGCACCTGGCCGGCGGCATTGACCTCCAACTGCTGGCCGCCCCATTCGCCGCGCAGATGCTTTTCGTAGACCATCTCCAGGCCCGTGCGGCCGATGCGGTCACTGAGCCGATATCCCTTGGGTTCGAGCCGCTTGTATTCCTCTTCGGTGATGTTGCTGGTGTATCCCATCAGGTGGGAAGCCAGGGGGCCATTGGGGTAGGCGCGGTGCACCTCAATGGCCACCTCGCCACCCGGCAGGGATTCGGCCCGTTCGCGAAAGCGCAGCACCTGCACCGGCGTCAGGGGACCGGCCAGGCGGATGCGGAAGCTCTCGCTGCGGGCGCCCTGCTGGCGGCGGGTCTCCAGATCGGCGGCGCGGAGCGTCAGCAACTCCGCCAGCTGATCGCGCAGGGCCGGCCAACCGCCCTTTTTGAGCAACCGAGGTTGCAGGTAGAGGTTGTAGGTGAGGCGATTGGTGGCCAGCACCCGCCCCTGGCGATCCAGTAGGCGCCCCCGCACCGGATCGCGCGGAATCAGGCGAATGCGGTTGTCATCGGCCATCGCCTTGAATTCGGCGCCATGCAGTAACTGCAACCAGGCCAGCCGGCCCAGGATCGCAACGCAGCAAAAGAGCACAAAGGTCAACAGCACCCCAGGCTGGTGGCCCACTCCCGTCTGGCGAGAGCTGCCCGAGGCCACGGGCGCCATCAGCGCCTGCCCGCGCCGCCGCGGTCCTCGAAGCCGGTACCAACGCCAGGGACCCCCTCCCCGCCATAGCTGATCGGACCGGTAGCCGCGGCCGGTGGGGCCGCCACTAGGCGCCGCTCCAGTTCGGCCAACCGGGAACCGATGCGAACCAAGGTGGCCTGAAGTTCGGTCGAATCCTCCTGGGGCGGAGTGATGGGCTGGTCGACGGCTGGGGGGGAGGGTTGGGCGGTTTGAAAGGGGACATCACGCACTTCCACCTTGACCACCGGATTGCCTAGCCCTGGCTGCAGATTGTCCAGGCCGGCCCGCACCTGGGTGGCGGCCGGTTCGCCTTCTTCTCGCAGGGTGCCGAGGGGGTCGGAGCTGGAACCATCGAAGGCGGCCATCACCTCACGAGGCCCCCCCTTGCGCACCCGTTCAACCATGGCCAGGCCCACGGGCAACACGTCCTGCATCAGGGTGAGGCGCAAGGCATCAAGGGGATCGGCGGCCATCGGCGTACGTCCAACACCAGAATTCATCCAGTCTGGCGCGGCATGCCCCAAAAGGCCGCATCAGGGACTCGGCCGCTGCACGGCCGGGGCCACCAGAATCTTGCGACAGAAGTTCTGGCTGCCCAGCCACCAGCCGGCGCTGCCGACCAGCACCAGGGCCAGGGAAAGGGGCAACAGGGCCTGGCGAGTGGTGTCGAGGGCCAGCCATTCACCCCAGCCCCGCAGGAAGCGATCGCGGTCAAAACGGCGCCGCTCCCGCAGGCTGAGCTTCTGGCGGCGCTGCAGGGCCCGCTCGACCCAGCGCTCAAAGGCCTTCTTCTTGGTGATCGCCATCTTGCGCTCGACTTCGAGCAGCTGGCCGGGGGTGAGCTCGGGGTTGAAGGTGGTGATCAACTCCAGGCTCTTGACGAACATCTCCACGGCGCCCTCATGGATGGCCCGATCCGCCGGTTCAAGGCTGTCCCAATCGAGTTCGGGGTAGAAGCGCAGACGGTTGGCCGCGATCTGTTCTTCGGGCAACTGGCCCGGCTCCCGCAGCCAACGGTCGGTGTTGGCATCAAAACGACGCCAATAAAGAAAGGGGTTGAGGTAGACGGTCTTGCCGCCAATGAAGATGGTGTCTTGCTGAAGGCGGCGCTGCAGCTGGGGATCCGGCTCGGCGGCAACGGCTTGGGTCACGGCGGCCAGGGGGTGGTACAGGGGCGCCGATCGTATCGGCGGTGGGCGGGCTTGGCCAGCCCGCAGGGGATGTTGCTGTAACTCGGGGCTCCGGTCCGATCCGCTCGGCGCAAGCGCGTCATACAGAAACCTTCGCAAACCCTTCGTCAGAGAAAGCCCTAGGCTTATCTGCCAACTTATCCAACAGTGGGTTCATGTTCATGATGAGAAGGCGACTGCCATAGGGAATCAGGTGGTCACGAGTCTGAAAAAGAGGGTGGTCTTTCAGATCTGGTCGGCATACCTTGGGGTTACATAAATAGATGCCAGAATAGAAAGTGTGAAAAATCTGGATAACGCTTTAAAAGTCTCTCCAACATTTTATAATAAGCATAATTTTGCTTTATTGTCTCATCGCGCCTGACATCAAGGGAGCCAGATGTCCGAACGAAGCGAGTGAGAGGAATGATGTTTTCTTCTGGCAAATCGAACAGCTCATGACTATCAATCAATCCACAGAGAGCTGCAACACCATAATATAAGCTTGACAAAGACGAAGTGCTGACGCTGTTAATCCATTGGCAAATTTAAGAAAAATTGGAATAAAAGGGTTGCCACTGAGTTCCGTGCCTAGGCGCTCTCAACTCGTAACGTGGAAATGCCATTTTTTCAATGACAAGGGCATAAGGATAAAAGGTGATTGAGTAAATTGTGGACTGAACTTCATTAGCCGGACTAGAAATGCCTTCCTCGGAAGTCGAATGATCTGCAAAATTAAGTGCATGAACGAGGCCGACTGCGTAATTAATAAATGAATTTCGATGTCCGTGAATGTCTTCGCAGATATATACACCACCAGGTCGGATCGCCTCCAACATCTCATTCAAAGTTACCGTCTGCTGCTCTGGCGTGTGGCCACCATCATCAATCAATATATCTACCGTGCCCACGTTTGCCTTGAAATTTCGCCAGAATTCAGGACTTTCCTGGTCACCAATAAATACAGAAACCTTTTCTGACTCATAGGCCTTACAAGCGTTCTCGATATCTACACCATAAACATGGCATCCAGGACCAAAATAATTTCTCCACATTTCCAGACTGCCACCGCTATAAATGCCAATCTCCACAAGCTTAAAATCGGTGCCGACAAACTTTGACAGATGTCGGTGATACATATCAAAATAATGATCCCATTTCCATATGCCTCGACCTTCGTGATGGGCCTCAAAATACTCCCTAAGGGGATTGGCCTGGGACTTTGACTCATATGAGTCAGAAGATTGTAAATTTAGGGCGTTAGAAAAATAATCAGTGCTCTGCCGCACTGTTCTGCCAACAACCAAATCTCGTAAGGTTATTTCAGGAAAAAGAATTGCGGTCTTTAAGATTTTAAATATACTTGAAATGGCCTTGAGCATTGCAAGAAAAAGACTATTCCAAGAATAGCATACAATTTCATTTGATCAGTGCTTTTGAGACGCAGCTAGAGACCCCCTACTCCCACTCGATTGTGCCAGGGGGCTTGCTGGTGATGTCCAGCACCACCCGGTTGACGCCCTTGACCTCGTTGACGATGCGATTGGA
>CAMCQR010000048.1 GCA_945877115.1 Synechococcus sp. UW140 | reverse complement strand
TTCAATGCGATCACGGTGGACGGCGACACCAGCACCAATGACATGTTCCTGGCCTTTGCCGCCGGCGAGCCCCTGGGCCCCGAGCACTTTGACGCCCTGGAGGCCGGCCTGACGGCGGTGTCGCAACACCTGGCCCGGGCCATTGCCCGCGATGGCGAAGGCGCCACCTGCCTGATCGAGGTGCGGGTGGAGGGGGCCGCCGATGGGGCCGGCGCCCGTGCCATCGCCCGCACCATCTGCGGCTCATCCCTGGTGAAATGCGCCATCCATGGCCGTGACCCCAACTGGGGCCGCATCGTGGCCGCCGCGGGCCGGGCCGGGGTGCCCCTGGATCCTGGGGCCCTGGCCCTCTGGCTGGGTCCCCACCAGCTGATGGCGTCCGGCCAGCCCCTGGCCTTCGACCGCCCGGCGGCCTCCCAATACCTGCACGCTTGCGCCGCCGGCGCCTACCTCCAGGACGACACGGTGGCCATCCGCCTCCAGCTGGGGGAAGGGACCGGTGAGGGGGTCGCCTGGGGGTGCGATCTATCGGATCAATACGTGCGCATCAACGCCGATTACACGACCTAGGGAGCCGGAGGACACAGGCGAATTTCAGAGTATCGGTCAGCCCAAGGCTTTAAGCGGTCGTGAAGAAGTTGCCTTAGATTTTGGCACATGGGATGGTTCGCAAACTCTCTTTTGACGACAAGAATATCTCCAAGGTTAATTTCTAATTTGTAGGGCAGGATCTTTTGGGGTGGACCAAAGATATCCAAGCCAAATATTGAGGAAAAAGAGGTGGTTAGCTCGGTCGAATTTCTGCCTTCCCACTTATTGATGTCATAGCGATAGATGCTTGATGGTGAATTCCAAAGACCCAGGCTTTTTGCATAGTCTTCAAAAACGGGGAAAGCCCCTTCTGGTAGGGCCAGGGAGGGATAATCAATTAGGTCCTCCAGTGTTAACTCACGGTTGATTGAAAAGAGTGGATGGGATTCAACCGCAATCAGATGACAGGGGAAGTAGGCCAGGGGAAAACTGGCCAATTCACTGTCATCATCAGCCGGGCAATCCGGGAATGGTGCGATCCAGGCATCCAGCACGCCAGTGCGAAGCATGGCGAGGGGTTGGGCCACATGCATGAAGTTATGGTTGCCAAGGACATAGCCCTCAATCGGTGAAGACAAATAGGTTCTCCCAGACCAGAACATACCCTCCAACCTTAAAGGGCGATAGCTTTTCCAGCGATGAAACTGATGAACGTATCGCTCGAGATTAATAATGTCAGTATTCCCGGTAATCACATACTCGTTGTTTATTTTTTTTACATTTAAGAAAAAGGTTTCACAGCATTTATGAAGGTTCCGGCTGATGGTGGATTGGTTGAGCCCCGTCCGCTTGGCGACTTCATCGCCCGTTTGGAGCCACATCAAATAATCTAGACAAGCAAGGGTGTCAATTTCGACCATAAAGTAAGTTTTTCATCCACGGCAATATAGCACAAAAAAATTTAAACACCACAGCAATGTGAACCCAACTTGGTCGTCAGATTTTATGCGATAACTGCATAGGGGCAAAGCTTCAGAGGCTATTACTGTCGTTGGGTTTCAGATGTCATTGGCGAGTCAGGCCGCAGCCTGGTGGGTATTTATGACTGCCTTCAAGCCCTGATTTGGACTCGTTCCGCATCATCAAAACGGCTGGCCATACGTTCTAGTTTGAGGCGCTCTTCATCGGTTCGGGTGCAGGCAAAGCCGTAGCGCGCCCGCACCCGCTCGGAGGCCTCCTCCAGGGCGGCGATCCCCTCGACTTTGAGGTCAACGACGGCGAGATTCTGGCCCGGTTGTAGACGTTTCAGAATCACTGTGGAGGGGGAATAAAGCTGGCTAATGCTGCCGTCCGGCCATTCCAAAACGAGATGGACTTCGGGCATGGAAGGAGGGCATGTGGCGCAGAGATTAAACCCGGTGGGCCGGGGCCTGGGTTCACGGGGAGAAGCCCGTCAATGGCACCTCCCCCGCCCACAGGGTGGAGCGGGCCCCGGCCCGGATCAACTCCACCGACGCCGGGCCCGCCAACAGGCGGCCGATGGGCCTGCACCACAGCTCGGGGTGGGGCGCCACGACGGCCTCCAGATCGGCGACGTCGCCTGGGTCCACCACCAGCAGGAAGCCATAGCTGGGGAAACAGGCCAACCAGGCTTCCAGCGCCACCCCAGGCGGCGGTTGGATGGCCCCCAGGTCCAGCTCCAGGCGGCAACCGGCCGCTTCCGCCAACATCACCGCCGTTCCGGCGATACCGCCCATGCTCACGTCCTTGGCGGCCTGGACCACACCCGCACCGGCCAGTTGCACCAGCATTTCGAGCTGGGTCCGCAGGCGCCCTGGATCGGCTTGGGTGGCCGCATCCCAGAAGGGGTAGGGGCGGTGGAAGGCGCCGCCATGGTTGGCCAGCAAACAGCAAAGCTGCCCTGGCCGTGCCAACCGGGCCGAAAGCACCGGCCCCGGTGCCGTACCCAGCACCGCCACCGCCAGCGCTGCGTAGGGGCTCTGCAGGTTGGTGTGCCCCCCCACCATCGGCACCGCGAATTTGGCGCAGGCGAAGGCCATCCCCTCCAGCAACGCCTGGGCCGAATCCGGCCCCTGGCTCCAGAGGCTGTTGACCAAGGCCAGGGGCCGGCCCCCCATGGCGGCGATGTCATTGAGGTTCACCAGCACGGCGCTCCAGCCGGCGAACCAGGGGTCTTCGGCCACCAGTTGGGGGTGCAATCCTTCGCAGGCCAGCAGCAGGGGACCCGGGGCTGGGGGCACCAGGGCGGCGTCATCCCCCAGGGCCGCCGCTATGCCGAGATCGGGGAAGGGGTGGTGGTCAAAGAGGCGCGCCGGGGCCTGGATATCACGCTTGCCCAATAATCCTTCCAGCTGGGATAGGCGCTGGGTCAGGGCGTCCAGGTCGGACTGTGCCTGGTGCTCCCAGCCGTCTGCTGGGGCCCTCATGCCGCCCTCAGCCCAGGGCGTCGTTCGCACGAAGGTTCGTAGTAGGCCAGATTGGCCTCCATCAGATGGTGGGGCACGCCGCGGATCGCCACGGCCTCCAGCGATTGCCAGTGGAGCCGCTCGAAATAGCGCACGTTCTGGAGCTGCACCGTCGCCAAGAAGCGCTGGGCGCCCCAGCCATGGGCCGTGGTCACGGCTTTCCAGATCAGCCCCTTGCCGATCTGGTTCTGGCGGCGGTAGCGGTCCTTCACCCCCAACCGCCCGCCGTACCAAAGGCCCGGTTGTTCTTCCAGGATTCGCACCACCCCCACCACGCCGAAGTGCTGGGCAGAGCCGGGATAGATGGCCGCAATCGGGTAGGCGCGATCATCCCGTTCGTCCCGGTCGTGCTCTTCGAACAGGTGCTGCTCCTGGCAGAAGATGGCCCTGCGCAATTGCCAGTAGCCCGTCATCAGCGGCGAAGTGGGTTGTAGCAGATGGAAGGAGAACAGGCCGGAATGGGTTGTGGGCGAGAGGCGGAAATCGTCCGCATCGACGCCGATGCCCAGGCGCACCGAAGGGGTGAAGGCCGCCGGAGCCGAACTGGGACTGGAGTCGGTCTTGAGGCTGTTGCCGTCGAGGAAGGGCATGGTCAGGCCTCCTGCTCGAACAGGGCCAGGGCCGAACAGGCGCCGCATTTGGCGCAACCCGCCGCCATCGCCTCCGCCCGCAGGTCCGAGGCCCGCAACAGCGCCGCCACGGCCGTGTACACCTCGACCATGAAAGCGGTGCTGGGGGCTGGATGGTCCTGCAGGGGTGTGCCGGCAATGGGCACAAAAGGCACCACGAAGGGATAGACCCCCAGCTGAATCAGTCGTTCGCTGCAAGCAATCAGGCTCTCGGCGCTATCCCCCAGCCCCGCCAGCAGATAGGTGGTTACCTGGCCCCGGCCAAACACCGCCACCGCCTGGGCGAAGGCTTCGTAATAGCGCTCGAGGCTGAGTTCCGATTTGCCCGGCAGGATGCGGCGCCGAACAGCGTCTTCCACCACCTCAAGGTGCATGCCGAGGCTGTCCACACCCGCGTCTTTCATCACCTGATACCAGCTGGGATCCTCCGGCGGTTCGCACTGGCCCTGGATCGGCAGATCCACCCGCGCCTTGACGGCCAGGGCCGTTTCGGCCATCAGCCGGGCACCCCGGTCGTCGCTGTTGGGGGTGCCGGTGGTCATCACCAGTTGGCGCACGCCGTCGAGCCGCACGGCCGCTTCCGCCACTTCGGCCACCTGCTGGGGCGTTTTGCGCACCACGGTGCGCCCCCCCTCCAGGGATTGCTCGATGGCGCAGAACTGGCAGGACTGGCTGCGGTCGCGGAAGCGAATGCAGGTTTGCAGCAGGGTGGTGGCCAGCACATCGCGGCTGTGCAGCAAGGCGATGGCGCGGTAGGGGATGCCTTCAGCCGTCTTTAAGCCATAAAAAGCCGGCTCGGGCGGCACCTGGACCTGGGCCACAGGGGAATCCCCTTGGGCCAGGCTGAGGGAGCCGTCGGCTGCGGTGTTCAGCCGGTAGGGGGACGCCTGGGATCGGGCGTTGTAGACCGGCACCATCACGGTGGTGCCCTCGATCGTCAGGGCCCGGTGGTCGGAGGGACCGGCGCCGCCCCGGCGTCCCTGGTTGCCCGGCACCGCCGGATCGACCACGCCATGGACCTGAAGTTCGGTGAGCAGGGTTCCCAGGCGGGACTCAGCGTCAGCCATGGGTCACCTCCACGGCCAGGGGCAGTCCGCTGGCGCGCTCGGGGGCCAGGGGCTCCAGCGCAGGGGCTGCCGCCAAGGGGACGGCTTCGTGGTGACTGTGGGGCCGGCGGTCATGGCGCAGCCCCAACAGATCGGGCCGGCTGTAATGGCCCACGCTGTCCATCATGCGTTTGCGCTTGGTGATCAGGTCAAAGTCGAGCTCGGCGATGGCCAGCCCCTCGCCCTCGCCCAGGGGACCGGCCAGGTAGCGGCCCTCCGGACTGATCACCGCCGTGTGGCAGCCCCCCTGGAAGGCCCGGTGCAACGAGGCATCGGGGGTGATGCTGGCGTAGTCGCTGGGATCGAGCCAGGCGGTGCTGCAGACCACGAAACAACCGGCTTCCAGGGCGTGGTGCCGCATCGTCACCGCCGTCTGCTCACTGAAGATGGGCCCCACCAGGGACCCCGGAAACTGGGCGCAATGGATCTCTTCCCCCTGGGTCATCAGGGCGAAGCGCGCCAGAGGGTTGTAGTGCTCCCAACAGGCGAGGCTGCCGATGCGGCCGAGGTCGGTGGCTACCACCTGGAGGCCGGAGCCATCCCCCTGGCCCCAGACCATGCGCTCGTGGTAGGTCGGTGTGATCTTGCGACGTTTGAGTAGCAGCTCCCCCTGGTCGTCAATGATCAACTGGGTGTTGTAGAGGCTGCCCCCATCTCGTTCGTTGATGCCGAGCACGACATGGAGGCGCCACTGGCGCGCCGCCGCAGCGATGCGGGCCACCTCGGGACCCCCGACGACAACGGCCTGTTCGTAGAGCTTGAGATGGGAGCGACCCATCAGCACTGCCGGCTCGACGAATGAGAAGTAGGGGTAATAGGGCAGAAAGGTCTCTGGAAAGACAAGCAACCGCACCCCCGCGGCCGACGCCTCGGCCATGGCCGCCAGCACCCGGGCGACGGAACCCTCCAGGTTGAAGAGCACCGGTCGGATCTGGGCGGCGGCGACGAGGATCGGATCGGCCATGGGCTGGCGAGAAGACTGCGGGGATAGGGGCAGGGAAGGGGGTCGGCAGCGCTAAACCCGCCGATGATTGGGGTGGGATCAGAGGGTCCAGGTGTCGAGGATGAAGGCCCCTTCCTTGCGGTGCAGAAGGATGATGTCGAGCACATCGAGGGGGTTGACCGGGGTGATGCCGGGAATCAGGGCCCCTTCACCATGGCCATAGAGGGCTTGGAGGGCGAAACGACAGGCGTAAACCTTGCCGCCCTGGTCCATGAATTTCTGCAGGCGGGCGTTGAAGTTGAGGTGGCCGTCAAAGGCGGCGTCACCCAACTTGGGGAAACCGCGCTGTACCCCCAGAGTGACCCCGGGGCCGTAAAGAAGAATCGAGGTTTCAAAACCTTTATTGATCAGGCGACTAGCTTGGAGCAAGTTCACCAAGCCAATCGAACCTTCAAAGGCAACCGTGTGGAAAGTGACCAGGGCTTTTTCGCCCGGTTCCGCTTTGACATCGGGGAAGACTTTTTGCTCGTAATCAACAAGAAAATCTCCCGGCTGATTGGCGGGGCGAGTCACTTCAGGCATGGGGAGCAAAGCCAGGGGCACAAGACTCGGGAAGATTGCACCCTCGCCCCTTGAAATTGTGTAGCGATTGCCACTGTTTGGGTCGTCTTGGTGGCCTCTGCTACCGGATTCGAACCGCTTGCAGCTCAGAATCGATCGATCCAATTGGTTCCTGATTGCTGTGGCTCAAACGGCGGCATCAACGCCCCCCCAGACATCGGCAGGATCCTCTCCCCAGGCCGCGTCAGCAACCTCGGCGGCCACCCCCCTGCCCTCCTGGTCGCCGGTGGTCATCATTGGCTCCGGTCAGGCGGGCCTGGCCATGGCGGCCTGCTTGAAGCGCCACGGCATCCAGGCCCTGGTGCTGGAGAAGAACCGCATCGGCCATGCGTGGCAGCACCAGCGCTGGGACAGCTTCTGCCTGGTGACGCCCAACTGGCAATGCCGGTTGCCCGATTTCCCCTACGACGGCGACGACCCGGACGGCTTCATGGTCCGCGACGCCATCGTCGACTACGTGCGTCGCTTCGCCGCCCACACGGAGATTGATGTGCGTGAGGGGGTGAGTGTCCAGGGATTGCAGCGCCAAGGGGAGGGCTATCGCCTCAGCACCAGCGCCGGAACGGTGGCTGCCGACCAGGTGGTGGTGGCGATCGGTGGCTATCACCACCCCAAACGCCATCCCCAGGCCCAGCGACTGCCCGCCTCCCTGCTGCAGCTCGATGCCCGCGACTATCGCAACCCCGACCAGTTGCCTGCGGGGTCGGTACTGGTGGTCGGCAGTGGCCAGTCCGGCGCCCAGATCGCCGAAGACCTTTTTTTTGCTGGTCGCCGCGTCCATCTCTGCGTCGGTTCGGCACCGCGCTCGCCCCGCCGGCATCGCGGCAGGGATGTGGTCGATTGGTTGGAGCGCATGGGCTACTACGCCATGCCGATCCACGAACATGCCGACCCCAAGGCCGTGCGTTCCAAGACCAACCACTACCTCAGCGGTCGGGATGGCGGCCACGACATCGACTTACGCCGCCATGCCCTCAATGGTATGCAACTGCACGGCCGCCTGCTTGAGCTCAGCGGCCAAAGCATCCGGTTCGCCGACGACCTGGAGGCGAACCTGGACCAGGCCGACGCCGTGTTCAACCGCATCGGCCAGAGTATCGATCTATGGATCAGCGATCAGGGTCTCGACGCGCCTCCCCAGGCTGCCTACGAACCCTGCTGGAGTCCGCCACCGGGCCCTGCCCCCGCCCTCGACTTGGCGTCCGAACCCCTGGCGGCCGTGGTCTGGTGTACGGGGTATAGCAGCGATTTCAGCTGGGTCGACGTGCCGGTCTTTGATGGCGCGGGCTATCCCGCCCACGAGCGCGGCGTCACCCCCAGCCCGGGGCTTTATTTTCTGGGGCTGCCCTGGTTGCACACCTGGGGCTCGGGCCGCTTCTGCGGCATCGCCGACGATGCCGACCACCTGGCCGAGGTGATCCGGGTGCGGCGGGTGCGGGGCGACGCCCTGCAGGAGCGGTTGGTTTGCACGGCTTTGCTGGGCTCCTGAGCCCTGGGGGTTAAGGCCGTGCCTGTTCAAGGCTTGCCTGCTCAGGCTTGCCTGCTCAGGCTTGCCGACTTAAGCGGCCAGCACCCGCTCCACCAACGTGGCCCAATAGCTGGCGCCGATGGCCAGCACGGCGTCATTGAAGTCGTAGCGGGGGTTGTGCAGCAGGCAGCCCCCCGTGCCCGGGCCATTGCCGATCCAGCCGTAGGCCCCAGGACGGGCCTGCAGCATGTAGGCAAAGTCTTCGGCCCCCATGGTCGGGGGGAGGTGGGTGTCAACCCGATCGGCCCCAACGACGGCCGCCATGGCGGCCGCTGCGATGTCCGCCTCGGCGGCGCTATTGACGGTGGGGGGATAACCGGGAATCAGCCGCAGCTCGGCCTGGGCCCCATGGGCCGACGCCACGCCATCGCACAGGCTGTGCAGGCGCCGATGGATGGTGTCCCGCACCTCGTTGCGGAAATAGCGCAGGCTGCCCCGCAGCACCACGCTGGCGGGAATCACATTCCAGGTTTCGCCGCCGTGGAACTGGGTGACACTCACCACCGCCGCATCCGCCGCGGCGATGTTGCGGCTGGTGATCGTTTGCAGGGCCTGTACTAAAGCGCTGCCGGCCACGATCGGATCGATCCCCTCCTCGGCCATGGCGGCATGGCAGCCGCGGCCCCGCAATTCGATCTCGAACTGGTCGCAGCCCGCCATCATCGGCCCCTCTCGAACGGCAAAACGCCCCTCCGCCAGGCCGGGCCAGTTGTGCAGGCCATACACCGCTTGCACCGGGAAACGCTCAAACAGGCCCTCCTGCACCATCACCCGGCCGCCGCCTTCGTTTTCTTCGGCCGGCTGGAAGATCAGCACCACCGTGCCGTCAAAGCGTCGGGTTTCGGCCAGGTACTGGGCGGCCCCCAACAGCATGGTGGTGTGGCCGTCGTGGCCGCAGGCATGCATGCGGCCCGGGTGGCGGGATCCATGGGCAAAGGTGTTGGCCTCCGTAATCGGCAGGGCATCCATGTCGGCCCTTAGGCCGATGCTGCGGCCCGAACCCCCGGCCTGGCCAGCGCCGGCCAGGCCGGCACCGGCCCGCAGCACCCCGACCACGCCGGTGCCGGCCAGGCCGGTGTGCACCTCACAGCCGAAACTGGTGAGTCGCTCGGCCACCAGGGCGGCGGTGCGGTGTTCTTCGAAGGCCGTTTCGGGATGGGCGTGCAGGTCCCGCCGCCAGGCGGCCATGGTGGGGGCCAGGTCCTGCAGGCGTTGAATCAGGGCCATGGTGGGGGCCCCCTCAGGCCGCCAGGACCGGGGAGCCGGCCGCCACCAGCTGGCGCAGGGCCGTGATCACCCGTTCCTGTTGCTCATCGCCCAGTTCGGGGAAGATCGGCAGGCTGAGGACTTCGGCGCAGAGTCGCTCGGTGGCCGGCAGGCTGCCGGGTCCGTAGCCCAGTTCGGCGTAGGCCGGCTGGCGATGGATCGGGATCGGGTAATAGATGATCGTGATCACCCCTTCATCCTGGAGCCGCTGCTTCAGCCAGTCGCGGCAACAGGCTTCCGGCAGGCCGAAGGTGGCACTGTCACTGGAGGGGGTGCAGCGGCCGGCGCAGCTGGCCTGATTGGCGGGGCAACCCGGCACCCGCACCACGAATTGGTTCCAACTGTGGCCTTCGGGGCCGGCCTCGGCGAGCTGGATGGCGGTCAGGTCGCCAAGGGCCTCCTGGTAACGCTGGGCGATGCGGCGCCGCCGCTCCACCCACAGGGGCAGGTGGGGCAACTTGACGTTGAGGACCGCCGCCTGCAAGGCATCCAGGCGGCTGTTGTAACCCAGGTCGGTATGGAGATAACGGCGCGGCATGCCGTGGACCGCCAGCTCCCGGATCCGTTGGGCCAGGGTGCTGTCGCGGCAGACCACGGCCCCGCCATCGCCGGCGGCCCCCAGGTTCTTGGTGGGGAAGAAGCTGAAGCAGCCGGCATCCCCCCAGCTGCCGACCGGGCGGCCGGCCCAGCTGGCGCCCGTCGCCTGGGCGCAGTCTTCGATCACCCGCAGGCCATGGCGCTGGGCGATGGCGTTGATCCGTTCCATATCCACCGGCCGGCCAAACAGATGGACCGGCAGCAGGGCACGGGTGGCGGGCGTGAGGGCCGCTTCGATGCGATCGAGATCGATTAGATAGCTGGCGGGATCCACGTCCACGAACACCGGCGTGGCCCCCACGGCGCTGATGGCCTCGGCGGTGGCGAAGAAGCTGAAGGAGGAGGTGATCACCTCGTCCCCGGGGCCGATATCCAAGGCCCGCAGGGCCAGGATGAGGGCATCGGTGCCGCTGTTGCAGCCGATGGCGTGGGGAACGGCGCAGGCCTCGGCGAAGCTGGCTTCGAAGGCGGTGACCACACCCCCACCGATGTACTGGCCACTGCGCAGCACCTGCAGAACAGCCTGGTCAAGGCTGTCGCCGAGCTGCCTCAGCTGCTCTTCGAGGCTGAAGGGGGGAACGGGCATGGGTGGAACCTTAAGTCAAACCGGCGGGCCCGCCAGGGGTGGCTGGGGCAGCTGCCGGCCATCGCAGGGGTGAATGGGCTTGGGCGGCGGCGGGTCCTGGGGCCAGCGGGCGGATCAAAGGCGATCATGCCGGGATTGCATCTCCTTTTTTTGCGTGGCGTCCCGCCGGTTTCACCGCCGTTGTCCCTCCGCACGCCAGCTGGGTATCGCGGCCCTGGCCCTGGTCCTGTTGGTGCTGGAGGGCTGTGTGCCCCTGGGGCAACGCAGCAGCGGCCGGGTGTTCCCCTTGTCGCGCCAGCGCAGCGGCGATGGCCTGGCGGTGGTGACGCGTCCGGGGGGCGAGGGGTTGCACATCTGGCTCGACACCGACACCGAAACCGAGGGCATCTGTAGGCCCCGCTGGAATCCGGATGCGGCGCGTCTGGTGGGGGGTGACGGACCGTCGCCCCACAGCGGCGGTCGGGCACCCCGCCAGGAGTTCTACGGCGCCCTAGGGCGTGGGCGGGTGCGCTGGGCCCTGCGCCGGCAGATGGCCCAGCTCTGCCAGGACAAGGCCCCCCGCAGCCGCTTCGTCTGGGTGCCGCCCCCCAGGCACGACACGGAGCACCACGATCCGCTGCCCCAACTGACCAAGTGGGACCTGCTGAGCAGTCCCCGGGCCGTGAATCGCGCCGAGAAACAGCTGCTGGGCCAGCCCCTCAGCCCCGAAGATCTCAAAGATGCCCTGCCCGAGGAGGAGCCGCCGGGGCCGTGAGCAGGCTTCAGGCCGGATCCAGCCGCGCCACGGCCCCGGCGTAGCCCGCCGGCAGGGCCAACCGCCAGCGCCGCAGCCGCGGCTCCATCGCCAGGACTTGGGCCTCGCTGGCCTGGGCCAAGCCCACCCCCCGCGCCTTGAGGCCCGCCTCCAAGTCGCACCAGGATTCGAAAAAGGCTGAGTAGGCCTCGGCCGGTGGCAAGGCCAGCAACGATTCAACCTGGGCGGGATCCAGACAGCGCCGCGCGATGGGCCGCCAGTCCAGGTCAGGTTGGTGACGCTCTACATCGACACCCACCGGATGACTGACGTGGAAGGCCAACAGGATCAGGTCGCCGGAATGGGACAGGTTGAAGTGGGGCGGTTGGGATTGGGGCGATGAGCACTCAGGCCCCACCAGCTCCGGTTTGCCGTGGGGGCCGGTGGCAAAGCGCAGGGCCGCGGGATCGCGATCCAGCCAGGCTCCGAGCACCTGACGCAGGGCGGCGCGGCCGAGCCGGTAGCGCTCTCGATCGTCAGGGCGGCGGAAGCTCTGCGCCCGCGCCTGTTCGCCGCGATCGAGCAGCGAGACCAGCTCGCAGATGTTCGGGGCCGCTCCGGCAGCACGTCGATCAAGCAACAGGAGCGCCGGGGTCTCCTGATCGAATGGGCCCGAGGCCAAGGGGGGTACAGGCTGTCCCGGACACCAGGGCATGGGAGTCAGCCCGTCACGCTCCTGGCCGGATTGAGGCGGGGAGACGAGCAGGGCAGCCATCAGCCAGCGGACGAATCCGCTCGGAGGCAGATGGTCAGTTCGCCGCTGTGGGAGATCTGATAGTGCTGGTCGCTGATGGCGGCATGAAACAAATCCGAAGCGGGTCCGAAGCCGGAATCATCGTGGAGCTCGATGGCGATGGCATCAGTCTTCGGCAACCATTGCTGGCAGGAGGAATCAGCAAAGACCACCGCTTCGGCACCCTCGATATCCATCTTCAGCAAGGAGAGTCGGCTGTGTCCCGACTGGAGCAGCAGCTCACCGACTGTTACTGCCTGAATATCTCCCGTTTCACCGACTTCACATTCGCGAACCTGGCGGGTCCAATCCCGTCCATCGCGGTAGTTGGTGGCCTCGATGGCCAGCTCAGCCGACTTGGACCAGATGCCATACTTAAAGACCTGAGCCCTCTGACCGTAAGGAGCCAAATTTTTCTGGAGTGAAGCGAAATTGTTGCCGTCGGGCTCGATGGCAATCACCCGACAATTGGGAAAATGAGAGAGAAAGTAAACGCTTGAATATCCCACATTGGCGCCAGCATCTATAATCAAATCCACGTCCGTAAGATGGGCAAGACAAGAATACTCTTTCTCAACAAAAATTTGCCAGAAAACGTCGATGTCACTGCTATTTGATCTAATAATTAGGGGCTCCCTAATACCTTTTGGCTGCAGCGTCAAGCAACCCTTTCGGTCCCAGAATGCCAGCCGCAAAGCGGCGCGCTTGCCAATGGCGGGTGCAAACTGTCGAAACGTATGATACTTGTGCCGAATTTCAAGTTGTCTATCCAATGCCTCTGGCAGTATGAGCTTGGAAATCATAAAAAGTTGAATTCAACTCAATGATCATACACGTTTCTAGCCGACATCCTTACAGGTGAGTTCACCTTCTGCTTAGGGCCGCTCGGACCTCACCGCAGGCGCAGGGATCTCCACTTGCGGATCGCAGGGATGGAACAGAACCGTCTGCAAAATTGGCAATCCCCCAACCATCTGCCCAAGTCTCAAAAACACAGCCTCGCACAGCCATCAAGCATCGGCAGCGGGTGGATCAAGCGCCACCTTGCAGGGAATGCGCCTTGAATGCAGGGGCTGCCATCGCGGTTGTAGGAGAAATGATTAGGAAAGACTGGGAACTAATCTCGAAATGCCGACCTTTGTCGATGATCTCACGTGATTAACTGCTCGCGCAAATACCACTTTCTCAGAGGGATGGCGAGCAGATAGCAGCTCATAACGACAAGCGCAATGGAAATGTAAAGAGCCACTGTTTTGTTCGCAATAAAGATGGACACGAACCGGCTGATTGGGGAGCTGAGGAAGGGGTGAAGACAGTAGAGAGCCAGGGCATTCTTAGAGGTGAATCGAATTACACCAGAGGACTTAATCCTAGGATCCATCGCAACAGTGAATAATGCTATTACTTCAAACAAGAGAGATGGTCTAGTATAGGTTGGAATCGCGTGGATTTGGCCTGCAAAAAAAATGGCTCCTGTTGCATAATGCCATTCAAAGATGGCAAAGGAAAGGCTGAGAAGCAAAGAAAAAATAATCACGAAAATCCTCTTCTTGAGAATAAAAGAGGCATTCTGTGCTACAAGAACAGCAGCAAAACTGAGCGGAATAAAATTGAATGGGTTCCAATACGCGCTAGCGATGTAAAGGTTGCTGGACTTCGTAAATATTGGTAAGACGGCAAGAAGGGCCAGGGATGACAGCATTAATATGATTTGCCAATTGCGATTCAAGCGAAGGAAAATGAAGGTGGCAAAAAGACAGAGAATAAGACTGGGAAAGAAGTAATAAATTGTCTGCCCAGCCTGGAGAATCGTATAAACAGCATTAGCCGCAGGAGTCCAGGGTAGGGAGGCCAGGCCTTGATAGCCTTTGTTGTAAAAAATTAGAATCAGGGGCCAAAATGTTAATAACAGGCTAAGTCTCAGCACTCGCTTTCTCAATATTGCGAAGCAAGGCTGCTTGACCGAAAACAAGTAGATTGAGATAAAGATAAAAACTGGTACCGCCAGCAAAAGAACATGAAAATTCAAAAAATCAGAAAAAACAAAAGTATGTTTTGCAAAATCTGACTTAGAAAAGATGAGCGAACTACCTCCTCCACCCATGTGCCAGATGACGACGAATATCGACATCACTGTTCGAAGGTAGTCGATGCCTTCGATGTGTTGTAATTTGACTACAGGCTGATCGAATTTAGGAGGTACTGACATCACTGGAATTATACGAATGTTCTACTATTTTTAGAGATCGAAGCAAATCTACCTCCGTGATTGACCCCCTGGGCAGGCCACGGCAGCGGCTGGCTCGGCCAGCAGGGTAGGGAGGGTAGGGAGGCGAACTTGTCGACCATGACCTGGGGCATCCGGATTACGCACATTACGGACAGGTCTCTGAAAACAGGGCGACGCCGATGGCGCGGGCCGCCTGGTTGAGCCGGCGATCGAAGCTGGAGAGGGCAGCGCCAAGCCGCTGGGCCAGCTCCAGATAGGTAGTGTCGTAACTGGTAAGTCCATGGCCGCGGGCCAGGGCCAGAATGAGCCCGCCCCGTTCCGGGTTGGTCTCGGCATCGGTAACGATGGGCAGGCTGCCCAGCCTGGCGAGGAAGCGATCGCTATCGACCTGGAGCAGGACGGAACGCCGCTCGGCCACAAGCAGGGCGTTGGCCACCTCCAGGTGCCAAAGCCCGGGGATCCACCAGGGCACCTCGCCGTGGGCGGCAAGCAGGCGATTGGCCCGGTCGATGTCGATGGGCTGCTGGCGTTCGAAGAGCCAGGCCAGGGCCATGGAGGCATCGATCACGATGATCATCGGCGCCTCGCTCACAGGCGCCCCTCACGCACGAACTCCGCAACCTCGCCATCACCGACCCCACGGATCCACGGAAACGCCTGGATGGCAGCCACCGCAGCCGCCACGCCCTGGGCCGAGTCAGCACGATGGGGAACCAGATCGGCCACGGGCTTTCCCCATACGGTGATCGTGAACCGCTCGCCCTGCTCCACGGCCCGCAGCAGGCGCGATAGCTGGGCCTTGGCCTCAAAGGCGCCGATGTTGGCGTCCATGACTCAAGCGATCTGGTTCATGACCTAGTTTAACGGGAGGGCTCATCTCCGTGGGTTGTCGAGAACTTGACAGCGGGATCCTGAACATTCAGTCGTTGGTGCCCCATCCCAGTCTGCAATGGGCGAGATATCGGCCTCCGTGGAAGTGAGTCTGAGTCGGCAGGGGCGAAGCGCTTGACAACCGGCGCTGCTGCGACGAACGACCAAGCCAGACGCTGCCGTCTTGACATTGTCTGGCGGGCAGAGCTAGCACCGTCCAGACTGCCTTGCGTAGGGGGAAATAGTTCTACTGCATCTATCATAAAAAGAACCACTGTTGCATCTCACTTGAAGAAACTTGTTGGACCCCTGCGAAGAGCATTTATTTATGGCCTGTTTAGTTATGGCGGGCTTGTTTTGATCAACAACTCAGGGCTGGACCTCCCTAACATGTGGATCGCCTATCTACCGATGTTTATCGGTGTCTATGTGGTGACGCAGTTGCTAGATAAGAAGCTTGGAGATTGAGTACTTCTACGAACTAGGCGGCCCGCAAACCTGCCCGCAGCGGCCATGCCGCTCAGAACATTTCGGGTCGTGGATCACGCCAGCTGGGGTTGATCCCCTCGTTCTGAAGTAAACGGGCCCGCTTCTCCAACCAAACTCGATCGAGTCGCCAGAGGGAGTAGGGACCCGACCGGGCCAGTTCCCGTCCTTCTATAGTCCGCCAGTGACGTTTTTCGGCTGTTTCAGAATCGATCAATAGCAGCAGGGTAGGCTGTAAATCGACCGAGGAGGGCTGCAGGCCCGGCCTGGAGTCTGCGCGAAGCCGATCCGCCAGATTGACCAGGGCATGGGAAGAACGCCCCTCAAACAAAACTGTGGATTGGCTATAGAAATGCAGGGAGGGTTTGATCAGGCCCACCATCGCCAAGGCCTCAGAAGCAGAACGCTCTGCCCTGGCGACCGCAGCCAGCTGGCGGATCGGAGCACCCCGCAGCTGATCACCGATCTGCCAAACCGGTAGTAGGACCAGGGGCACAAGCAAGAGCAGGCCGGCTTGGCTCTGAAGCAGGCGTGCCGTTGGCCGGTTGGTGGCCAAGCCGCTCAGCAGCAGGACTGCAGCCATCGTTACGGCTGCTCCCAGGCTCGGCCAGGGGCGGCGCCCCACAGCCGCCGCAAGACCCGGCAGGGTGGGGTCGTTGATCAGCGGCAGCCACTGAGGCGCAAGGGCAAGAGCGGCACTGACCAGAATGAGCAGGGCCGCTGAAGCGGCCATGGCCAACCTCAATCCCCGTTGAGATAAGGGCTTTTGAGCTGGACCGAAGCCAGGCTGCCAGGCGGTACAGGGGGCCAGGGCGACAAGCAGGGCTGCCGCCGGCGTCGCCACCAGCCAATAGCTGGGGAGCTTTGTGGCAGAGAGAGAGAAGAAGAGCAGAACGGCCAGGAGCCAGGCCGCGGCGAAACGACCCAGGGACAGGGACGGGAGCAGGGGGGTGCGGATCTCCAGCAGAACGCGCCGCAAACTCAACAGCAACAGGGGCGTGAAGGGAAGACTGGCCAACACCAAAACGACAAAAAAATACCAAGGACCCTGATGGTGATTGTTCACCACCCTTGAGAACCGCTGCAGGTTGTGATAACCGAAAAAACTGTCCCAGTAGGGCTTCCCCTCCCGCAGCAAGGCAAGGACAAACCAGGGTGCTGACATCACCAAGGTGAGCGCCAGACCTGGAAAAGGCCGCAGCCGTCGACGCAGCCGATCCGCTTCGGCGCCAAGCAACCAAAACAACCCGAGGGTGAGGGCGAAAAGGACAATCGCCACAGGTCCCTTACTGAGCACGGCCAGAGCCAGAACACTCCAGCAGGGCCACCAAGGACCCCGCTGAGCCGCAAAAGTACGCCAAGCCAAAAGTAAGCTAAGGGCGAGGGTTGCGGTGAAGAGGGCGTCGCTCACCTCAGTGCGACCCCACACCAGCATGAGCGGACTTAGGGCAAAAGCCAGGGCAGCATTGATGGCGGTGGCAACGCGGTCAAATCCCTGCGCGGGGGATCCTGCGGGCCCAAAGGGAGGCCAGCGCAGGAGGGTGTCGCCCAGGGCCACCATCGTGGTCATGCTGGCCAAGGCAGAGGGCAGCCTGGCGGCCCAGCTACCGAGGGGATCCCACTGGGCGGTACCGGGAAGGGCATAGAAGCCCGCCATGAGCCAGTAGATCAGGGGAGGCTTGTCGTAGCGGGGTAAGCCGTTGACCTGGGGGATGAGCCAGTCGCCGCTTTCGGCCATGTGGCGTGCGGAGGCGGCGAAAAGCGCGGGCGTCTCATCAACCAACCCGGTCTGGCCCAAGCCCAGCAAAAACACTCCCGCGCCGATGACAGCAACCAGGATGAGAAGCAGCGGGTGACGAGACCTGACGGATCGAGTTTTTAGCAGCAGGGAATCTAGGGAATGCGCCGATACCCTTCTGGCGGAGGAGAGAGATCCGAACACGGGTTTGGGATGGGGCTCGGAGTTACTCCAAGGCAAGGAACCTGGGGGAGCTGGTGCGGTGGAACACCACACGCTGTGACAGTGGAATACCTCACGGCGTGACCATGGATGCTCGTTGATAAATCAACTTTAACCAGCAGATGAAAAAATTGAATTAAATACTGCGGTTGATTCATGCGATTTCTTCCTCTTGAAGACCAAGTTATCGTTGATCGCGCCCTTGCGCTGGGACTCAATGATGCCGTTCCTCCACCGGCCTACTTGTCCCCCAATCTGTGCACTGTTCTGAGTTTCCTGTTGGCGGTGCCCACCTTGGGATTCTCTTTAGTTCTGGTTCCCATCCTCTGGGTTGCTCAGTACGACCGAACCAAACACCGAATCATCTGCTTGCAGAAGCAGCTGGAGAAGGATTCCTATGGCGTTCTCCTCTTTGACTGAGGCACTTGGGTCGGTTTAACTGATCCGCTGATGGGTTGAGTCTCGCCCCATGGCCTGCAAGCTGCCGTGCGTCGGGGCGCCAACAGGGCCAGGTGGTTGTCCTGAACAGGGCTGAAGTTGTCGTCAGAGGCGAGCAGCAGGGTGGGGCGCCCATCCTCCAGGGGAGGGCCAGGAGTGATTGCTTCCCAATTGTCCGGCGACAGGCCGATGGCCTTGAGGTCCCATGACATCAGGGGGGGCAGGGTCGCGGCATTCCCTGCCGTAGTGACCGGCTTGGGCAAAGGGTAGAGAACAAGGCGATTGCTCCATTGATCCGGCGCCTGGAATCTTCTTTGCAGCCCAAGCAGGGGTGCCTCAAGGGGGGCCTCGGGCAGGGCCAGGAGGTCGGTGAGGCCCCAGCCATCACCCTGGGGAAGTCGCAGGGGCTGCAGTGGTTTGGGGTCGCCGGCCGGCGACTCCATGCCGGTGCCGAGGGTCCAGCCCAGCACACGAACCTGGCCAGGGGGATCCTGTAGCAGGGCGGATTCGGCCGCCATCAGCAGCATCGCTGGCTTGCCCTGCCGCAGCAGCAGGGTGAGGGATTCTGGACCCCTGTTGGAGTCGAGTCCCTGACCTGGAGCTGGCTGCCATCCGACAGGCATGGGATTAGCCAGCTCCAGCTCGCCACTGCGACGGTCGAAGCGCAGCAACTGGGGGGGGCGCTCGGGGAGGCGACGGCCCTCGCTCGCCACCCAGGCCCGCTCCCCCTGCAACACCAGGCCCTCTCCATCCATGCTCTCCGGCAGGGTGGCGCCCTT
>CAMCQR010000047.1 GCA_945877115.1 Synechococcus sp. UW140 | reverse complement strand
GAAGATCGAGACCCAGTGGCGAAGAAAAATGGGGAGAATTCGAGTCAGACATAAAAAAGCCGGTCCATAAGACCGGCCCTTTGCTTACAATAAGACCGAAGCAATCAAACGACTCCAGAACCGGCTACAACCTCAAGAATCTCCTGGGTAATTGCGGCCTGGCGAGCCTTGTTGTAATCCAGTGTCAACGTCTTAGCTAAGGCCTTAGCGTTGTCACTGGCATTATTCATGGCCGTCATCCGGTTGGCCAATTCACTGGCGGCGGCTTCTTGCAAGGCACGCAACAACTGGTTGTTCAGGTAAAGAGGCAGCAGGGCATCAAGCAACACCTCTGGACCTTGTTCAAACACAAAGTCAGAAGGTAGGGCGGCTTGAGCATTCGCCACATCCACGGTTTCCACCGTAAGCCTGCCATCCTTTGTCACCAGCCGGAACAACTCATCTTCAGGATCAGCAATATCCTGGGGATCCAGGGGAAGCAGGGTCTGACAAACGGGAGAAGAACTCACTAGGTTGATGAACTTAGTGTAGACAATCTCCACTCGGTCGCAGGCGCCAGAAAGGAAGTCAGCCAAGACTTCTGATGCCACCTTATTGGAATCAGCGGCAGTTGGAACTTGCTCTAGACCAGTAAAAGTAGATTGAATGGGGTAGCTACGATTCGTGAAATAGGTGATGGCCTTGCGACCAAGCAGCACAAGATCAACGTCATAACCCTGACGTTTGAGCTCAGCGAATCGCTGCTCGGTTTTCTTGATCACCTGCGTGTTGTACCCCCCGCAAAGACCCCGATCACCGGTCACCGAAATTAGGGTAATTTTACGGACCTCTCGACTCGCTAACAAGGGCGAATCGGTGTTCTCAAAGGCCGAGCGTGATTCCAGATTCTGGAGAACCCGAGCCAAACGATCGGCAAAGGGTCTACTACGCAATACCTGCTCTTGGGCTCGCCGCACCTTGGCGGCAGCCACTAAGCGCATGGCTTCAGTAATCTTGCGTGTGTTTTTGACGGAACTGATCCGATCTCGGATCTCCTTAAGATTCGCCATAGCTAGATCCTCAGGCTGCCGCCAGAATAGAAGCCTTGACTTCGGAAATGGCCTCCTTCAGGGTGGCTTCGGCTTCGTCACCCAATTGCTTTTCAGTCATCACCTTGTTGATGAAATCAGGCTTGCTGGTCTTCAGGTAATCACGTAGTTCGCGGGCAAACTGGGTCACCTGATCCACAGGAATGTCATCAATCAGGCCCTTGACGCCGGCGTACACAACAGCAACCTGTTCTGCCAGGTTGAGGGGGCTGAACTGGGACTGCTTCAGCAGCTCGCGCAGACGCTTACCACGGCCTAACTGGGCTTGGGTGGCGGCATCGAGGTCGGAAGCAAACTGGGAGAAGGCGGCCAATTCATCAAACTGGGCTAATTCCAACTTCAAGGTACCTGCAATTTTCTTGATGGCCTTGGTCTGGGCGGCACCACCAACCCGGCTAACCGATATACCAACATTGATCGCAGGCCGCAGTCCGGAGTTGAAAAGGTCAGAGCTGAGAAAGACCTGACCATCCGTAATGGAGATCACATTAGTAGGAATGTAAGCGGAGACGTCACCCGCCTGGGTTTCAATAATCGGCAGGGCCGTCATACTTCCTTTCCCCATGGCATCAGAAAGCTTGGCGGCCCGTTCCAGCAGGCGGCTGTGGCAATAAAAAACGTCTCCGGGATAGGCTTCACGCCCCGGGGGACGACGCAGCAGCAGAGACATCTGGCGATAGGCCTGGGCTTGCTTGGTCAGATCGTCATAGACGACAAGGGTGGCTTTGCCCTTATACATAAATGACTCAGCAATGGCAGCCCCGGTATAAGGAGCCAAGTATTGCATCGCTGCGGCTTCGGAAGCGCTGGCGGCAACCACCACGGTGTATTCGAGAGCTCCTCGCTCCCGTAGGACCTCCACCACATTGGCAACCGATGCGGATTTCTGACCGATCGCCACATAAACGCAAACCACCTCCTCACCCTTCTGGTTGAGGATCGTATCAATGGCAATAGCAGTCTTGCCCGTCTGCCGATCGCCGATGATCAATTCGCGTTGGCCACGTCCGATGGGAATCATCGCGTCAATGGCAGTGATCCCCGTTTGCATCGGTTCATGCACCGACTTACGCTGGATGATGCCAGGCGCCATCGATTCGATCAAACGGGTTTCGGTAGTCGCGATCGGCCCTTTGCCATCGATCGGTTGACCTAAAGAATTCACCACCCGGCCCAACATGGCATCACCCACCGGAACGGCGGCGATTTTGCCAGTTGCCTTGACCGTACTGCCCTCCTGAATGCCCAAACCTTCGCCCATCAACACAGCGCCGACGTTGTCGTCTTCCAGGTTGAGCGCGATCCCTTCGGTGCCATCCTCAAACTGGATCAACTCACCTGCCATGACCTGCTCAAGGCCATAAACACGGGCGATGCCATCACCAACCTGGAGGACGCTACCGACGTTGCTGACGGAAACCGACTTGTCGTAGTCGGCAATCTGTTGCTTGAGAATCGCGCTGATCTCGTCGGGCCGGATGGAAACCATGGGTGGGAAGTCCCCGGAGGGGAGGCGATGGAGGGGTATAGGAGGAGGTGGAGAGGGCTCAACCTCAGCTGGACGAAGCCAGTTCGAGGGCCAGACGGCGCACCTGGCCCACAAGAGAACTATCGATCACCTTGGAGCCAACACGGAGCACGAAACCACCAATCAGGTTGGGGTCGACCTGCATGACGGTCTCAACCTTGTCGGTGCCAGCAACCGCTTTCACCTTCTCGACCAACTGGGCTTGTTGATCTTCACTCAGGGGCGTGGCCGAAGTGATGGTCGCCAGGGCAATGCCGTTCTGGTCACGATAAAGCTCCAGAAGGCGCTCAAGGACTGCGTCAAGAAAACCGATGCGTTGGCGATCGGAGAGAAGCTTGAGCAGGTTGAGGAAATTGGGTGAAATCTCGGAGCCGAAGATTGTCTCCAATGCCGACTTTTTGGCGTCAGGCTCAAGGACCGGTGAGGCCATAGCCTCCCTCAGCTCGGAAGACCCATTCCAGATTTCAAGCACCTTACGGGCCTGGGGAATCACGGATTCTGTTTCTCCCGTCGCGTCGCAGAGCTGAAGGAAGGCTTCAGCGTAAGGTGTTGTGATGGTATTGAGGAGTGGCATCTCAGGAATTCCCCAGCAAGTGGATGGACTGGTCGATGAGACTGGAGTGCGCCTTGTCATCGAGCTTGCCGGTCAGCCCGGCTAGGGCCTGCTCCACAGCCTGTCGAGCAGTTTCGCGACGAAGTTGGGCACTCACCCTGGAAGCTTCATTCGCCAAATCTGAAGTAGCGGATTCTTTGATACGAGCGATCTCATCGATACTACGTTTCTCGCCTTCCTGACGAATGGCAGCGGCCCGGACGGTGCCGTCGACCACAATCTTTTCGGCCCGCTGCTGGGCCTGGGTCAGCCCCTGTTGAACCTCAGCTAAGGCAGTAGAAGCCTTGGCAAGCCGGTCCTCAGCGTCTTTGAGATCGGCAAGAATGCTGGTACGGCGTCGCTCGAGAATGCCGCCAAGAAAACCCTTCAAAAACCACACCAAAGCAGCGATCAGTACCGCCAAATTGATGATATTGGTCTCAAAAAGATTGAGATTCAGACCAAAGCCAGCGTGGCTGGCCAACAGAGGCAAAGCAAAAAAGGTACTCATCAGGCTGGCAGCAGGCGATCAACAATCATCTGACCCAGGCTTTTGGCTTCGGTTCCCAATTGGGCCAAGGCCTTCTCGCGTTCCGAATCAATCTCTCGCCGGGCTTTCTCACGAGAACCATTGGCTTCGGCAGTGGCTTCTGCAAGAGCCGCCCGGTGCAGTCGCTCCACCTCCTGTTCGGCGTCAAGAATCACCTGCTGAGATTGCAGGCGGGCCTCCTTGAGGCGATCCTTGAGATCTGATTCCAATCGTTCCACTTGGGCCAGCTTCTCCTTGGCGGCGACACGGCTGGTGTTGACGTATCCCTCGCGTTCCTCCACGGCTTTGCCGACGGGACGGAAAAACAAAGCATTGAGAATGAAAGTGAGGAGCACCACCTGCAAGGCCATCAGCGGCAGGGTGGCGTCAAGGTCGAAAAGACCTCCTTCCTGGGCACCGGCCTCGGCGGCGAACAGTAGCCAACTGGTCATGGAGCGGGGAAGCGGGCGAACGGGGTGGTGGCTGGATCAACGGAAATTGCTAAGCCAGAGGTGAAGGGCTCCTGTTGGACGGAAATTGATCCACCCAACAGGAAACTCCTCAAGCTCAGCCGGCGAACGGGTTGGCAAACAGAAGCACCAGGGCTACCACCAAGCCGTAGATGGTGAGGGCTTCCATGAAGGCGAGGGAGAGCAGCAGGGTGCCGCGAATCTTGCCTTCAGCCTCGGGTTGACGGGCAATACCTTCCACGGCGCTGCCAGCAGCGTTGCCTTGGCCGATGCCAGGACCGATGGCGCCGATACCAACAGCAAGACCGGCGGCCAAAACAGAAGCGGCGGAAGTCAGGGAATCCATGGGGGAACGGGGAATGGGAGGTCGCTGGAGAGCCTGCGCCTGGGACATCTCGGGAGAAATGGGCCCGAGAAAATCGGACCTGCGCGCAGAGAGTTTGCCAGAACGGCGTCCCTTGCAGACGCAGTTATGGCACTGGATCAGTGGTGCTCTTCGTGCACCGCCTCTCCGATGTAGTAAGACGCCAGAGTGGCGAAGATCAGAGCCTGAATGGCGCTGGTGAACAGTCCTAGGAACATGGCCGGCAGGGGTACGACCAAGGGCACCAGGAATGCCAATACAGCAACCACGAGTTCGTCAGCAAGGATGTTTCCGAACAGACGAAAGGATAAAGACAGGGGTTTGGTGAAGTCTTCTATTATTTTGAAGGGCAACATTATGGGCGTTGGATCAACATAGTATTCGAAATAACGCAAACCTTTACGACTCAAGCCGGCATAAAAGTAGGCCAAAGAAACTAATAATGCCAAAGCTATCGTAGTATTGATATCGGCAGTTGGTGCTCCAAGCTCTCCACTAGGAAGGTGGATCAACTTCCATGGAATCAAGGCGCCGCCCCAATTGCTCACAAAAATGAATAAGAATATGGTACCAATGAAAGGAAGCCAGTCTCGGTAAGCCTTCTCCCCAATCTGCTCACGGGTGAGATCACGAATGTATGTCCATAGGTATTCAAGCAAATTCTGGACGCCGGAGGGTTCTCGCTGCATCCGTCTGGTGCCATAGATGACCAGAGCCAGCAAGGCACCGATCACGACCCATGAACTGAGAAAAACCTGGCCGTGAATCTTGAGATTGCCAAGTTTCCAGTACAGGTGCTGACCCACCTCGAGTGCAGCAAAGGGGAGACTGAAAGTCATCGGAACCATCGGAGTCGGTGTCCTGAAGAAAGGGCCGAAGGGAAGGGAGGGGTCTTGGGCCGGAATTAACGGTCCAAGGCGGCTTGAACAAGCAAGGCCGGTTTATAAAGAAGAAAACCCACCAGGGCAGGGAGCAGCTGGAGTTGGGGGAGACGGGTGCCAGCAAGTACGAGAACGACCGGAACGAGCAACTGCACCTTGCTCAAAGAGCGGCTGGCTTCGCCCAGTCGAGCCACACTTCGGGACAAGAGCCACAGATACACAAGACCGGCAAAGGCACCGATCAGAAGGCTCAGGGCGACATCCCATCCGAAAGCGAAGGCCGCAGTAGGCACTGCAAGAGCTGCCACAACAAGAGTGGCCAACAACATGCGCTGCTGAAGCCGCTCAAAATCCCCCATGCCATTGGCAAATGCGACCCCTGAGGGCTCCTTGGCAAGAGGTAAAGGCACCTCAGGATTAAGAGACGGGGCAATCGCGGCCGGCAACCGTATGAAGCGAATAGGCGACCAGAACTTATCACGCAGCGCCGTCTTGCGCCTCATCTGACCAGTGGTTGAAGCAGCCGTAGGGCGATCAAGCGCCGAGCCCGCAGCAGCCGTTCCTGCTGATCCAAGGCCAAGGGCAAGCTGCCCAGGGCCATTCCTTCCGGGGCCCCCTCCAGAGCTTGGAGCAAAGCCAGATCCCCAGGTTCGATGTCCAAGGGTTCAAGATCCGGGCCCAGAAGCGCCGTAGATGGCCAACCCCAAAGGCATCGGTTACGTTCCCCACCGGCAGCCAACAATTCTTCGTCCTTGCTCCATTGTCTCGGAGTGATGGGCTCCTGACTGAGAAAAAACTCAAAATGGCTGATATCGGGATCCAGGGTCTCCACCAAATCCCATTGCTGACGCTCTGGAAGAGCCTGGGCCCTTTCCAGCAGCTCCCCCTGCAGTAAGCGAGCCGGATCCCACTGGGCAGGATTGGAGAATCCACAAAAATGCAACCCACATTGCTGTACCAATGCAAAGAGACGATTCAGGTCATAGCTGGTTTCCTGGGGATGCAAATACATATCTGCAAAATTCGAATCCGCTGCCGTATCTAGGGCCCAACGGTTCTCGTGATGACGGCGAAGTCGATTATTGGCCGGCAGATCATTGAACAAAGAACGCCCCAGCCTCAGGCCCTCGCCAGATGTGCCGGCCTGCAAAAACCCCAAAGCCTTCTGTATCCTGTGAATCTCCCAACGCCCGCCGTCGGCATAAAGAAAAAGATGCAACAACCCTTTTGGAGCAAGCCTTTGTGCGAGTGCTTGCAACCCAAGTTCTGGACGATCTAGGTGATGCAGAACACCAACAGAATTAATGTAGTCAAAACGGCCTGTCTCCTCAAGGTTTAAAAGGCTGCATTGCTTCACCTCCAGGGAGTGCACGTGGCCTGCAGCACCAGAGCGCCTTAACCGCTCCGTTGCCACATCAAGGGCCCCAGAACTAATATCAACAGCCACCACATCGGCCCCTGGGTTGAGGTGGCACAGGTAATCCGTACTGACACCAGTGCCGCAGCCGGCATCCAAGATCCGCCATGAACGGGGAGTCCCCCCAGGGCGAGGAGGCAATCCGCCCCTGACGGCAGCCACCACACTATCGACACACCAACGCCAGTTGTAACCAGGGGGCGGTCCGTCCTGTAACGGATCCCCGGGATATGGGAAACGGTCATAAAAGGCGCTAACGGCCGGTGTGGCGGCATCTCGGGGGGCTTGCCCAAGCTCTGAAGGGGCCTTGTCCTGGTCCATTGGCGTTGCGGTTCTAGACAGGGAATGGGTGGTGGAGTGATGGCCCGAACGCTGGGACCACAAGGGGGCAATGGCAACAAAAGCGACGAAGCTGCAAACATTTGTTCATGGCTGGCCGGAGGCCCTCAGGGGGAGCCGTAACCTTCCAAAGCCCGGCTCACTCCCTTGACATGACAGTGACCGCCAGCAGCGGCAGCACCAGGGTCACCCCTCAGCTCTACGACACTCTGCCGCTCTCCAGTGTCCGGAAAGCCGAGCAGCAGGATCGCTTCCCCGATGGGAGCGAGCTACAGACCCTCATCACCTTCTTCCAGAGCGGACAGACCCGGGTGGCAGCCGCCCAGAGGCTCTCCAAGAATGCGGCGGAGATCGTCGCCAAAGCGGCGAATCGCATTTTTGCTGGAGGGACCCCCCTTTCCTATTTGGAGTCACCGCTGCCCTCTGCTGGTGTCTCCCCTGGAAGCAACGAACCCCTTGCTGCCGACCAATCGGCCTTTCAGCAATCGGTGCGCACCTTTGTCGGTGCCAAGGCCGGACGGGGGGGCAACCTGCTCGAGAGAATCCTCGAGGGCGCTTCCGGAGACGCGGACGTGCGGGTCGTACTGCCCGCAGGCTTCAGTCCGATTTCCGTTGGGCGCTACGGCACCGACCGGATGAAAAAATCCATACGCGACCTGGCCTGGTTCCTGCGTTACGTGGGGTATGCCGTCGTCGCTGGCGATCCAAGCATCCTGGCCGTCAATACACGCGGGCTCAAGGATGTGCTTGAGAAAGCCTGCTCCCTGGCCGCCACCAATGTGGCTCTGCAGGAGATGCGAGCCGCTGCTGCCTCCCTGTTCCAAGAAGAGCCCGCCGCTCGCCAGTTGGTCATCGATTGCTTCAACGTTCTCCTCAAAGAGCTTGAGGTTCCCACGCCCTCGGCCCGACAACGCCTTGGCAGCCCCGTCAACCAGGGGTTACAGCTGCCGGCGACCTATGCCCTCTCCGCCCAAGGCGCTCCGCGCTATGTGATGAAGACTGGCATGACGGGGGGCCAAAAAGCCGAGGTCATTCGAGCTGCCTATCGACAAGTCTTTGAACGAGACATTGTCAAGGGTTATTCCCAGGTGGTCTGCCCTGTGGAAGCCACCCAGCTCCGCCAGGGCCAGATCTCCATGCGGGAATTCGTACGTGCCTTAGGATGTAGTAAGGAATATCGGCAACAATTCTACGGACGCTTTTCCAATAGTCGCGTCGTTGAATTAGCATTCCGTCATTTCCTTGGCCGAGGTGTGAGTTCTATAGAAGAATTCCGCCAGTATTTCGCCATCGTCAGCACCAAAGGTCTTAATGGCCTGGTCAATGCGCTGGTCAATAGCATGGAATATGCCCGTAGTTTTGGCGAAGAAACGGTCCCATTCCTTCGCGATCTAGGAGAAGATGCTCAAGAAAGTGCGGGTTGGGGTTCCAATCGCAAATTGTTCCGTTTCAGTGCCCCCTTTGAAGGAGCACCCCAGTACATCACCCTTTATGCCTCCTACCGTCAACCGTTCCCCGATCAACACCCGTACGGCGGTGGGAATGATCCATTGGCTCTCAATTACGGGGCCATCTTCCCCTCTGGAACGGCCTCCGTCGCCACCCGACCAGCCTCGTTCAGCTATGACACGCGACGCCTTTTGATCGGTAACGGTCTGAGCCAGCCCGGTCAAATGAACAGTCTCCAGTTCCGCAAGGCCACTCCCCGACGCGTGGGCCCCAAGGTCGTGAGACTGCAGCAAATCTCCACTGGTGGCAACTCAGTACCCCGCCGCGGTGGCCAACCCAGCATTCGTGGGACTGAATCCTCTACCCAGGCTGTGATCCGGGCGGCATATGCCCAAGTTCTGGGTAATGCCGGCTATGCAGGTGAACGCAACACTGTCGAGGAAATCAAACTCGAAAACGGCGATATCAACCTGCGTGAATTCATACGCCAGGTGGCCCGTTCCAACGCCTTCCGTCGCCGTTACTGGAGTGGGCTCTACATATGCAAAGCAATTGAGGTCATGCACAGGCGCCTACTAGGGCGGCCCACATTGGGGCGTTGGGAAATCAATGCCTATTTCGACACCGCTGCTCGAAAAGGCTTCTACGGCGTCGTTGACGCCATGATAAACAGCCCAGAATACAACGAATGCTTCGGTGAAGACACTGTTCCGTACGAAAGGTTCCTCACCCCAGCCGATCGCAATGCCCGCAAGGTCCCAGCCCTGCGCCGGGCCTTCGACCCGAGCAAATCCGTTGATCTGACGCCCGAAAGCCGTCCAGATGTCCCCCCAACAACGATTCTGCGCACGGTCGCTGACATTGTTCCCCGCAACCTCCCCCAGCGACGTCCACCTGTAATCGGCCCATGGAATGCCCAGATTTCCGGTGGCGAATCGATGGCGCCCCCCTTACCGTCCGCCTCGGGTCCGGAGAGCCTGAGGCAACCCCCAGCTCCAACCCGATCCTGGCGTCCCGCCCCTAGTACCGGCCCAACCTTGGCCTGGAGTTAGCGGGGTCAGCGCGGCCTTTACCACCACTTCCAGCCCATCGCGAACCTTGACTCAGGCTGGCGCCCGTGTCATTGGCAACTGGACAGCGAATGTTGGTAAGGGCATGGCCAGTGGAATCGCCCAGACACCAGGGGCGGCAATGGACAAGGCACTCCGCCCCGGCTCCCCTCAAGGATTCCGACGGCGCCAGAGTCTCAGCCGACCGGTTCGCCTCCTGGCGGCCCCTGAAAGGGATCAGGTCGCAGAAGTGATTAGTGCCACCTATCGCCAACTTCTCAATCGCGATGTTTATGCATCAGAACGATTGAGTGATGCTGAATCCCAATTAAATGATGGCCAAATTAACGTGGCCGGTTTTGTAGCGCTTGTGGCCAGCAACGACCTTTTCCTGAGTCGTCTCAACCAACTTGCCCCCCTGCGTACCGCCTCATGTGCCTATCTGGCCCTGTTGGGCCGGGCTCCTCAGCCCAACGAGGCCAGTCGATTTTTAGCGACACGCGTGCGCTCCGGACTCCCTGCGGCGATCGCGGAAATCCTTGACAGCCCTGGCTATGCCAATGCCTTTGCCCGAGATACTGTTCCTTACTGGCGCGGCCTCGAGACAAGTAATGGCATCCCCTTGTCGACAGTCAATAAAACAGCAGCACTTTATGGAGGCAACGCAGGTCTCAACCCAAACCCAAAATCTGCCATCTAAAATAAACTATAATCAACCGATTAAGTAGCACATCAACCTTTGTCAACCGATAAGCCCCTGCTTTTTAAGTAGGGGCATTTTACTATTTCACTTGCTGACGATACAAAAAAACACTTTTTGCTTGGTGGTCCCACGAAACTAGCCATCAAACCCGCCAGCAATTGCCACCGCAGGATAATGGGACAAAACCATGGCAAACGCTTTGTGCCCCAAGGGTTCTCATGCAGAAAGTAGCCGTGAAGAACTGTTACCGGAGCACCGGTCAGCGGACGCCTCTAACGCAGAATGATTCGGCAGTCGGGAATCCGTCTGCACCCTTACCCACCGGATACCGGTCTCCTTAACGGTGACCGCTTGTTTCGAGGCAGAACTGCATGAGCATCGTCTCCAACTCGATCATCAACGCGGACGCCGAAGCCCGCTACCTCAGTCCTGGCGAACTCGACCAGGTCAAGTCATTCGTGGCTGGCGGTCAACGTCGACTGCGTGTCGCCCAGGTCTTGAGCGAAAGTCGTGAACGCATCGTCAAGCAGGCCGCAGGCCAGCTTTTCCAGAAGCGTCCCGACGTCATCTCCCCTGGCGGCAACGCCTACGGGGAAGAGATGACCGCATCTTGCCTGAGGGACATGGATTACTACCTGCGTCTGGTTACGTACGGCGTCGTTGCTGGTGACGTGACTCCGATCGAAGAAATCGGAATCATTGGCGCCCGCGAAATGTATCGCTCCCTGGGCACCCCCCTTGAAGCGATGGCAGAAGCCGTACGTGAAATGAAGGCCGTGGCCACCAGCATCCTTACCGGATCCGATGCCGAAGAAGCAGGTTTCTTCTTTGATTACATGGTAGGCGCGCTCGCCTGAGGCCCAGTCCCACCCCTTCATCGCCACCCTACGGATCAATGCAAGACGCCATCACCAACGTCATCAATCAGTCAGACGTCCAGGGCCTCTACCTCGACGGTTCCTCGATGGGACGCCTAGAACAGTATTTCGCCAGTGGCGAAATACGTGTCCGGGCGGCTGCCACCATCAGCGCGAACGCCTCGGCCATCATCAAAGAAGCCGTTGCCAAGTCCCTGCTGTATTCGGACATCACCCGTCCAGGTGGCAACATGTATACATGCCGTCGCTATGCAGCCTGCATCCGGGACCTCGACTACTACCTGCGATACGCCACCTACGCCATGCTGGCTGGTGACACGTCGATTCTTGATGAGCGCGTCCTGAATGGTCTCAAGGAGACCTATAACTCCCTTGGTGTGCCCATCGGTGCAACAGTGCAATCGATTCAGGCAATGAAGGAAGCCACAGCCGCACTTGTCGGACCTGATGCAGGTCGTGAAATGGGCGTCTATTTCGACTACATCAGTTCTGGCTTAGGAAACTGATTTTTCCCTCTTCTGAGCCCCAGTAGCCCGTCTAACGAGCGAGAATCATTTTCATGCGTCTCTTCAAGATCACAGCCTGCATCCCCTGCCCGGAAAAATCTCGCTCCCAGCGGGAAATCCACAACACCTACTTCACCAAGTGGGTTCCCTTTGATAGCTGGTTTGCTGAACAACAGCGAATCATGAAACAGGGGGGTAAGATCCTGAAGGTCGAGCTAGCCACTGGCAAACGTCAGCAAAACGTTGGAATTTAGCGGACTCGAAATCAGCCACTTTTAAGATCCTTTCATCAACCCGACCCTACCGGCCGGGTTTTTTGCTGGTAGCCAGGAATCGTTTTGTCTGAAAAGACTCGACAAAACAGGCCTGCTCGCGCCTAAATAGGCCAACTACGCCATACCAACAGGCTTTGTCCCGACCGACCGACCGATCCAGAGAGCCACGTTCCGGAGATTTCCCTGGGTTCGCTGGCCGTGAAATCCAACTCAATTCTTCAAACCTGAGTTCTGAGCCTGTGACAGGGGCATCTCACTCCAAGGGTCTTCTGCCTCTGCCATGGCAATTCTGGTCTGCCGAAGCCAGGTTGCTTATGGGGCTCATCGCCGTTTGGAGCGTGCTTGGTCTTTTTGTGCTCAGCTCGGCCAGTTGGTGGGTGGCCGCCAACGAAATGGGCGATGCGGCCTACTACATCAAACGCCAGGCCCTTTGGTTGCTGGCCAGCTGGGGGCTTTTCTTACTGGCATTGCGAACTTCGATGCGTCGCTGGCTCGCCCTAGGGGCGCAAGGCCTGCTACTCGGCACAATCTTGGTAGCCGCCACCTTGGTGGTTGGCAGCACGGTAAATGGCGCCAGTCGTTGGCTAGTGATTGGGCCGATTCAAATCCAACCCACCGAACTGGTGAAACCATTCCTAGTGCTTCAGGGAGCCGTACTTTTCTCCCATTGGCAAAGAATTTCCCTAGATCAAAAGTTTCTCTGGCTCAGCGTCTTCGGTGGCCTTGTCTTGCTGGTTCTCAAACAGCCCAACCTTAGTACCGCTGCACTGATGGGTCTATTGCTTTGGCTGATGGGTCTTGCCGCAGCATTGCCAAGGTTGATGTTGTTGGGGGCTGCCGCATCTGGGGTTCTGTTGGGTGGTACCAGCATCATGATCAACACCTATCAACGTCTTCGGGTAATTTCTTTCCTTGACCCATGGAAAGATGCCCAGGGCAATGGTTATCAACTTGTACAGAGTCTTTTGGCCATTGGCTCAGGTGGTGCTCTGGGCTCTGGGTTCGGGCTTTCAACCCAAAAACTGGAATACCTGCCAATTCAGACTACCGATTTTATCTTTGCGGTCTTTGCCGAGGAATTTGGTTTCCTCGGTTCGTTAATGCTGTTGAGCTTTCTTGTCATCTTTGCTTTCGTCGGCCTGAAAGTTGCCCTTGGTTGCCGCAGCCCCCAGCATCGACTTGTGGCAATAGGATGCTCCACGCTTCTCGTAGGCCAGTCCATCCTCAACATTGCCGTCGCCAGCGGAGCCATGCCCACAACGGGATTACCGTTGCCCATGGTCAGCTACGGAGGCAATTCCCTGCTTTCTAGCCTGTTACTGGCCGGTTTACTTGTGCGCTGCGCCCTAGAAAGCCAGGGTCTGGAATCCGCCCGTCCAAAGCGTCGACCTGCCCTAAGTCCCCGATAGGCTGGTGTTTCTGCTGCCCGACTTGGCAATGCCCAGCCTCGCCCTGCAGTTTGCCGACCTGGCACGGGGTAGCGAACAGTTCCTGCAAGGCAGCCTCTCCAATCCAGGTCCACTCACCTTGGGAGCCGTTTTCGCCGGTGGACTGCTAACAAGCCTTGGCCCCTGCTCGCTTTCCTTGTTGCCAGTGACTCTGGCCTACTTGGCTGGTTTCGCCGATGATTCCGACAACAAGGGTCCGCTCCCCTGGCAGCGCAGCCTGTGCTTTGCCATCGGTATCACCACCTCACTGGTGCTGTTAGGACTGGCCAGTGGCCTGATGGGTCGCCTCTACGGAAGCCTGCCGGATCAAATTCCCCTGTTGGTGGCTTTTCTAGCCCTTTTGATGGGACTCAACCTGCTTGGGTTCCTGCCCCTCCGCCTGCCTGCGGGCCCTGATCCAGAACGTTGGCGGCGTTTCGTTCCGGCCCCTCTCGCTCCGCTAGCCGCAGGTCTGGCCTTTGGCCTGGCGTCCACACCTTGCACCACCCCTGTGCTTGCGGTCCTTCTGGCGTGGATGGCCGAGACCGGCAAACCGCTGGTCGGCATGCTCCTGCTCACCAGCTTCGGGGCCGGCCAAGTGCTGCCGCTTCTGTTGGCCGGCACGGCGGCAGCCACCCTTCCCTCCTTGTTGAAACTGCGTCAAATGGGTCAATGGGTACCGCCGATCAGTGGTGTGGTCCTCCTTGTGACAGGTGCCCTCACCCTTGTGGCCCACCTGGCATGAGCGCTTTGACATCAACTTTGATGCGCCCGTTGGCCTGGCTCTCCAATCTGAAAGTAGCGATCGCCCTGCTATTTGTGATTGCCCTATCCAGTGGCATCGGTACCGCCATACCCCAGAAGGAAACTACCGAGTTTTATCACCAACGCTATGACCCCAATCCTTGGCTTGGATTCCTGCCTGGCGACGGTGTCATCAAGCTGCAACTTGACCACGTCTATTCCAGTCAATGGTTTCTAGCCCTACTGGCCCTACTAGCTCTGGCTCTGATCCTCTGTAGCTGGCGTCGTCAATGGCCGGCACTGCAAGCATCATTACGCTGGATAGACTACCGCCGACCGCGCCAGCTCAGCAAACTGGCCATCGCAGAAACATTGGCAACAGAGAGTCCAGAAACGGATCTCGATCAACTTGAACATCAATTACAGCAAGGAGGCTGGCAAATTCGACGTCAGAAAGACCGGCTAGCGGCCCGCAGGGGCGTTGCTGGTCGCGTGGGTCCCTTACTTGTTCACGCCGGCTTAGTTGTTCTCATGCTAGGGGCCAGCTGGGGGGCTCTGGCAGGTCAGCGGCTGGAGCGCTTTCTGGCGCCCGGCCATGACCTCGAACTGCTCAATCCCCGCGGCCAGACCCAGTTGACCCTGGCTCTAGACGACTTCTCGATCCAAAGGGATCCTGCTGGTCGGCCTGAACAGTTCACCTCCAAACTGCGCCTCCTGCCCCCTGGTGACTCTTCCAATGCAGGTGCTCCCTTAGAAGCAACAATCAGTGTTAATCACCCGCTGCGTCACAAAGGAATCACCCTTTACCAGGCCGACTGGGCCTTGGTTGCCGTCAATCTCCAGATCGGACGCAGCCCCGTTCTGCAACTTCCGCTGCAAGCATTCCCCCAGCTTGGTGAGCAGATCTGGGGTCTGGTACTGCCGACCCGACCGGATGGCAGCCAGCCCGTCCTGGTGAGCCTAGGTAGTGAGCAGGGCCCTGCCCAGGTCTTCAATGCAGAAGGCCAATTGCTGGCCCAAATCATCCCTGGCGGACCGGCGGTCGACGTGATGGGCTTGCCCTTACGTATCGAAAGTGTGCTGCCAGCTAGCGGAATCCTGCTCAAGAAAGATCCCGGCGTGCCCCTCGTCTACAGCGGCTTTGCGATCTCACTGCTAGGAGGTGCCCTCAGCCTGATCGCCACTCGACAGCTATGGGCCATCGCCGAAGGGGAAGGTTCCCAGGGAAGACTCCACTTAGGCGGTCTTTGCAACCGCAACTTGACAGCGCTGGCAACCGAATTACCTGCCATACTGCAAAGCCTCAGACCAACGACAACGCCTTGAAGTGGCCGCCATCAACAGGGTTGGCGCTCGCCATGACTTACCCTCACCACGGTATGGACGTTGCCACGCCTGTTGAAATCGGCGACCAGCTCGATCCAGATCGGATCAGCCGCCTCGACCAAATCATCAAGAATTCCAACGGTTACCGCCTCATGGGAAATAGAGTGGTTGCGAAAACTATTGACATAAAGCTTGAGGGCCTTCAGTTCAAGCACCCTTGGTCCTGGCTGATAGAGCAATCTTAGAATTGCGAAATCAGGATACCCAGAAAACGGACAAAGACAGGTAAATTCCGGTAGTTCGATCGAGACTTCGTACACCCTTGAGGGCGAAGGATTCTCAAAGGTCAGCAATTGGACTTCAGCAATGGCCTGGGCGCCCTCTTCGGGGGCTGCACTTCGTTCAGCGGGAGTTGAAATCTGAAGGGGTGAGGGGGATGACATTGGGCTGGGTCTGGTGACGGGGCTTGGGATTGGGCGGAATGAACTTTCCCTGGCCTCACCATGGTCGATGGCGACCAAGGGGTGACAGACAGCCTGGGAAGCAACCAGTAGCATCGAATACCACAGGGCCATTGACCCTGGGCATAGTCATGGTTCGGTTGTGCACCGATACCCTCAGTGCCGACGCCAGCCAGGCGCATCCATCTCTGAGAGACTGTTCCTCAGCGCTCCGTTTCCTGTTTTCCAATCATCTCCATGAAAAAGATCGAGGCCATCATCCGCCCCTTCAAGCTTGAGGATGTGAAGATTGCCCTAGTGAGTGCGGGGATCATCGGCATGACCGTGACTGAAGTACGCGGTTTCGGCCGTCAGAAAGGTCAGGTGGAGCGTTACCGAGGTTCTGAGTTCACCGTTGAATTTCTACAGAAGCTCAAATTGGAGATCGTCGTCGATGACGATCGCGTCGACACCGTGGTTAACGCCATTCAGGAGGCTGCCCGCACTGGCGAGATCGGCGATGGCAAGATTTTCATCTCTTCAGTCGAATCGGTGCTCCGCATCCGTACCGGAGATCGGGATAGCAGCGCTATCTGAGCAGCCCGGCTCATGATGGAGATCTCCCCCTTGCCATCGTTTTCGCAACGAGGGCAACAACTTGGTTGGGCTCCAGTTCTGGGTTTGGTTGATCTGCATCCACCAACCAAACCAGATATTCGTGGTTGCCTGCCGGACCGGTAATGGGCGAAGCCACCAGACCGGCTGCTTTCCAATGCTGGGCCCTCGCAGCCTCGATCACCCGGTTGATGGCATCCACTTGGGCAAGAGGATCCCTCACAACTCCCCCCTTGCCCACCCGTTCCCGTCCCACCTCAAATTGGGGCTTAATCAGCAAAAGCGCTTCCACCCCGGCCCCTGGTCCGATTGATGAAGGTTTCAACAAGTGTCTGAGGGCCGGCAAGACCTGAGCCAACGAGATGAAGGACACGTCCGCCACGGCCAGATCCGGCCAAACGTCCTCTTGGCCGTAGAGCAGCTCTGGGGTGAGGTGGCGCAGATTCGTCCGCTCACGTAACACCAGCCTGGGGTCACAGCGCAGACTCCAAGCCGTCTGACCGTAACCAACATCGATGCCGTAGACCCTGGAGGCCCCCAGCTGCAGCAGGCAATCGGTGAAGCCGCCCGTGGAGATGCCACCGTCAAGACAGATACGACCCTCAACGGTGATGGGCAAGGATTCCAAGGCCGCCACCAGCTTTTCCCCTCCCCTGGAAACAAAACGAGGTGGTTGCTTCACCACCAAATCCAGATCGGGGCTGAACACCACCCCAGGCTTATCGAGCACCTGATCACCGCTACGCACACGACCCGAACGAATCAGCTGCTGAGCCTGTTGGCGACTCGATGCCAAACCACGTTCCAAGAGCAGCAGATCCAGCCTTTGGCGTTTTGTCATGGGTTCAAAGCCAAAAACGGAACAAATTCCAAGGAGAAGGGAGCATTCGTGGCAATCACTGGACAATGGTGCCCTCCCGCCCATCCCCTTCACGATGGCATTTCCGGGATCCACCGGTTCGCTTCAAGCCGCACCCCAAACCCAGTCCAGCCCCAGCCGCACCCATCACCGGCAGGCTGCAGAAGTGCTGGAGCTGCTTAGGCCAGGTACATTCGTTCGACTTTCGGACCAACCCAACGACCTGCCCCCCTTTGAGCTACTGCATTGCCGGGGCGGCCGCTGCTGGATCCGGCAACAGGCCTGGGGAGAGCTGATCCAACTGGAGGTGCCCCACCGCCAGCTGAGCTCAGCCGCCTGACTCCCCATGGGGGTTTCCTACCTGTGGGCCGATAGGTTGGGTGAACGTCTGTTTGCGGTCTCCCTGCCTTGATCGAGCGGTACACCCTGCCCGAAATGGGCAACCTCTGGAGTGAACAAGCCAAGTTTCAGGGCTGGCTTGATGTCGAGATCGCTGCCTGCCAGGCCAATGCCGAGCTGGGGCGCCTACCAGCGGAGGCCCTGCAAGAGATCCGGGATAAGGCAAGTTTTGAAGTTCCGCGCATTCTCGAAATCGAGGCGGAGGTTCGCCACGACGTGATCGCGTTTCTCACCAACGTCAATGAGCACGTTGGTGATGCGGGTCGCTACATCCATGTGGGCATGACCAGCTCCGACGTTGTGGATACGGGACTGGCCCTGCAACTCAAAGCCTCAGTAGCGGTTCTGCGCCGGGAACTCGACCAGCTGGCCGACGCCCTTAGGGAATTGGCCAGAGCCCATAAGGACACCGTGATGATTGGCCGGTCCCACGCCATCCATGGCGAACCGATCACCTTCGGCTTCAAAGTGGCTGGCTGGCTGGCTGAAACCGAACGCAACCGGGAGCGGCTGGCCCGGCTGCACAAGGTCGTGGCCGTGGGCCAGATCAGTGGCGCCATGGGCACCTATGCCAACACCGATCCGCAGGTGGAAGCGATCACCTGCCGCATCCTGGGGCTGGAAGCCGACACGGCCAGTACCCAGGTGATTGGGCGGGACCGCCACGCCGAATACATTCAGACACTGGCCCTCGTCGGGGCCTCCTTAGAGCGGTTCTCCACTGAAATCCGCAATCTGCAGCGGACCGATGTGCTCGAAGTCGAAGAGAGCTTTGCCAAAGGCCAGAAAGGCAGTTCGGCCATGCCTCACAAACGCAATCCGATCCGCAGCGAACGGATCAGCGGCCTGGCCAGGGTGCTGAGGAGTTACACCGTGGCTGCGCTGGAAAATTGCTCCCTATGGCATGAAAGGGACATCAGCCACAGCTCCGTGGAGCGGATGATGTTGCCTGACTGCTCGGTGACCCTGCACTTCATGCTGCGGGAGATGACCGAGGTGGTGCGGGGCCTGGGGGTCTATCCGGACAACATGGCGCGCAACATGAACGTCTATGGCGGAGTTGTCTTCAGCCAGCGGGTGCTGTTGGCCCTGGTGGAAAGCGGTATGAATCGAGAGCAGGCCTATCGCATCGTGCAACGCCATGCCCATGCCGCTTGGAACCGGGAGGGTGGGAACTTCCGCGCCAACCTCGAGGCGGATGCCGAGGTCACCGATCGGCTTTCAGCCCAGCAGGTCGAATCCTGCTTCTCCTGTGGGCTGCACCAATCGCAGCTGGCGGTGATCTGGCAACGGCTGGGGATCTGAACGCCCTTAGGCCCGCCAGGCGACAACCCCATAGGAAGCAGCACACCTACACCTGAAAGCGGGTCAGCTGAAATGCGCCTGCGATGGCACGCGAGCTCGAACCGGCTGAAAATTCAGCCAAAATTGACACTGCCAATCAATATAAAAGATTAAATTGGAAGGGAAAGTTAAAAACAAAAATAAAAAA
>CAMCQR010000046.1 GCA_945877115.1 Synechococcus sp. UW140 | reverse complement strand
CCTGGGTCCGGCCTTCATCAAGGCCGGCCAGGCCCTCTCGACCCGGCCGGACATCGTGCCGCCACTCCTGCTCGAAGAACTGGCCCAACTGCAGGATCAATTGCCAGGCTTTGATCCAGAGCTGGCCATGGCCTGCATTGAAGAGGATCTCGGTGCCCCGGTGGACAGCCTGTTTGCCCACCTGGAGCGCGAGCCCATCTCAGCTGCCTCCCTGGGCCAGGTGCATCGGGGCGTTCTGCCCAACGGAAAGAAGGTGGCCGTCAAGGTGCAACGGCCGGGTCTGCGGGAACAGATCACGCTTGATCTCTACATCGTGCGCAACATCGCCGCCTGGCTCAATCGCCGGGTGCGGCTGATCCGCAGCGATTTGGTGGGTTTGATTGATGAACTGGGCTGCCGTGTATTCGAAGAGATGGATTATCTCAACGAAGCCGCCAACGCCGAACGCTTCGCCGAATTGCACGCTGCCAACCCCCGCATTGCCGTACCCGCTATCTACCACGAGACCACCAGTCGACGCGTGCTGACGATGGAATGGATCGAGGGTGTCAAACTCACCAACCTCGACGCCGTGCGCAACCTCGGCATCGATCCCAATGACATGGTGCAGGTGGGCGTCGACTGCAGCCTGCAGCAACTGCTCGAACACGGCTTTTTCCACGCCGACCCCCACCCGGGCAATCTGCTGGCCCTCGCCGATGGCCGCCTGGCCTACCTCGATTTCGGCATGATGAGCACGGTCAGCCGGGAGGCCCGCACGGGTCTAATCCAGGCGGTAGTGCACCTGGTCAACCGCAATTTCGGCGCCCTTTCCAAGGACTTTGTCAGCCTCGGATTTTTAGGAGAAGAGGTGAACCTGGAGCCGATTGTGCCGGCCTTCGAAAGTGTCTTTGGCCAAGCGATCGAGATGGGTGTCAGCCGCATGGACTTCAAGGCCGTCACAGACGATCTCTCCGGCGTCATGTATAAATTTCCCTTCCAAGTTCCACCTTATTACGCCCTGATCATCCGTTCGCTGGTTACCCTCGAGGGCATCGCACTAAGCGTTGATTCCGACTTCAAGATCCTAGGCGCCGCCTATCCCTATTTTGCCCGGCGCCTGATGGAAGACCCGGACCCGCAACTGCGCAGCAGCCTGCGGGAGATGCTCTTCGATGGCGATGAATTCCGCTGGCAGCGTCTTGAAAATCTGCTCAGCAGTGCCTCTTTACAACAACAACTTGACCTCGAAGGCCTACTCGACCAGGTGATCGAATTTCTCTTTTCTGCCAACGCCGGCATGCTACGGCGCCAACTCGTGGATGCCGTGGTGGCCCAGATGGACGGCCTGGCCTGGCGCACCACCCTGCAGCTGGGACGTCGCATACCTGCAGCTCTGTTACCACCAGGCCTGCGCCAGCGTCAGCAGCTACCCGAATCCCTGGCCAGCGAACCCCTGCTCGACCTCGAGCCCATCCGACAACTGGCGACCATCCTCAGGGATCTGCCCAACTTCGAACCCCAGCTGCTATTGCGACGCCTGCCCCGCCTCCTGGGCGAACCCGACCTACGGCGCATGGGGGCTGAAGTGGCCCGGGGACTGGCGGAAAAGGGCGTGGTGCGGTTAGTGCGAGACGTTCTGGTTGCCCCGGCGCGGTCGGGGCCGGCTTAGGTTGAAGTGGTTTTACAAGCATCAACAGGGCATGGTGGTGGCGAAACGGCAAAGGCTCTTGGCGGCCGCCATCGGCTTGACGCTTTGGGGCACTGCCAGCGCTGCCCCAGCGGCCGAAAATGTGGTCTTCGTTTCCGGCGCCTTTCGTCGCTCAATTCCGGTCTCTGATCTCGAACGCTTGGCCTCCAATGGCCAGGCCCAGGGCCTACTGGGCGATCTGCTGCGCTTCGGCAAGCAGAAGCCAGAAGACGTCCAGAAAATGCTCAACGAATCGGTCAACCTGCCGATCGGCCTGGTCTCGCGACTGCTGAACACCCGCATCGGCATGGCGATCTTGGATCGCTTTGGCACCATCGTTCACCCGCTGCGAGCCAGGGAAGACGGGGTGGTCGCCCTGAGATCAGCGATCGTGTTGGGTTTGAACAACGATAAAAAATCCCTCTCGGCCATCAGCTTCCTGCGGGCCTATCCCACCCGCGAGATGGCCGTCAGTATTCCAGCGCTCCTGGTGTTGATGGAAAAAACCTCTTCAATCGCCGAGCTGGTGCGCTTCTTCTCCGAATCCCCCCTGGATGGCCTGCGGGGCCCTGCAACAGCCGCACCGGCAGCCAATCCATCCCTGGCGCCTGTAATGGCCCCTGCCACCAAGGCCCCCTGAGGCAGGCAACGTAGATTCAACCCACCCTTTCCCCTACCCCCGTGCCCCTGCTCCAAGCCCTGCGTCGCCTGGGCCAGCGTCCCACGATGCAGGACTGGCCGGGGCTGATTGAGGCCTATCGCCCCTGGCTGCCTGTGAGCGCCAGCACCCCGGTGATCACCCTTAGGGAAGGGGCCACCCCCCTGATCCCTGCCCCGGCCATTGCCGAACGCATCGGCCGTGGGGTTCAGGTGTTCCTCAAGTACGACGGTCTCAACCCTACGGGCTCCTTTAAGGATCGGGGCATGACCATGGCGATCAGCAAGGCCAAGGAAGCCGGCTCGGAAGCCGTGATTTGCGCCAGCACCGGCAATACCTCCGCCGCCGCCGCCGCCTATGCCCGCAGGGGTGGAATGCGCGCCTTCGTGCTGATCCCTGACGGCTATGTGGCCCAGGGAAAATTAGCCCAGGCCCTTCTTTATGGGGCCGAGGTCCTGGCGGTCAAAGGCAATTTCGACCGGGCCCTGGCCATTGTTCGTGAAGTGGCCGATCGCTACCCGATCACCCTGGTCAATTCCCTCAATCCCTACCGCCTTCAGGGTCAGAAAACCGCCGCCTTCGAAGTGGTTGACGCCTTGGGAGATGCCCCCGACTGGCTTTGCATCCCCATGGGGAACGCCGGCAACATCAGCGCCTACTGGATGGGATTCAAGGAATACCAACAGGCCGGCAACTCCCAAAAACTGCCCCGCATGATGGGTTTCCAGGCCGCCGGATCGGCTCCCCTGGTACTGGGAGAAACGGTGGAACACCCGGACACCATCGCCACCGCCATCCGCATCGGCAACCCCGTGAATCGGGACAACGCCATCAAGGCCCGCGAGGAAAGCAAGGGTGACTTCATGGCCGTCTCCGACGCCGAAATCATTGAGGCCTACAAGCTGCTGGGTAGTGAAGAAGGCGTTTTCTGTGAACCTGCTAGCGCCGCCTCGGTGGCCGGCCTACTCAAGCGCCATGGGGAGGTGCCTGCAGGGGCGCGGGTGGTCTGCGTGCTCACCGGCAATGGCCTCAAGGATCCCGCCACCGCCATCGAACACAACGACTCCACCTTCCATACCGGTATTGAGGCCGACACCAACACGGTGGCCCGGGTGATGGGCTTCTAACAAATAGAAATCCAGACAGGAACCTGGCCCTAGCCAGTATCCAAACCAAAGCTTCCGCCCTGGCGGGGCTTTTTTTTTGGGCGATCGGCAGGGGCGACCACCTGGGGAACAGGGGTCATGCCGCATCCGATTAACAAAGCGTCCCAGGGAAAATCTGGTGAAGGGGCAGGTAAAAACGGGGAAAAGGCAAGGGCAATTTCCATCCCTGGCAACGAAGCTGATTCCCCAGGTTTGGGAAACAGGGGAAAACTTGAATTTTGGGGTCCATTCAAGCCAGCCCTCCCAAACCGCTGTGAACGAAAAAACAAGGACCAAACTGCCTGCAAGAGGGTTTTCCGCTGATTCCCCAGCCCCTACGACGGCTATTTGGTTTATCTTTAAAAAAATAAGACTCTTGAGTAGTCGAACGGCCGCCGGGCTTTGGGCCACCGTTGCGCTTTGGCCCTGGCTGTGAAACCGTGGGCCCAACGTTCCGATCCCAAAGGCCAGCCCTCGCTGTCCACTCCTTGCCATGAAGCTGGTGTGCTCCCAGGCCGAACTCAATGCCAGCCTTCAGCTGGTCGGTCGGGCTGTGGCGACCCGACCGACCCATCCGGTGCTGGCCAACGTGCTGCTCACCGCTGACGCGGCCACCGGGCGGCTCAGCTTGACCGCCTTCGACCTCAGCCTCGGCATCCAGACCAGCCTGCCTGCAGCGGTTGAAGCCAGTGGTGCCATCACCCTGCCGGCCCGCCTGTTTGGAGAAATCGTCGCTCGCCTCTCATCGGACAGCCCCCTCAGCCTCAGCTGCCTGGAGGGGGACGAGCAGGTGGAACTCACTAGTTCTGGTGGTAGCTATCGCATGCGCGGCATGCCCGCCGATGATTTTCCCGACCTCCCCCTGAACCAGACCGGTACTTCAATTCGTCTCGATGCCGAGGCCTTGGTGAGGGGACTGCGGGCCACCCTCTTCGCCAGCAGTGGCGACGAGGCCAAGCAGGTACTCACCGGGGTGCACCTGCGCCTCGATGACGCAGGCCTCGAATGTGCCGCAACCGATGGCCATCGGCTAGCGGTCCTCCACCTGGCCCATGGGGCCACGGCCGCCAGCAGTGATGGTGAGCCCTTTGACGTCACCGTGCCCGCCCGCTCCCTCAGGGAGCTGGAGCGCTTGCTCAGCGGCCGGCCTTCCCAGGAGCCCCTCAGCCTCTTCTGTGACCAGGGGCAAGTGGTGGTTCTCTGGGCCGATCAGGTGCTAACTAGCCGCAATATCGATGGCGTCTATCCCAATTACGCCCAATTGATTCCAGCCAGCTTCAATCGCCTCGTGCGGCTGGATCGCCGTGGGTTCATCGCTGGCCTGGAGCGGGTAGCGGTGCTGGCCGATCAGCACAACAATGTGGTGACCATCAGCGCCGATCCGGCCGCCGCCAAGGTCACGATCCGCGCCGATGCCCAGGACGTGGGCAGTGGTTCGGAGTCCCTGGCGGCCAGCATTGAAGGCGATCCCATCGACATCGCTTTCAATGTCCGCTATCTGCTGGATGGACTCAAGGTGATGGGCGGCAGCGAGGTGGTGCTCAAGTGCAACGCCCCCACCACCCCCGCGGTCCTGGAACCCGTGGGCGAGCCGGATGCTTTCGTGTATCTGGTGATGCCGGTGCAGATCCGCAGCTGAGGACGTGAACCTTCCAGAGCAGTTGTTACTGAGTGACCTGCTGGCCCGGCGCGTGCGCTGTGATCAGGGCACCGACCATGGAGGGGGAGTTGTTGGCTGGATGCATCCCCCCGTCCATCGCCTGCTCGGCTGGGTGAGTCGCCCCTCAGCCTTTAGCCAGCGCCGCCAGGTGTGGCGCCTGGATCAGCTGCGGGGCCTCAGCGAGCAGGAGGCTTTCGTTAAAGGGTCGCCCGCCGACACCGACCCTGCCACCCTCGAGCGCCTACCCACCCTGTTCGAGGCGGCCCTGATCGGAGTCGACGGCCAGAACCTGGGGCATGTGGCCGATGCCGCGGTTGAACTGAACAGCGGTCGCATCCTTCATTATCTGGTTTCCCGTAGTGATCCCCGGCTCCCCGGCAGCAGCCGCTGGCGGCTCAGCCCCGATCGCATCGTCGACCAGCAGAGCGGTCGGGTTGTCACCGCCCTGCGGGAGTTGGACGATCTACCCCTGGCCCGGGCCAGTGTGCGTCAGGAATTTCTGCGCCGTTCCCGCCGCCTTCGCGATCAGGTGGGCCAGGAGACCTCCCGGCTGCGGGATCAGTTCCAACAGGTCGGCGATCGGGTTGAGGACAAATTGGAGGGTTGGCTGGAGGAACCCCCTTGGGACGGGCGTGAACCGGGTCGGGGCGAGCCGGAAGGCCCCTTTCCCCCTGGCCCCGACCGCCGCTGGGATCCCAGGGACGACGAGCAGCCCGACGCCCGTCGTCCCGTCGATCGTTTTGATCCGCTGGAGGATTGGGACGAAGACGATGGGGCGCCCTGGCGAACGGACCCGGCTGACGAACCCGCCGGGTCCAGCGGTCCCCGTCGCCGCGGCCGCCCAGTGGAGAGCGCCATGCCCCGCTCCCCCCGACCGGCGGCAGCGGCCGAGCTGGAGGACGGGGAGGACCCCTGGGTTTAACGCCCTTCGGCGCCTCGGGTGTCGCGCTGTTGGAGACTCAGGTGCTGTCGTTGCTGGCGCCGCTTTAGTGGACCCCACCCTGACCTTTTCGGTGCCCGATGCCCTGCGCAAGGAGGGACTGAGCCAGGCCGATTACGACGAAATCGTGCGGCGCCTGGGCCGCGCCCCCAACCGGGCCGAGTTGGGCATGTTCGGCGTCATGTGGTCTGAGCATTGCTGTTATCGCAACTCCAGGCCCCTGTTGGCCCAGTTCCCCACCAGCGGTCCCCGCATCCTGGTGGGGCCCGGTGAGAACGCCGGCGTCGTCGATCTCGGCGAAGGTCAGCGCCTGGCCTTCAAGATCGAGAGCCATAACCATCCCTCGGCCGTCGAGCCCTTCCAGGGGGCGGCCACGGGCGTTGGCGGCATCCTGCGTGACATCTTCACCATGGGTGCCCGTCCGATCGCCCTGCTCAATGCCCTGCGCTTCGGGCCCCTTGAAGATCCCCGCAATGCCGGCCTGATGGAGGGGGTGGTGGCGGGCATCGCCCATTACGGCAATTGCGTTGGCGTGCCCACCGTGGGCGGCGAGGTGGGTTTCGACCCCAGCTATTCCGGTAACCCCCTCGTCAACGCCATGGCCCTGGGCCTGATGGAAACCGAGGACATCGTGCGCTCCGGTGCTGCTGGCATTGGCTATCCAGTGGTGTACGTGGGCAGTACCACCGGCCGGGACGGCATGGGGGGCGCCAGCTTCGCCAGTGCCGAACTCAGTGCGGCCTCCCTCGACGATCGCCCCGCCGTGCAGGTGGGGGACCCTTTCCTGGAGAAGGGCTTGATTGAGGCCTGCCTGGAGGCCTTCCAGAGTGGCGATGTGGTCGCCGCCCAGGACATGGGTGCCGCTGGCCTCACCTGCAGTTGTTCCGAGATGGCCGCCAAAGGGGGTGTCGGGGTCGAGCTGGATCTGGATCGGGTGCCGGCCCGCGAGCAGGGCATGACGGCCTACGAATTCCTGCTTTCAGAATCCCAAGAACGCATGTTGTTTGTAGTTAAACCGGGCCGTGAGGAGGCCCTGATGGAACGGTTCCGCCGCTGGGGGCTCCAGGCCGCTGTGGTGGGAAAGGTGTTGGCGGAGAACGTGGTGCGGGTGCTGCAGGGGGGGCAGGTGGCCGCAGAAGTCCCTGCCAGTGCCCTGGCTGATGACACGCCGATCAACCACCACGTGCTACTGGAACACCCCCCAGCTGAGATTGCTCAGCACTGGCTGTGGCAGGAATCCTCCCTGCCTGTTCCTTCCGCGGCCGGCGTGCTTTTACCTGGGGGTCTGCTGTCCTGGGGGGAGGTGCTGCTGCGCCTGCTCGATGACCCCACCATTGCCAGTAAGCGTTGGGTCTGGCGCCAGTACGACCACCAGGTGCAGGCCAACACCGTGGTGCCCCCGGGGGGTGCCGATGCCGCCGTTGTGCGCCTTCGACCCCAGCAAGGGGAGGGGGCGATGGTCGCTGGCCACCGGGGGGTGGCGGCGGTGGTGGATTGCCCCAATCGCTGGGTGGCCCTGGATCCGGAGCGGGGCGGCATGGCGGCCGTGGCGGAGGCCGCCCGCAACCTCAGTTGTGTCGGCGCCGAACCCCTTGCCGTCACTGACAACCTCAACTTCCCCTCCCCGGATACCGACACCGGCTACTGGCAGCTGGCCCAGGCCTGTCGCGGCCTGTCCCAGGCCTGTCTCGCCCTGGGCACTCCCGTCACGGGGGGCAATGTTTCCCTTTACAACGAAACCCGCCTGTCCGATGGCCGCCTCCAACCGATCCACCCCACACCGGTGGTGGGCATGGTGGGCCTGGTCAGCGATCTCAACCGGGTGCGGGGGATGGGTTGGCGTCAGCCGGGTGATGCCATCTGGCTGCTGGGCCTGGCGCCCGAGGTCGGGGCCGCCGGGTCCGATGACCGGATCAGCCTGGCGGGCAGCAGCTATCAGACGGTGATCCATGGCCTCTGCACCGGTCGCCCCCCCCGGATCGACCTGGAGCTGGAGGCCCGGCTCCAGGATCTGCTGCGGCGTGCCATCGGCTTCGATCTGGTCGCCAGTGCCCACGACCTCAGTGATGGAGGGCTTGCGGTGGCCGCCGCTGAAGCCTGTCTTGCGGGCGGTCTGGGGGCAACCCTGGAGCTTCCAGCCGGTGGGGTGCGCCTCGATCGTGTTCTATTCGGCGAGTCCGCCGGTCGCGTGTTGGTGAGCGTGCCGGTTGGGGCGGCTGGCGGCTGGCGCCAGCTTCTGCCCGAGGCTGCCACCGCCGGTGTTGCCGCCACCCTGCTGGGGGAGGTGGGGGCCCAGCCCGAGCTGATGGTGTCCATGGGGGCTGACACTTTGTTGCGGCTGTCCCTGGAGTCCCTGCGGGACAGCTTTGAGGGGGGCATTCCCCGTCGCCTCGGGGGGCAGTCCCGCGGCGATTGGCCACCTACGGAGTGAGTTCGGCGGCTTTCGCCCCATTCCCCCATTCGTCGATGCGCCAGGATGTTCGCAGTCAGGAGGTGGTCTGCCCCGTGCCAACCCATCCTCCCCATGGCTTTTCCATGGTTGAGCCCCCACTGGTTGAGATCCCAGCCGATCGCGCCGACAAGCCTGAAGAAGCTTGCGGAGTGTTTGCCGTGTTGGCTCCTGGGCAGCCTGTTGCCAACCTCACCTACTTCGGTCTTTACGCTCTGCAGCACCGGGGCCAGGAATCGGCGGGCATGGCGGTTTTTGATGGCCCCCGGGTGCGGCTGCACAAGGACATGGGGTTGGTCAGCCAGGTGTTCGATCAGGAGGTGCTGGAGCGCATGACCGGCGTGCTGGCGATCGGCCACAACCGCTATTCCACCACCGGTAGCAGCAAGGTTTGCAACGCCCAGCCGGTGGTGCTCATGACCCGGCTCGGTCCCCTGGCCCTGGCCCATAACGGCAACCTGGTGAACGCCGCCGAGCTGCGCCTCGCCCTTGATCACCTTTCTTCCGAATTCACCTCCACCACCGATTCAGAGTTGATCGCCTTCGCCTTGCAACAGGCGGTGGACGGCGGTTTGGACTGGGCCGCGGCAATCCGTCAGGCGGTAGGACGTTGCCGTGGTGCCTTCAGTTTGGTGATCGGCACCCCAGAGGGGTTGTTTGCGGTGCGGGATGGCCATGGCATCCGGCCGCTGGTGTTTGGTCGCCTGGGAGAATTGGAGGAGGGGCAGTGGGTGGCCAGTAGCGAATCCTGCGGCCTGGATATTATTGGTGCCAAGTATGTCGATCAAGTTCATCCTGGTGAGTTGATCCATTTCCGTAGCGGTGGTTTGGAGCCAATCCGTCAAATTTGGTGTGAAGAACCCGCCAAGTTATGTGTCTTTGAGATGATTTATTTTGCCCGTCCTGATAGTCGTTTCTTTGATGAATCCCTCTATAGTTATCGCGTGCGCATCGGTGAGGCACTGGCGCGACAGAAACCAGTCCAGGCCGATATCGTGATTGGTGTTCCGGATTCCGGCATCCCTGCGGCTATTGGTTATTCCCAATTCAGTGGCATTCCCTTTGCCGATGGCCTAATCAAGAACCGTTATGTCGGTCGTACTTTTATCCAGCCCACCCAGGCGATGCGGGAAGTGGGTATTCGCGTCAAACTCAATCCCCTGCCCGATGTGCTCTCCGGCAAACGGGTTGTAGTAATCGACGATTCGATCGTGCGGGGTACCACCAGCCGCAAGTTGGTCCAGGCCCTGCGTGATGCCGGGGCTACCGAGGTCCACATGCGCATCAGTTCGCCGCCGGTTACCCATCCTTGTTTCTATGGCATCGACACCGATACCCAGGACCATCTGATTGCGGCCCGCCTGAATCTTGATGAAATCGAGGCCCATCTTGGCGTTGATTCGCTCGCCTATCTCAGCAAGGAGGGCATGTTGGAGTCTGCCCACGCACCCTCCAGCCATTTCTGCACGGCCTGCTTCGATGGCCAATATCCCATCGACATGGATGAGGAGGTGCGTGGCAGTAAATTGATGCTGGAGCCGGCGGGCTTAGCTAGTGTTATACCGGCACCTGTTTCCTAAGTCTGAATCCGAAAATATAATACTCGTTTAAAATAAACAGTTAATTACTTTGGATTCCAGCTCATACTCAGTAGCCCCCGGCTCTGACCGGAAGACCTGTCCACTGCCCCCATCGATCGCCAGAGCGCTTCGGTTTTAACCCACACTGAGGGGTAGCGATAGCGAGCTACATCCAGAAGCAGAACGCGATCACTACGGCTGTCGTAGGCGGCGATCGGGGAGATGTGTCCCCCCCCTTGCTGGGCGATGCCAGTGCGCAGGTAATTCACCACCAACCGATCTTGGGGATCGCTGAGACCCTCCCGCAGCAGTTGGCGGAACTGCTCCAGGCTCAGCTGGTCCCCCTGGAAACGCCGCACCACCAGCCCGTGGTCCCCGGACCAGCCATGCAGTTGGGCCAGGGTCATGCCCTCCCGCCGCACTCGCTCAGCCCGTACGAACCGTCCGCCGCCAGGCCCACCGAAGACATTCTCCTGGGTCCAGAAGCGGTACCCGGGGTACCCAGGTACCGGAGGGGCCGGAACTCCCAGGCTGTTTAGCACCACCACCAAGCTGGCCGCGCCGCAATAGGAGAGGTTGGCCTGGGTTTCGAAATCCTGGGATAGGGGGCCGTAGTCGGCCCGGGCATCACTGCCCAGAAGCAGCTTCTGTCCGGCGGGTTCCCGCAGGGGGATCGGCGTTGCCGCCATCGCCTGTGGCGCCGCGCCTTGCCCCTGGCTGAAGCCGGGTTGCCCGGCGGATCCGACAAAGACCTGCAGGCTGGCTCCCACCAGCAGACCCCAGGCCTTGCACCTGGGGGAGGGCACGGGTTTTGGACGATTCAAGGTTCGCCCATCAGCAGGGGCACCAGCTCTTGCACCTGCTGCCCCGGGGCCAGGCCGAGGTTGAGGCCCGAACCGCTGGTGTCCTCCAACGGCACATCCGCCACCTTCAGCCGCAGGCTGCGGCCGTTGCCTCCGGCCAGCATCACCCCCATTACGGCTGGTCCTGGGCCCTGCAGGTCCACCAGCTCGTCGGAGCGATTCAGGAAGCGCAGGCCGATCTGGCCTAGATCGCCCCGTTGACACAGCCTCAGACTCTCCAGGGCCAGTCGTTTCAGTTGCCCCAGCCGGCTGGCCAGCATCACCTCCCCGCTGGATTCGCTAGTCGCGGCACCCACCACCTGTTCGCCCGGCAGCAGGCGCATCAAGGTGGGTCCCTGGGCGATGCGCCCCATCACCGGCAGGTTGGTTTCGTTGATGGCCAGACGCAACATCCGGCCCGTGCTGCTGGCCACCACAAGGTCCTGGTCCTCGCGGCAGGCCACTACCCGTTGCAGCTCCACCCCTTCCTTGAGTTTGAGCACGGTGGCGGCCCGTCCGGAGAGTTCCAGGAATTCAGCGAGGGGCAAGCGCTTGAAGCGGCCATCGGTACTGAGCAAGCCCAGGCTGCAGCCGGGTTGCCTGGGCAGTGGCAACACCTGGATCACCCGTTCGCCTTCGAGGCTGTCGGGTAGGAATTTCTCAAGTCCACCCGGTTGCTGACCAGCGAATTCCCAACGCAGCAGCGCCACCCTGCCGGCCGCGGTGAAGGCCAGTAAGGCCGGTTGACCCTGCACGGGCAGCAAAATGCGGGCTGGCGCGGGATGGTCTCCCACCTCTGCGGTTTCCTGCAGGTGCAGTTTGCCCAGGGTCTGGGCGGAGACGATGCGCACCAGACCATCGGCTTGGATCAGGAGTTGGCTGTCGTTGGCCAGCCCCTCAAAGGCCTGTTGCCGCTGCAGTTCGGTGTTGGGCCGCACCGCCGCGGCCCGCAGCGCCACCAGTTCGTCTCCCCCTTCCACCAGGCGGGTGCGGCGGGGGGTGGAGTAGCGCTTTTTGAGCACCTTCAACTCACTCACCATCGTGTTCAGGAGGGTGTCCCGGTCATCGAGCAGGTGCCGTAACCGGGTGCGCTCGGTCGCCAGTTCTTCCGATTCCTTGCGCAGGCTTTCCTGTTCCAGGCCGGTGAGGCGCCGCAGCGGCATGGCCAGGACGGCCTCGGCCTGGCGTTCCGTCAGGTCGAGTTGCACCTGCAGGGCCGCTTTGGCCGCCGCCGCATCGGCGGCAGCGGTGATCAGGGCAATCACCTTTTGCAGGTTGGTCAGGGCTTTGATCAGACCCTGAACCACCTCCAGGCGATCCTCACAGCGCCGCAGGGCGTGGCGGGTGCGGCGCAGCAGGGTGAGTTCGCGGTATTCGAGAAAATGGTTCAACAGCTGGCGCAGGCTGAGCTGTTGGGGTTGGCTGTTCACCAAGGCCAGCATGATGGCGCCGAAATTGCTCTGCAGGGCTGTGCGCCGTTGCAGGTCTTCCAACACCTTGGCGGCCTCCGCATCGCGGCGCACTTCAATCACCACCCGCATGCCGTCCCGATCGCTTTCATCGCGGATGTCGGCGATGCCCGTGATCTTGCCGTCGTTGACCTGTTCGGCCAATTTTTCGATCCAGCCGGCCTTGCTGAGTTGGTAAGGCAATTCCGTGATCACCACGGCTCCGCGGCGATGGCGACCCTTGCCGGGTTGCACTTCCTCCAGGTGGGCCACACCGCGCATCGGGATGCTGCCGCGACCGCCCAGATAGGTGTCGCGCACACCACTGCCGATGAGAACCTCACCGCCGGTGGGAAAATCCGGGCCTGGCACCAACTGCAGCAGCTTGTCGTCGTCCAGATCGGGTTGGCGGATCAGGGCAATCAGGGCATCCACCACCTCACCCAGGTTGTGGGGGGGGATGTTGGTGGCCATGCCAACGGCGATTCCGGTACAGCCATTCAGCAACAGAAAGGGAAGTTGGGCCGGCAGGACGGTGGGTTCCTGTTGGGAGCCATCGAAATTGGGCGCGAAATCGACCGTTTCGCTGCCGATCTCGTCCAGCATCCCCTCATGGGCGATCGGGGCCAGTCGGGTTTCGGTGTACCGCATCGCCGCCGGTGGATCGTCATCCACTGAACCGAAGTTGCCGTGGCCATCCAGGAGGGGGTGGCGGCTGGAGAAGGTTTGCACCAGCCGCACCAAGGCGTCATAGACAGCCTGATCACCGTGGGGATGATATTTGCCGAGCACATCGCCCACGACCCGGGCGCATTTGCGGTAAGGGCGATCTGGAGTCAGTCCCAGTTCGTGCATGGCGAAGAGAATGCGCCTTTGCACGGGTTTGAGGCCATCGCGCACGTCCGGCAGAGCCCGGCCGACGATGACGCTCATCGCGTATTCGAGATACGACCGCTGCATCTCCTGATGCAGGGCGATTGACTCGATGCGGTCTCCGGCGCGGTCCTCGGCCATCCGGTGCTGGGTTCTGGGGGCGGAAGACGGGGGTCAGCCTACAGATGGCAGCCTGACCTCCCAATTCACTCCAGCACGCTGGAGCTGCCATTGGCGTTGGCACTGGCCCGCTCAACGGCCGTTTTCAGCTCGGGTTGGGAGAGCAAATGCCGAGCGGCCGCCCGGAGTTTGGGCCCCCACAGTTGGTCTTTTTGGTAACGCTCCTTGACGTAATTGGGGTCTTCGTTCAGGGCGTTGTTGGCCAGCCGCAGCGCTTCGGCCCGCTGTTGGGGGTTGGTGAGGAAGAGGCTGCTGCCAAGGGCGAGGGAGGTTTCGGCGGCATCGGCCTTACTGCTCAACACCTTGCGCCAGCGATCCATGGCCTCGGGGCGCCGATCGAGTTCGAACAGCACCAGACCCTGATTATTGACCGCTTCCCAGAAATTCTGGCGCAGGCTGGCGGCTTTGTTGAAGCTGGTCAGGGCCTCGTTCGGTTGGGCCAGCATCAAATAGGCATTGCCCAAATCGAAGTAGGCGCCTGCGTTCTGGCCGTCCAGCTGCAGGCCACGGCGCAGCAGGGCCAGGGCATCGGCGGGGCGGTTGTTACGCAGGGCTACGGCCCCTTCGGCAAACCAGATGCCGGGGTTGGTGGGATCGAGTCGCTTGGCTTTCTCCAGGGCTTTGAGGGCTTGTTCCGGGCGGTTGCTGCGTAGTTCGGCTTCCGCCAGCAGCACCCAACCGATCGGTTCGTTGGGAAGGAGCCGCACGGTGAGATCGGCCAGGCGGGCAGCGTCTTCGGGCTGGCCGAAGCGCAGCAGCTTGGCGGCGGCCTGGGCAATGCCCCTTCCGGCCCCCTCGAGGGCCTCGGCCTTGGGTACGAACACAAAGGGCACCATGGCCGCGGCCGGTCGCGTCGTCACCAGCAGCCCGGCCGTCAGCAGGGGCAGGGTGAGGCCAAAACGGGTGCGTTGCAGCCAGCTGGTTGCCCCCTTGGCTTTCCGCGGATGGCGACGGACGAAAGAGGCCCAATTCAGCCAGGAACGGCCTGCCATGGAGTTATTAAGAATCCTGCCCACCCTAGGCAGAGGGGGGTGAAAGACCTAGGGCGGCCCGTAGGTTGCGACGCCACATCCAGGGTTTGATGCGTCGTAGGGCGGAGGCCCGTAGACGCCCATCCCAGTCCCCATCACTCCAGGTGAGGGCCTGGGATCCCTGCAGATCCAGCAACCAGGGCCTGGGCTGCACTTCGGGATCGGTGGCACTGGGCAGGTCAGGACCATTCCAGGGACAGATGTCCTGGCAGATGTCACACCCGGCCACCCAGCCCTGGAGGTGGTTGGCGATGGCCGGAGGCAGGACGGGATCTCGATTTTCGATGGTGTGGAAGGAGATGCAGCGGCGCGAATCGACCACGAAGGGTTCGCGGATCGCCTCGGTGGGACAGGCATCAAGGCATAGGCGGCAGGCGCCGCAGCGGGTTGGGGCGGGCCTGTCGGGGGTGAGGGGCACGCTGGTGAGGAGATGGCCCAACAACAGCCAGGAGCCGTGCTTGGGGTTGATGAGGTTGCCGTGTTTGCCGATCCAGCCCAGCCCCGCATCTTCCGCCCAGGCCTTGTCCATGAGCGGCCCACTGTCGACGCAAACCCGCCAGCTCGCCCCGTCCACCTGGTCCTGCAGCCAGCGGCCCAGGCGTCTCAGGCGACCATCAATAACCCGGTGGTAATCCCGCCCCCAGCCGTAGCGCGCCACCGCCAGGCTGCCGGGGCTGCGTTGGGCCTTCACGTGGTAATTAAGGCCTACCGCCAGAACACTGCGCACCCCGGGTAAAAGTTCGTTAATGGCCCGTCGTCGCGGGTCAGCCATCCAGGCCATCGAACCCTGGTAGCCGGCGTCCAGCCAGCGCTCCAGGGCAGCGCTGCGCAGGGCCAGGCGGCTGCTGCCGGGAACGGCGGCGATGCCGGCCACGGCGAAGCCCTCGTCCAGGGCCCGTTGGCGCAGGCTTTGAGAAAGGTTGTCGGCGTTGGAAGGGGACACGGGCAGTCGGTAAAGTCTGGCCAAACAGGATCCCAAGGCGTGTCCTTCTCTTCCTCCACCCGCTTCAGCCCGTTGCTTCGCTGGATGGGGATCACCTTGGTGGTGCTCCTGCTCCTCAATCTGCTGGCTGTGTTGGCCCTTTGGGACTGGGGGGCCGAACCCTTTCGCCAGTTGGTGGTGGAAAGGCTGGTGCAGCAATCCCCCCTGGCCCTTGTGGGACTGGTGCTGATGTATTTCTCGGCCCGGCTTGATGATGGGGGGAAAGATCGCTCGCCCCTGCTCTGGGCCGTATGCCTGCTGAGCGGCCTGTTGGCGGTGTTGCTGACGGCTGCCCTGCCGATTGCCTTCGGGGGCGACAAATTAATGCAGGAGCAGGCCGACCAGCAGCTGGCCGCGTCCAAGGGCCAGCTGGAGATGGCCCGCCAGCAAAGCAAGGATCCGGCCATGCTGCAGCAGCTGGTCAAGCAGGCCGAAGCCCGCGGCCAGGTGCCCGCCACCGCCACCCCCGACCAGAAAACCCAGGCGGCCCGCAGCTTTGTTGAGCGTCAGCTGGGCCAGATGGAAGGCCAGTACAAGCAGATGCAACAGACCACCGCAGTGACCCTTAACCAGCGCCGTTTGGGCAATTCCGCCGGTGCGGTGGTGCTGATTGCCGCCTTCACGATTCTTTGCCTGGGCAGTGTTCTTTAGCCCTTCGGCGCTGGAGGTTTCCGGTTACCGGCCCAATCGCTGGTTAGCGTTTGCATTCCAGACCCCGTAGTCCCGCCAGAGCCCATTGGATCCCCCTCCCACCCTGCCAAGACCGGATCAGCCTCTCAATACCAGGCTGCAGCAGGACCTCAAAAATGACCTGATCGCAGGTCTGTTGGTGGTGATCCCCCTGGCCACCACCATTTGGTTGGGCACCACGGTCAGCCGTTTTGTCCTGGCGTTTCTGACGTCGATCCCCAAGCAGTTCAACCCCTTCAACACCCTGCATCCCTTGCTGCAGGAACTGATCAATCTTGGGTTGGGCCTGCTGGTGCCCCTGCTGGGCATCCTCCTGATTGGCCTGATGGCCCGCAACATTGTCGGGCGTTGGTTGCTGGAGTTCGGCGAGGGCACCCTGGTGCGCATTCCAGTGGCCGGCTCTGTTTACAAAACCCTTAAGCAGTTACTGGAAACCTTTCTCAGGGATAACTCCAGCCGCTTTCGTCGGGTTGTGTTGGTCGAATACCCCCGTGAGGGCCTCTATGCCCTTGGCTTCGTGACCGGAACGATGGGCAGTTCGATTCAGGCCGATTTCAGCGAGACCATGCTCAGCGTCTTCATTCCGACCGCCCCCAACCCCACCACCGGTTGGTATGCCGTGGTGCCGGAGCGCCTCGTCAAGGACATTGATCTCAGCGTGGAGGATGCCTTCCGCACGATCATTTCGGCCGGCATCGTCAACCCCGATGAGCGTCAGCCCCCTTCGAACCGAAGCTTCGCCAACCTCATGGCCCAGCTGCGCGCCCCCCAGCTCTCGTGATGCAGAGTCACTCCCTTTCCCGAGAACTGGCCTTGTTGATGCTCGGTCAGGTGGATGACCGGGGCAGCCGTCGGATGGCTTCGTCCGATCTCTCCTCGGATCTTTCCATGGAGACCCTGTTGCATCAGGCCCAGGCCAGCCTGGCTGTCCATGTGCGTGAGGCCCTCGACCATTCCGCCGGTGATCTCCAACAGGCCCAGCAGCAGCTGCTCGACAGCGAACTCCAGCAGGAGGGCGAAGAGAGCCTGCCCCGGGTGCGCGCGCACCTCCAGAAGGGTCTGGCTTTGGCCGAACAGGCCCTGAATCGCTTGTCGGCCAGCCTTGAGTTGCCGCGCCTGTTGGTGTTGGCCGACCAGGAGGCGGTGCGGCGGGGGGCGATCGAACGGGCCCAGGCGGTGCTGCAGCACCGTGATGACCTGGACGTCCGCCTGGATCGGGTGATGGAGGGCTGGCGTCTGACCCGCTTGCCCCGCATCGATCGGGACATTCTGCGGTTGGCGGCGGTGGAGCTTGAGCAGTTCGGCACCCCCCTGGCGGTGGCGTGCAGTGAGGCGGTTGAACTGGCGAATCGCTATAGCGATGAGCAAGGACGGCGCATGATCAACGGTGTGCTTCGGCGCTTCACCAACGCCACCAAGGTCTAGAGAGGGTTTCAGGCACAATGGTTTTCGATTGGTTTCGCAACCGCACCAACCCCCAAGACGAGAAGGTCGCCGAGTCTGCCGCTGCCGATGTGGGTGCCCCTGGCCCCGATTCAGATCTTGAGGACGTTGCCCCAATAGCGGTGAGTCCCGTCATTGCGGCCGTTATCCCGGAGGCTCCCCCAGTTCCCCGGGCGGACTCCCCGGCTGAGGCGGTTTCGCCACCGGTGGCGCCAGCTCCGGCAACCGCTGGCGCCGTTAACCAAGAGGCCCTGGAGTGGGCGCGCCAGGCCTATGCCCGGCTGAAGGCCCAGCAGCAGGCGGCCTCACCCACGGTGGAAACGCCCCCAGCCAATCCATCGGTAGCGGCGCCGCAGCCAGAAACCGAGACGCTGCAGCCCGTGGCTACGGCCGAACCGATCGTCGCCGCCCCACCGACTGCGGTTGGCTCAGCGCCTGCGGCTGTCCCAGCGCCGGCGGCTCCCCAAGCGCCGGCGGCGCCAACGCCGCTGCCCCACGAGGGCCCCGCCCCCGCTCCACCCGTGCCGGGCCGATCCCTGTTGGAGCAGGCCGCGGCCCAGCGTCAGCAGCGGCTGCAGGAGCTGACAGCCCAGGACACCGCTGGGGGATCCGAAGCGTTATCCCCTCCTGGCGTGCTGCCAGGGGACGCCCTCAGCGGCGCGGCCGCCCCGGTGACCGCTGGCGATGACCTCCAGTTGGGCGCCTTTGATGACACCTTTACCTGGTCGGCGGAGGTATTGGCCGCCCAGGGGCGATCGGTGGACCAGGTCTCCCTGGAGGAAATCGACTGGTTGGGGCGATTGCGGCGCGGCCTGGAGAAGACACGCCGCGGTTTCGTCACCCAGCTGCTCGACAGCCTCGGCGACGATCCCCTCACCCCCGAGGTGATCGATGACCTGGAAACGACGCTGTTGCGGGCCGACGTGGGTGTCCAGGCCACCGACCAGGTGCTGGCGGCCCTGCGGCAGCGGCTCAACGAAGAGGTGGTGGATCCGGCCGAGGGCCTGCGGTTTCTCAAGGAGCAATTGCGGGGCCTGCTGGAGGCACCGATCACCGCCAGCGGCCGCGAGTTGTTGGTGCCCGAGCGCGGGCGCCTCAACGTGTGGTTGTTGGTGGGGGTCAACGGGGTTGGTAAAACCACCACCCTGGGCAAATTGGCCAATCTGGCCGTGCGTAGCGGCTATAGCTGTTTGATCGCCGCGGCGGACACCTTCCGGGCGGCGGCGGTGCAGCAGGTGAGTGTGTGGGGCGAGCGCAGTGGCGTCCCGGTGATTTCCAATCCCACCACCAATGCAGATCCTGCGGCCGTGGTCTACGACGCCATCGGCGCCGCCCAGGCCAAGGGCAGCGAACTTGTGCTGGTCGACACCGCCGGCCGCCTGCAGACCAAAAACAACCTGATGGAAGAGTTGGCCAAGGTGCGACGCATCGTCGACAAGCTGGCCCCCGAGGCGGCCGTTGAATCCCTGCTGGTGCTGGATGCCAGCCAGGGCCAAAATGGGCTGAAACAGGCGATGGCCTTTGCTCAGGCAGCGGGCCTCACCGGCGTTGTGCTGACCAAGCTCGACGGCAGCGCCCGCGGCGGTGTGGCCCTGGCCGTGGCCTCCGAAGCCAAGTTGCCGATCCGCTTCATCGGTGCCGGCGAAACGATCCGCGACCTGCGCCCCTTTAATAGTTTCGAATTCGTTGAGGCGCTGCTGGCTTCTTGAGCAGCAGCCACTATTTGCGGATCCTACAATCGTTCTTGTGGCTGGTCTGTTCATCCGATCTGGGTTGTGTATCGTGCCGAATATTTGGTTATCGGACGGGAGGAGCTGCAGGCCCGCCACTACGCGCGCCGCACGGTGAAGACTTACGAGCAGTGGCTGCGGCGGTTTCTGCGGTTTCATGGCATGCGCCATCCGCATCTGGATCTGGAGGGAGTGGTGCGTGCCCGCAAGCCTCAACGGTTGCCGGTGGTGCTGACAGAAGAAGAGGTGCGATTGGTCTTGCAGCGGCTCGAAGGAAGCGAAGCGCTGGTAGCTGGACTGCTGTATGGCAGCGGGCTGCGATTGATGGAGGCTCTGCGGCTGAGGGTGCATGACCTGGATTTCAATCGGCAGGAACTGACCGTTCGTAATGGAAAGGGCGGAAAAGACAGACGCACAATGCTTCCGAAACAGCTAGCGAAGAAGCTGCAGATCCATCTTGAAAAGGTTCGAACTGTACACAAACGA
>CAMCQR010000045.1 GCA_945877115.1 Synechococcus sp. UW140 | reverse complement strand
GCCGAGCTGCAGGGCCAGCTGGCCGCCATCCAGGCCCCGCCCCTGTCAGCGGCCGATCAGCGCCTGGCTCTGCCGGCCCTCAAGGCCGACATGCTCTCCCAGATCAAGGCCCAGCAAACCAGCCTCCGCCAGCAGGCCGGCCCGCGGGTACCCATCGAGCTGCTGATCAAAGACAGCCTGCGGGTGCTGCTGCTGGCGCCGCTGCTGGCCTACGCCTTTGCCATGGGCCGGCGCATCACGCCACCGCCGCTGCCGGATCCCTATAAACCGTAGGGGAGGCTCCCGCATGGTTTCCGCTCCTTGCTTGCCAAGCGGTCACCCCAGCGCAGACGATGGCCCTTAAGCCCATCCCCCCCCGAATCCATGGCCGCCGAACGCTCCTTCATCGCCATCAAGCCCGACGGGGTGCAGCGGGGCCTGGTGGCTGAAATCCTGGGCCGCTTCGAGCGCAAGGGCTTCAAGTTGGTGGGCCTCAAGCAGCTCACCCCCAGCCGCGAGCTGGCCGAAAGCCACTACGGCGTGCACCGGGAGCGCCCCTTCTTTGCCGGATTGGTGGACTTCATCACCTCCGGTCCGGTGGTGGCGATGGTGTGGGAGGGCGACGGCGTCATCGCCAGCGCCCGCAAGCTGATCGGCGCCACCAAGCCCCTGGAGGCCGAGCCCGGCACGATCCGCGGTGATCTGGCCGTCAACATCGGCCGCAACGTCATCCACGGCTCCGACGCCCCCGAAACCGCTGAATTTGAAATCGGCCTGTGGTTCACGCCCGCCGAGCTCAGCGACTGGACGCCGGCCGATCAGGCTTGGCGTTCCGAGGGCTGAAGATCACCGCTCCTCCAGCGATTGAAGCCGGAGGGGCTATCAGGACGGCGTCGGCTCGAATCGGCTCCAGTCAAAGGACTCCAGCTCGGGCCCAAGCCGCTGCCTCCCTTGATGGATGGCCCCCCCCACCAGCTCCGCCGTGATCGCCGCCAGCAGCACGCCGTTGCGGTGGTGCCCCGTCGCCAGCCATAGCCCTTGAATCGGACTGGCCCCCAGCAGCGGCGCTGCGTCGGGGGTGCAGGGTCGAAACCCCCACCAGCGCTCCATCGGCGGCCAGGTTGCGGCCTCGGGTAACAACGCGGCCAGGCCTTCCTGCAGCTGCCGTTGCCCGGCGGGCGTCAGCCCTTCGCTGAAGCCTGCCTCCGGTTCGCTGGTGGCGCCCACCACCAGCAATCCATCCTGGCGCGGCACCAGGTAGGTGCCGGGGCCGAACAGCACCCGACCCAGGGCCTGGCGCGGCCCTTGCAACGAAAGCATCTGGCCTTTCACAGGAAACAAGGGCAGTTGGGGCAGCAGCTGGGCGCTCCAGGCGCCGCAGGCCAGCACGGCCCGTTGGCACGGCAATGCGTGGTCCTGGCCGTCGGCGCTCCTGAGATGCACTCCAGCCAGTCGCGCCCTGCCCGGCCCCGCCCCCCCAGGACTGCCGGGCTGCGTGAGCAGTTCCAGGACTTCGCTGCCTTCCTCAAACGTCACTCCGCGGGCGACACAGGCGGCCTCCAGGGCGCGCATCAGTTCGCGGCGGTTGTCGATCTGGCCGTCCTGCCCAAACAGCAGGCCGGCCTGCCAATGGGGGCCAATGCCTGGCACTTCCCGCTCCAGCCCCGGGCGATCCAGGGGCAAGCCCCACGGTGCTGTGGCGTAACCATCCCGTTCGGCGCTGCTGGCAAAGGGCACGACAATGCCGCAGGGATGGAGGCCGCAACCCAGGCCGCTGTCCGCCTCGATGGTCGCCACCCAGGCGGGTATCAGCTCCAGGCTGCGTTGACCCAGCGCCAACAGCGGACCGTTGAGCCCCTCGGCGTGGGGGGCCAACATGCCCGCTGCCACAAAGCCCGCCGCCTCGCTGCGGCGCCGACTCAGCACCCGCACCGACTCTCCGCGGCGCGCCAGTCCATGGGCGATGGCCAGTCCCATCAGGCCGCCGCCCAGCACCAGGATGCTGTCTTGAGCTTGGGTCGCCATCGATGGCTGCTTAGCGATTGGCCGGCACCGGACCCCTCTGGGGTACCAAATGCAGAACACGTCCAGCTGGATCAGCCACCGCTGCGTCGGCCTTGAGGGGTTTTCCCTGGACCCAATGCAGCAGCAGGACGCGGAGGGGCCCCCCATCGCTATCGGCAGGGGCGGGAAGGTTGAAGTGGGTGCCCCCCTCGACCAGGACCATCTGGCTGTGGTCTAGGGGATACAGATGAAAGGGATCAAGGGCCTCCGGTTGGGCGGGCACCACGAGGTCACTGCTGCCCGAAATCAATAACACCGGCTTCTGCAGATCCACCAGGCCAGCAGCAAAGACCAGGGCTTGGGGGGGACTCACGGCAACGACACGCACGAAGCGGGGATCGGCCAGGGACTCGACCGTCGCCGCGGGCAGGAAAGTGCACTGCAGTACCCAGCTGAGATTGCGATTGCGTTCGGGATTGTTGGTGTGCTTGCAGGCCTGCCAGAGAGTGGCCTGGAGGCTGCGGGCACCGGCCAGCTGGAGGGCGGTGGTGCCCCCCCAGGAATGGCCGATGAAGGTGAGGCCCCGGGCCGGGATCCCTTCTGCCCCAGGAATCTGACCGTTCTCCAGGGCGTCCAGCACCGCCTTGACATCCCTTGGGCGGCGCAGGAATTCGCGGGGATCGGGGGGCGGCGCATTGCCGGCCAGCATCTGGGCTTGCTGGCTGATGTCACTGCCGGGATGGCGGGGCAACAACACGGGCGCTCCATGGCTAGCCAGATGCTGCGCCCAACCGAGAAAACTGCTGGGGGAATCCCACAGTCCATGGGAAATGACAACGGCAGGCAAGCTGGGCGGTCCTACGGGGCGCACCACAGTCACCTCCAGGGATTCATTCCCTGCGGTAAGAGGCAGATTCACCACCTGGGTTGTGATCGCGAACGGACCGCGGCGCAAGGCTGCGGGTGGTGCCGCCGGCAGGGCGGGAAGCGTTTTCAGCAGCTCGGTGATCTGGGCGTTGTTCTGATTGATCTGTTTGAGGAAAGCAACGGCACGGTCGAGACGGATCGAGACTTTGTGGCCAGGGATCGCCTGCAGCAGGTTCAGCAGCGTTGCTTGCCGGCCTTCAGCCTTGAGTTTCCTCATGCCCGCCTGCAATGGCTTCGAGTCCAACAAATTGGCTTCGTTGGCAGGGACATCGATCAGCCGTTTCAAGACCAGCTCGACTTGGCGGACCATTGGGGCGCCGAGATCTTCCTGCATGGGTAGGGGGTGGTTCAACAACTCTTGAAGCTTGAGCGCATAGGCGCCGTTCGTGGCCCGGTTCAGCTCGGCCAAATCGCTCTTGCCCTCCCAGAGGGCATCGGGGCTGGCCAACTCATCGATCCGCACCGAAAAATCTTCCTGGAGGAGCGGCAGGCGTATCTGCAGGACATCGATGGCCCTGGCAGATCCCGAGGCCAACAGGAGCACACTGCCCAGGGCGCTGGCTGCCCTAGGCAGGTGGAAGGGTTTCGAGAGCCACTGGCGGTAGCGCCGACGCAGTTGGCACAGCTGGAAAGACACGGCAGCCTCTCAAAACAATGCCCACAGTGTCTCGCAGCAACTGGCCTCCTGGAGCCGCGAGCCGATGGAGGAGAGAACTCGGAGCCAATTCCATATTGCTTAAGTATTCAGGATTTCTACCGAAAGAAATGAATTCAGCAAATTCCTTAAGCGTTTCCGAATTTCGGCGCTTTTGCGATTGCCTTGACTAATTTAATTCAGTCTTCAGATCCCAAACTTTCTGTCACTACTCTGTTTTCGTTCGTTGATGGGCGGAAATCATGATTTTGACCCGGAATTTTTGGGATTCATTGCCCCTGTATGCCGATGTCTGCTTCTACTGTGTCGAATTCTACTGTGTCGAAAACCCGTAAGTCCTCCGGTTCGACCGGTGATCCCCAGATCAGCGACAGGGTCCGGCTGGGTCGCATGATCAATGTAGGCAGCCTTGGCCTTTTACTACTATTTTTCTGTAATGGCATTTTACCCTTGCTGCCGCCAAGGCCCCTAGATCCGCTTTGGCAGCTTCATTTCACCGATACCTTGGCATCCAATGCGCTTTTTGCCTTGATGGCTTTGGTGGGTTTGCATATGGCCGCCTGGTTTGATCCTTCCGACCGACCGCTTCAAGTTCGTTGCCGCAGCTTTCGTGGCTGGGCACGCTACGCCGCCATCGGATTTCTGCTATTGCTTCCTGTCCAGGCTTACGGAGCTCTGAGTGCCTACACCACAGGAACGATCCAAGGTCAGGCTGCAACGCCCGTTGATCGCATCAAGGAGCTACGCCGTGCCGTGGATAGTTCGGGTTCCCTTGATGACCTGCAGGCCAATCTCAAAGCTCTGAAAGCCCCCGCCCTGACTGAAGCTGCCAAATCTCAGCCTTTCGCGGTCCTTACCTTGTCCCTCAAAGATCAGCTCGATCAATCTGAGGCACTTGCCCAGGAGCATCCCATGCCTATCCTTCGGGATCAAGCCTGGAAATTGATTCAGAGCACCCTTCGAGTCTGTCTGCTTTCTGTTGGTTTTGGCACGGCCTTTGCAGCAGCATCCATGGGTCGCAGCAATCGCCGCAGTCTTCGCAAGAATTTCCGCTCCATCCGAGACAATATGCTTGGAGGGTTGTTCAAAGGACAAGGGAATTCAACCCGTCGACGAATTCGTATTGATAGTTCTCGCTTCCCCCAAGAGATTTGAGAATATCACGATTATTGAATGTAAGATTAATTTTCTCTCTTGCCTAGTTTTCCATCGCGCCGCCAAGGACTATCTTTGGTGGCTTTTTTCTTGATCGATGACTGATCTGAGGCTTGGGGCGTATGTTTAATTGGACACGGGGGCGAACGACCCAGCGAGACCAATGGTACGAGCTCCATACCTTTGCGATAATGGGGGCCATTCGCATTGCAATGTTTCAGTTCGCAGGGGCGGTTGATGCGGTCCAGATCAATCAGGGCATAAAAATAAAACAAGTTCTTCATATAAGCGCCGCTGATTTGGCCATGGCCCTCAGGAATCCGGTTTTTATTATATATATTCTATTAATTCCATCTCTTTATATTATACTTTTGAGGCGTTCCGCCATTCCAGGTTTAATCTTTGATGTACTGGGTTGCTGGGCGGTCGCCAACTTGGCGATACACTTTGTCAAGATAAATTATCTTTTGTTGACGGACTCATCGAATCCAAGGCTTTTAATTGGCCAAGCGGTTACTTATGTTTTGTATTTTGCCTTTGCCTGGGCTTGGATATTCTGGCGAGTTGATAGACTGGCTAGTGGGCAATCCTCCAGGGTTGTTGAATTGGAGGGAATTGATTCCTCGCTGCGAGTGGGTTGGTTCGATTACTATCATACTTCCTTTATGGCTTTGCTGAAGATCGTTCATTCCAGTGCCCAGGGTTCGACATTTGTGGGGGTTAGTAAATTTGGAAGGTTATTGGTGATGGTTCATTCTTTTATGGTTTTTGATCTCACCGCCATTGTATTGGCGCGTTTCTACCAGTTGATTCAAGAGTCGCTTTGAATTATTAATAGCACTAATGACGAGAAGCCTTTTGGAAGACCAAAAGAAGGGAAAAAGCCGGTGACTGGATTTGAACCTGCGACCTACTGATTACGAATCAGTTGCTCTACCACTGAGCTACACCGGCAACCTCAAGAAATTAGCATTCGCCCCCCTCCCTCCGTTGCCATGGCCTTGCCACCGCGTTCCGATCTGGATCCTGAGTTGCGTCGCCGCCTCCTGCTCGAGGCCCGCACCCCATGGAGAGGTCTCCGTAGGGCCCTGTGGTTTGCCCTGCTGGCTTCCGCCTCACTCGGCCTGGCGACGATGGCTTTGAGGCTCTCTTCGGGCGCTGAGGTGGCCTCAACGGATCTCTTGATCCAGACCGTCGCCGTTCTGGTTTGCGGCGGGCTGCTCTGGTGGGATCGCAACCGGGAGGTCGGCGATGTCCCCCCCGGGGATCCATGAAGCCTGCTCCTCGTCGGCTTCGTTAGCTGTGGCGGCTGGCGTGGTCCTGGGGGGCGGAGAATCAGAGCTGGCTTGGACTTCCCCTTCAAAAGAGGCGAGAAGCAGCAGGGGCAGCCCCAGGCTGAGTCGTTGTTGGGCCATGGCCTCGTTGGTCATGGCCGGCACCGTGGTCAAGGTGTCGATCGGCCGGCTGAGTAGCCAGACGGCCTGCAGCAGTTGTTGCCATTGCCAAAGCATCAAGGCCAGAACGGCGGCTGACAGCAGCAGGGCTACTAGTCGGGGGCTTGTGGACAGGGGTGAATAGGAATGGGCCAAGCCCGCGTGGTTGTCGATCCACCACAGCAGGGGAAGCAGCAGCAACGTGCCAAGGATTAAGCCAAGACGAAGGCCCACCCCCTCCTGGAGGCGACTCAGACGCTGTTGCAGGGGTCTGCGTCCCCTTAATGGGGTCTGGAGCAGCAGCAGCGACCAGACATCGGCTGGACGCTGCCATAAAAGCAAGGCTGGTGCCAGCGCACCGAGCATCCAGCACAACAACCTTTCCAGGCCAGGCCAGGGTCCGGGGTCCTGGCCACCGAGCAGCAGTAGTAGCAACAGGGCCTCCAAGGGGAGAACCCCAAGGGAGACCAGTTGCAACCACAACATCGGTTCGGCGCGCGGGTTCACGCGATTTAGCCGGCCAGGGTGCGGCGTTGGGTGACCAGGCGATAGGCCTCGACGCGATCACCGTCTTGCCAGGACGAGAAACGTTCGCAGCCGATGCCGCATTCGAAGCCGGTGGCCACCTCCTTGACATCGTCCTTGTTGCGACGGACTGAGTCGAGGTCGCCCTCATAGACCAGCTCCTTGCCCCGTCGGATGCGCACCTTGCAGTTGCGCTGCAGCTTGCCGCTGGTGACATAGCAACCGGCCACGGCACTTTTACCGATGCTGAACACGGCCCGAACCTCGGCCTCGCCCAGGGTCTCTTCTACCAACTCGGGTTCAAGCAGACCTTCCATGGCGAGCTGGATGTCTTCCAGCAGTTTGTAGATGACGTCGTAGTCCCGCACATCCACACCGGTAAGGTCGGCAGCCCGTTTGGCACCTGAGGCCATGGAGGTATTGAACCCAACAATGACAGCTCCGGATGCGGCGGCTAGGTCGACATCGGTTTCGGTGATCTCGCCAGGGGCCGAGAGCAGAACCCGGACTTGGACCTCTTCCTGGGGCAACTGCTCGAGGGCCCCAAGAATGGCTTCCACACTCCCCTGCACATCGGCTTTCAAGATGAGGTTGAGCTCCTTGAGTTCGCCCTCGCTGGCCTGGCTTGACATAGAGGCCAAGGAGACCCGGCGGGAGGCCATCTGCTGGGCCAGTCGGGTGGCGCGGGCTTCATTGGCCCTATCCCCAACCACGGCCCGAGCCGTCTTCTCGTCGAGGTAAACCTCAAACTCATCGCCGGCAGTGGGCACTTCGCTGAAGCCAAGCGCTTCGACAGCGCTGGAGGGACCGGCCTCTTTGACCCGCTTGCCGGTGTCATCCACCATGGCTCGAACCTTGCCGAGCACAGGACCGGCCGCCAGAACATTGCCAGCGCGCAGGGTGCCGTTTTGGATCAGCAAGGTGGCCACGGGGCCCTTGGCCTTATCCAGGTGGGCCTCAATCACGGTGCCCCGTGCCATGCGATCGGGATTGGCCCGAAGGTCTTCGACATCGGAGACCAACAGGATCATTTCGAGAAGTTTGTCGATGTTCTCGCCCTTGATGGCGCTCACCGGCACCATCACGGTGTTGCCCCCCCAATCTTCCGCAACGAGGTCGTGGCCGGAGAGTTCCTGCTTGACCCGATCGGGGGAGGCCCCCTCCTTGTCGATTTTGTTGATGGCCACCACGATCGGCACCTCAGCGGCCCTGGCGTGGCTGATGGCTTCCAGGGTCTGGGGCCGGACACCATCGTCGGCGGCAACGACCAGGACGGCGATGTCGGTGACCTTGGTGCCACGGGCGCGCATCGCGGTGAAGGCCTCGTGCCCTGGGGTATCGAGGAACGTGATGCGGTGTTCTTCGCCTCCAGAGGACACCTCCACCTGGTACGCACCGATGTGCTGGGTGATACCCCCGGCTTCCCCGGCGGCCACCCTGGTCTTACGGATGGCGTCCAGCAGGCTGGTCTTGCCGTGGTCGACGTGACCCATCACCGTGACCACCGGCGGACGCCGGATCAGGTGGGCCAGATCGCTGGTTTCGATCATCTCCACGGTTTTCTTAGCCGCGGATTCCACGTCGTCTTCGAGGACAGGAACGCCGAATTCGTCCGAAACGGTCTCGATCGTGGGGAGATCGAGGGTCTGGGTCACGGTGGCAATGATGCCCTTAAAGAACAAGGACTTGATGATCTCGGAGCTTTCGACTCCTAAGCGGTCCGCCAGTTCCTGCACCGTGAGGTTGCCCTCCGGCACGATCAACATCTCGGGGCGCTGGGACTTGGCTTCCCGGGCCGCCCGCAGCTCCATGGCGCGGCGACGCTGACGTTGGCGGGTGGTTTCTTTTTTGCGCTTGCGAACGGCCACCATTGGCTTGATCGCGACCGCTGCGTTGCTGCGGGGTTTGGCGGGCCTGGCCAGGCTCGCCTGGAGCACTAGTGCTTCCTGTTCGCCGGCATAGCCACCGGTTTCGGCCGTCAGCGCATCATCATTTTCGCCGATGATGTGGACTTTCTGGCGTTGTTTCTGGGGCGAACGGCTGCGCAACGCTTCCAGTTTTGCGCTGTCATCCCAGTCAGGACGTCGGGCCCGGGTGGAGGGAGCCCCCGCCACTGGCGCCCGGAAACCGGGGCGTTTGGGGGGAGCAGCCGTGGGAGCGGCTGTGGGGCGTACAAGCTCGGTGTCACCGCCAGCGCTCTCGGTTCCTTGGCGGCGGGGGGCGGGAGGTGCGGGACGACCGTTGGGCTTCTGCAGCTGCATGAGCTCGCCCGGTGCCATCGGCTTGCGCATGCCAGCCGGCATACCCGGCCGACCGCTGCTAGTGGGGGTACCTGGACCGGCACTGTCCCGGCGGATGGGCTTGCCCACCAGCTCCAAAGGAGTGGCCCCTGGCCGTCCGGGGCCCGGGGAGGGGCGTGCACCGGGTGCCGCGGGCCGACTGCCGGCCGAACCTGCGCGCACCGGGGCTGGAGCGCCGGGTCTTTGGGACCGGGAAGAGGGGGGGGCGGGCCGTACGGACGGTGGGGCGGGGCGGGCCGAAGGCGGGGCCGGCCGTACGGCTGGTGGGGCAGGCCGCACCGAAGGGGGTGGCGGCGGTTTGACCGAGGGTGCCGCAGCCTTGATGACCGGAGGAGACGGTTTGTTACCAGGGGTGGTGGGGGCCGTGCCGCCTGGTTGGGGACGGCCTACCAGTTGGGGCCGCGTTCCCCCACTGACCGCGGGCGGGCGCATGGGGGAACCGGCAGCACGGGGACCGGGGCTCGGCGGTGCGGGGCGCTGACTGCCTTCGGGGCGCGGTGAGGGCGAAACCGGGGGCCGGGGTGCCGCTGTCGGTTTGGTTGACTCGGGTCGACGCACCTCCTGGACCGGCCGGGGGGAAGGTGCGGCAGGTCGCTCTGCGGAGGCTGGTGCAGGTGATCCCGCCGTCGATACGGCGCCAGTCTGGGCCGGTGCCGATTCGTGGCTGTCGTCAGGAGCAACGGCAGCTTCCTGCCTGGGAGTTGGCGGATTCGCCGGGGGGCGAACCGCCTGGGGTCGGGCCGCTCCAGATGCTGTTGGCTTGGCAGGCAGGGGCCGGACGGAGGGTGGGTTGACGATTTCGGCGGGTCGGCTCGGTGGGCTTACGGGTGCTGATGCGGCCTGGGTCGGTGCTGGGGCTGGCCGTGCAGGAGCTGCGGCCACCGCAGGTGGAGAGGCTGCCAAAGGTTTGGATGGGGGGGCAAGACGTTCAGTCCCTGAAGATGCCCCGGTTCCTTGGTTCGCCTTCTTCACGGCCAGGATGGCGTTAGGGGCTGGCGTAGGGGCAGCTCCGCCACCGTTGCTTTTGGTACGGATCAGTGCCCGGATCCGACCAGCTTCATCTTCGCTGATGGAGCTGCTATGGCTGCGTGCCGGGATGGACAGGGTCTCGGCGGCGTCGAGCACGTCCTTGTTGTCCAGGCCCAGGTCCCTGGACAACTCATAAATCCTCATTTTGCCGCTGGTGGTCATTCAGGTCTCTGATTCGGTCGGGGGTAACCGCGGTGTCCGGGCCACAGTCGGACGAGGGCCATGCCTCATCTTGCCTCAGGGGCTGCTGTAGGCGAGCCTGCAGGCTTTCCAGTAGCGAGGCGGGCACCTGGCAGCGCAGGGCCTTCTGTAGGCGTCTGCGCCGTTGGGTGTCCTGCAGACAATCATGGCTGGGGCAGACGTAGGCCGAGCGGCCCATGCCCAGATCTAGGGCGAACCCTCCGCCAGCCAGGCGGATGATTCGCAAAAGATGGCGGCGGTCCGCCAGGGTCCTACAGGCCACACATCGGCGTAGTACCGGGCGATAGACCCTCACCTTTCGATGAGCGTATCGGTTTCTGCGGGGGCGTCGTTGAGGGCGACATCGGCACTTGGCGCCAGGTCGACACTCCCATGGTTCTCGTCCTCATACTCGTCTTCGGGCAATGGGTACAGCTCCCGGAGGCGTGCGTCCTCCTCGGCTCTTGTGGCTTGTTCTGCGGCCAGTCTGGCCTCAGCTTCCGCCTGCAGGGCTTCTTCTTCTTGCCTTTGGCCAATGAGAACGGCGACGGTTTCGTCCTCCGATGTCTGGTTGTATTCCTGGGAATTCTTGATGTCGATTTTCCAACCCGTCAATCTTGCGGCGAGGCGCACGTTCTGACCTTCGCGACCAATGGCCAAACTGAGTTGGTCAGGCGGTACGAGCACATGGGCATGGTGACCCTCAGGATCGACGAGCCGTACCCTATCGACGCGGGCAGGACTGAGGGAGTGGGCAATGTATTCGCCGGGGTCAGGGGACCAACGAATGACATCAATCTTCTCGCCACGTAACTCATTGACCACCTGCTGAATGCGAGAACCCCTGGCCCCGATACAGGCACCGACGGGATCGACTTCCCTTTCAACACTATCGACGGCCACTTTGGTCCGTGGTCCTACGGAACGGGAGGGTGGATTGGCTTCCCGGGCAACGGCGACGATGCGCACTGATCCCTCTTGAATTTCGGGAACTTCATTTTCAAAGAGATAGACGACTAAGCCCGCATTGGAGCGGGAGATAAACAGTTGCGGCCCCCGGCGAGGGACCTCGCTCACCTCTTTCAGGAAAACCTTGAAGGTGGCATTGGCCCTGTAGTTATCGTTCGGCAATTGGTCCCGCCGCGGCAGTTCGGCCTCCACCTCAGGGCGGCCTAAGCCGGAACTGACGCCCATGATGACCGATTGACGTTCGAAGCGAATCACTCGCGCCGTGAGCACCGGATCCTCAAGGTCGGCGAATTCCTCCTGAATCATGCGGCGCTGTTGATCCCGTAGTTTTTGGGCCAGCACCTGCTTGGTCGTGGAGGCAGCCATCCGCCCGAAGTCATCTTTTTCCGGGGTGACATCAAGCACAACTGTGTCGCCAGTTTGGGCGTCGTCGGCGACTTGCCTGACTTCATCGATTGAAATCTGGTGATCTTCGCTCTCGACCTCTTCAACGATGATTTTACTGGCTAAGACCCGATAGCCTTCTTCATCGAGATCCAGGGCTACATCGAAATTACTGAAATAATCCTCTTCAAAGGGATCTTCGCTGATGCCCAGATAGAGGGTTCTGCGATAGCGCTCGTAGCCTTTCAGTAAGGCTTCCCGCAGGGCCGCCTCCACCACCTGGGGGGACAGCTTTTTTTCTTCGCTGATGTCCTCGATCAAGTTGTTCAGACCGGGCAGCAGAACCAGGGCCATGGGGATAGAGAAAGTAAGGGAGGGTGGAAAAATGGATGGGGGTCGCCTTGGACGAGAGGTTCTGCTGCATCAGGGGCCGTCGCGGGGGCTGACCAGGCGTACGTGGGTCACCGCGGCGCGATTCAGGCGCTGGGTGCGTCCGCGCACATTCAGCTGAATCTCCATCGCGTCACGTCCGAGGAGGAGACCTTCGCGGATCTGTTCGGCCCCTTGCCCATCGCCCAGGGTCACCGCCACCGGAAAACCACGAAAGCTGATGAAATCACGATCGCTCGTGAGCTCTTCAGCGATGCCGGGGCTGCTCACCTCCAACACGTAGGGGCTGTCCAGCAGGGCTGAACTCTCCAGGGCCTCACCGAGGGGGCCGCTGAAGGCCGCGCAGGCATCAAGGCTGACATCGCTGCCATCGGATCGCCTCACCATCACTTGCACCGTCATGGGGATGCGGTGGGTGTGGAGATGGACCGCGACGACTTGAAGATCGGCCGCGATGGCCCCATGGGCAGCCAAGCGTTCTAGATCAGCAAGAAGCGGGTGGGGCAAGGGAGACAAGAGCTGGGGCGGACCGCCGCAGCTGCAGTTGTCAAACTGCCCCCCCATGGCGCTGGCCGGAGAAACGGCGCAGGGGCGGAAGGGGTAATGCCCGGCGGGCAAGCCATCACCTTAGGGGACCGGGGTGGAGGGATTGGCCCGGTTCAGAGGGAGCTGGGCACGTCAAGAACGGGAGGTTCGGCGAAGTAATCGCTGTTGCTGACTTGTCCCCGCAGGCGCGGGTCCTGGTTGAGGCACTGGGTGCACTGTTCGGGAGTGCGTAGGTACTGACACACCCTGGCCCACAGTTTGGCTCGGGTTCCTGGTGCCCCCAGGCTGAAATGGACAAGATCCTGGCCGGCTGCCAAGGATTGGATCTCAACTTCGCAGAGGGTGCAGCGTCGCCGGCTGCCTGGAGAATTTGTGACCATGACCGGCGCAGGGTTAGAGGCAACTTAGGTGGGCTAATCCCACTGGTGGGCGCCGACCCTGGCTGGAGGGCCGTGAAAATGAGAATTCTTCATGGCTTGGCCAGGCCATGCACTCTGCTGGGGTTCCTGGGCGTGCCGGCCGGGGTTCGCCCAGCGGGGGGAATCCGGCATGAATGGCCCCGCCGGACTTGACAGGAATCCCACTAGTTTCAGATTCAAGAAATGTTCGGGAGTTCCTGCCCTGATCAAGCTTTATCGCCAATGGGTCCGCCCTGTGCTGACCATTTTGCTGGCCGCCTTGGTGATGTTGACCCCTTGGAGTCCCTCGCCGGCCCTCGCCCTCATCGCCGAGCCCTCTCCCTCTGGTTTATCCCAGGCTGGGGCCAGTACCGGCCATAGTTTTGTGGCTGAGGCGGCCCGTCGGGTGTCTCCGGCTGTCGTCCGGATTGATACGGAACGCCAGGTGGCCAGGCCCGCCTTTGATCCGACCATGCTCGATCCGTTGCTGCGGGATTTGATGGGAGATCCCTCAACCTCGATGCGGGAGCGGGGTCAGGGGTCTGGGGTGGTGATCGACGCGGCCCAGGGTCTGGTCCTGACCAATGCCCATGTCGTCGACCAAGTCGATGGTGTGGCTATCACCTTTGCCGATGGTCACCAGGTGGATGCCACGGTGGTCGGGGCTGATCCGGTGACCGATCTTGCGGTCGTGCGGTTGCCCTCCCAAGGGGGTGATCTCAAGGCGGCCCCCATCGGCGACTCCGAAGCCTTGGAAGTGGGCGACTGGGCCATTGCCCTGGGGAGCCCCTACGGCCTTGAAAGGACCGTCACCCTCGGCATTGTCAGCAGCCTGCACCGGGATATCAACAGTCTCGGCTTTGCTGACAAACGACTGGATCTGATCCAGACCGATGCCGCCATCAACCCCGGCAATTCCGGGGGGCCGCTGATCAATGCCAGTGGGGAGGTGATCGGCATCAATACCCTCGTGCGATCCGGCCCAGGAGCGGGCCTGGGTTTCGCGATTCCGATCAACCTGGCCAAACGGGTGGCTGATCAATTGGCCACCGGTGGCAAGGTGATCCATCCCTATTTGGGTCTCCAGCTGGTGCCGCTGACAGCAAGGGTGGCCCGGGAGAACAATCAGGATCCCAATGCCTTGCTGCAACTTCCCGAGCGTGACGGCGCCCTGGTTCAGAAGGTGCTTCCCCAAAGCCCGGCTGAGGCCTCGGGAATGAAGCGGGGGGACCTGGTGGTTTCGATTGCTGCGGACCGGGTAGCGACGCCCGCTGATCTGCTCAAGAGGGTTGAACAGGCCAAGGTTGGCGAACCCCTGCCTCTCAAGGTGGTCAGGGGCCAGCGGGAGATTCAACTCTCGATCCGGCCGGCTGCCTTGCCCCAGCAGGGCCAATCACCCCATGGCCAATCCCCCCATGGCCAATCTCCTGGATGAGAGGGTTGCCGGGCCTGGGCCCTTCCACGGCCCAGGCCCGGACCAGAGCAGTTCATGGATCAGAGAAGGGTTCGTACATCTTTTCAAAGACTTCAGCAGTCATCGTATAGCCATCTTGATAATTTTCCCGGTTGTAGACTAAATAGTCTCCTGCCCGGTAAAAACTCTCGCCTTCTTGGGTCTTGATGGCTCCATCAAGTGTGGCGATTTCGGCCCAGACTGGTGCTTTTTTAATGTACCGTCCGGGGCCAATGGGTTTGTAGGTTGTGGCAAAGCTCTCTGCGGTAACTGTGTAGATATCTCCGTTGTTCTCCACTAGCCAGTCACCCTTTTTGCAATGCTGTTGGCTGCCCCATTTCTGGTAGCTGAAACCCTGAATGTCCAGGTTTATCTGAACGGCTGTCACCGCTTGGTTGGCTCGCTTGACATAGCGCTTTACTGGATTTTCCTGGATGTTGGGGATAGCATCAGGCATGGGAAAGGTTGAATCGAGGCTGAAATTGGCTGTCGTGGACACTGTCTGGGGCAAGTTTGCGGACCATGGCAAGCATGAGATCCATGGTTTCCGTGTTATCCATTGCGCTGATATTGTTTAGCTTCTCTCCAAGCCTAAGTGCCAGATCGGGGCAGAGTGAGATTGCATTCTCCTTAGTGAGGGCCATATTGTAGCGTAGGTAAGTCAGCATAGGCTTGCCTCCAAGGACGTCGCCATCCAGATCACCACATTCACTGTCGATGACCCGGCTCGATGCGCTGGTAGAGAGCCATTGCATCATTGTTTCCACAAGGGTTGCGCAGTCATTCATCAGACTCTTCAACGCTGTGATCGCTCCTGCCGCAGCAATACTTGTGGTGTCATTGCTCAGATCGGTGAGCCCAGTCCCCACGGACACCAGTAACAGGTTTTCGGCGCCACTGGACCAATCCAGGTGGTAGCCTTTAAGGGTGGCAAAGAGAAAAGCCTGGAGCGCTGGGTTGTTGAATGGGCTGACGCCCCCATCGACGAATTCACCCTTTTCGGGTTTCATGCCGGGCTGTTCAATAATTGTAATTTCTTCCGGGTCAAAGAATGTGGGCGCCGCCGAGGAGGCCCGCACCACCTTCCAGAGCGGATAGTCCGCGTTGGAAATCCAATGGCTTGTGCTGTCAGTATTGCGGTAGAACTTTCCCCTGGGGTTGTTGGACATTGGCCAGGGGCTGCCCGTATCCAGTCGCTTGGACATCACCAGCAGCCCCGTGCGCAGGTGGTCGCTCCCCAGGGTGGTGTCACTGCCGAAGACCGTCTTGAGTTCGGTTTCCAGACGCTCTTTGTTATAACGGGCGCGGATGATCCCGTCGCGCAACCAGTCCCGGCTGAAGACGTTGCGGCCCAGATTCTGGTATTTCTCAAGCACTTCCCCCACGGACATCCCCAAGGCCAGGCAGGCGGCAATGATGGCCCCTGTCGATGTGCCGGCGATCAGATCGAAATAGTCGCTGAGGCGGAAGCCGGGATCGTTGCCGTGGCGTTGCCGCAGTAACTGCTCGATGGCCTCAAGGTACCCGAGCGTCAGGATTCCCCTCAGACCACCCCCATCCAGGGCCAGGATGCGCTTAGGACCGGGCCCCGATAGGTGGAGATCCTTCGAAAGCTGGGGGTATGGGGCGGACATGGCAACCGGCTGGGGCAATGGCCCTTCTATCCTCCCTGCCATCCCAATGTTGATCCAGCCTCGAAGGCGGGGCAAAGGGGCAATGTAGGATCGTCCTTCGTTGAATTCGCTGCGAACCCGCTGTGGCCAATAACAAGTCGTCCAAGAAGCGCATCGAGATCGCCGAGCGCAACCGGCTGCGCAACCGCACCTACAAGTCGGCCCTCCGCACCCTGATGAAGCGCTGCTTTGTTGCTTGCAGCACCTACGGCCAAAAGCCTGGTCCTGAGTCCAAGGCCGTCGTTGAGTCCTCCCTGAACGCCGCCTTCAGCAAGATCGACAAGGCTGTGAAGGTGGGTGTAATGCATCGCAATACGGGCTCCAACCAAAAATCCAGGCTCAGTGCCGCGGTTAAGCAAGTTCTTGAGCCGGGTACGGGCGCTGGGGCCGCTGCGGCCTGATGGGCCCCTGCCCCAGGGCAGTCCCCTTGCTACCGTCACGCCGCTCGGTTTCAGAGGTAACGGGTGGTGATTGACGATCTTCAGCAACGGATGAAGCAAGCCGTCGCTGATGCCGCAGTTGGGCAAATTCAGGACGGCATGGTGCTTGGCCTGGGCTCCGGATCTACGGCGGCGCTGATGATCGAGGCCTTGGGAGAGAAGCTCCGTAGCGGCGCCTTACGTGACATCACCGGCGTGACCACGTCCTTTCAAGGGGAGGTCCTCGCAGCCGAGTTGGGAATTCCCCTCAAGAGCCTCAACGCGATCGATCACATCGACCTCGCCATTGATGGGGCCGATGAGGTTGATCCTGGTTTTCAGCTGATCAAGGGGGGAGGAGCCTGCCATGTTCAAGAGAAGCTGGTGGCTCGACGGGCCAAACGTTTCGTTGTGGTTGTGGATGCCGGCAAGTTGGTGGAGCGGCTCAACCTGTCCTTTCTTCTGCCCGTAGAGGTATTGCCTGGGGCCTGGCGTCAGGTGAAGGCTGAACTGGCCGCCCTGGGTGGTGAATCGGAGCTGCGCATGGCCGTTCGTAAGGCTGGGCCAGTGGTGACGGATCAGGGAAACCTGGTGCTGGATGTCAGATTTGCGGGTGGTATCGCCGACCCGGCCACCCTTGAATCCACGATCAACAACCTGCCTGGTGTTCTCGAAAACGGACTGTTTGTGAATCTCGCCGACCAGGTGCTTGTTGGCGAGATCGTTGCAGGCGAAGCCCGGGTGCGCGATCTGATCCGTCGCTGATGGATCAACCCGATCCGTAGAGCGCTCCACGGTGAAGACCCCCGTTTCGCTCCAGGACCTTGAGGTTCTGACCCTGGACGATTTTCGATGCCCCGCACCTGGCTCGGCGCCTGAGGGGTTGATCGAGTTCCACGATGGCCTGGTATTTCCCGGGGCCCATGGGGTCTTTGATCGCCTGGGCCGGCCGATCCCAGAAAGCTTTCTCAGGCGCGGCCCCGGGGCTTCGGAGTACGCCTACGGCGAACCGCAAGCCCAGGCGGTTCCTGAGGCCAGTGGCCTGGATTGGGGCGGCGAGATCCTTTTTTTGCCCTATGCCCGTTTTGAGATTTTCGGCCACCTGCTGACCGAAGCGGCCGCCCACCTCTCCCTATTGCTGGATCCGGAGGTGGAACTGCTGGCGACCACGGCGGCCCAGGCCACCGTGGTGCTGGCGGCGGATTCGGACCAGGCGATTGAGCCAGTGCGTTCTTTATTGGGCCTGAAGCCCCACCGCATCCGCTCGACCCGGTCGTTGCTCAGGCCCCTGTTTTGCCCCAGGGTGCTGATTCCCAGACCCAGCATGATCAATCGCTGCGCCGTGGATCGTCGCCATTTCCTGGCGGTGCGGCGCCTGCTTGATCGCCTCTACCACCTGGCTGGACCTTTGGCTGGCCAGGGGGGGCTTGGGGGTCGGACCGCAGCGGACCCGGGTCAGGCGAGGCTTTACCTGGGTCGATCCCGCTTGCCCCCCGAATGTCGCCTCGTGGCCGGCGAGGACCTGCTGGAAGCGGAGTTGCGGCGGCGTGGCTGGAACGTCGTTTATCCCGAAACCCTGCCCCTGCCAGAACAATTGCGGTTACTGTCCGGGGCCCCGATCATCGCCGGATGTGTCGGAAGTGCCATGCACCTGCTGATGTATTTCGGAGAGGCCTTCGCCGGCCGGCCCCTGATTGGTCTGGGTCCCATCGATCGGCGCTTGAATCGCAATTTCGTCTACCAGTTTCAGCAACAACGCCTGGATTACCGCCAGATCAGTTGCCTGGATCGCGATCCCGATTGCCCCAAAAGGGCCCATGGGGTCCACGTTCAGGATTTGAGGTTGGCCGTTGCCGCGCCAAGGCTGGCGGAGGCCATTGAGGCCCTGGCCGAGGCCATGGTGGCCGACCCCGCGGGGGCCTCAGGGGCAAGCCAACCGTTGCTTGACTGACTCGGCGTGGCTGTGCAGCCCTTCGCTTTCGGCCAAGGTGATCACCGCCGGGCCGGTGGCCTCTAGAGCGGCGCGGTTGAAGCCGATCAAACTGGTGTGGCGCAGGAAGGTTTCGACGCTCAAGGCACCACTGAAGCGGGCGGTGCCGCTGGTAGGGAGGGTGTGGTTGGGACCGGCCAGGTAATCCCCCACGGCCTCTGGACTCCAGGGTCCAAGAAAGATGGCCCCGGCGTGGCGGATGTGCTCGGCTAGGGGTTCGGGATGCTCCACCAGCAGCTCCAGGTGCTCGGGGGCGAAGCGGTCACTGAGGCGGGCCGCGGCCTCGAGGTCTTCACAGACCACGATTAGACCCCAATCTTCCAGGGCTGTACGGGTGATGGTCGCCCTTGGGTGGTTTGCCAGTTGGGCGTCAATGGCCCTGGGGACAGCCGCCGCCAGTTCGGCGCTGGTGGTGATCAGGATCGCCGCCGCCAGGGGATCGTGTTCGGCTTGGGCCATCAGGTCGGCGGCAACCTGCCCTGCTCTGGCCGTGTGGTCAGCAATGACCAGGACCTCGCTGGGGCCTGCCAGGGAGTCGATGCCCACCTGGCCGTACACCGCTTTTTTGGCCAAGGTCACCCAGAGGTTGCCCGGCCCGCTGATCACATCTACCCGGGGCACGGTTTCCGTACCCCAGGCCAGGGCGGCGATCGCCTGGGCTCCGCCGACCTGGATGACTTCGCTGATGCCACAGAGATGGGCTGCGGCCATGACCGTTGGGTTAGGTGCCCCGCCCGGACCCGGTGGGGTCACCATCACGATGCGTTCGACGCCAGCGACCCGGGCCGGAACAGCGTTCATCAACACGGTGCTGGGATAGGCCGCTCGACCACCGGGCACATAAAGCCCAGCCCTCTGCACCGGCCGCCAGCGGCGGCCAAGCTTTTCGCCATGGGGACCGACCACGGCCAGGTCAGCGGGCAGCTGGCGGCGGTGAAAATCGAGAATGCGGCGATGGGCCAGCTCCAGGGCTTGGCGAAGCTCGATGGTTGTGGATTCCCAGGCGGCCTGCAGTTGGGTGCTGTCCAAACGGAGGGGCTGGGGCCGCACACCGTCGAACCGTTCGCTGAGGTCGAGTAAGGCGGCGTCTCCCCCGAGGCGCACCTGCTCCAGGATGGCCGCCACCTTCTCCTCTTCCTGGCGCCGCTGGCCATGGCCGGTACGGGCGGCAATGGCGTCGAGTCGGGCGCCGGCGGCTTCACCGTCCGCTAGGCAGGTCAGGGCCACGGGAGTCGGGGCGGCCGTGGGGTGGGAGCCGAACGCAATCAAGCTCTTATTTCGCATCGTCGCCTGAGGCTAGGGTCCGGTGCCCTGGTCGGCAGCGCGCCGTAGGCCCTGGCCACAATGGGTAACTCTTGGGCCCATCCGCCTCCATGGTCTCCTTGCCTGTCGTTGATCCCAATAGCAGTGCCGGGGCCGCGCCAGCCCCTGCACTGGTGGATTCCCATTGCCACATCGTTTTCCGACAGTTCGATGATGATCTCGATGGGGTGGCCGCCCGCTGGCGCCAGGCCGGAGTGCGGGCCCTGGTCCATGCCTGCGTCGAACCGGGGGAGATTCCGGCCATCCGCGCCCTGGCGGATCGCTTCCCTGAAATGCGCTACTCGGTGGGTGTCCACCCCCTGGACACCGAGCACTGGCAGGCCGATACGCCGATGGTGCTGCGGGAGGCCGCCCTGGCCGACGATCGGGTCGTGGCCATCGGGGAGCTCGGCTTGGATCTCTATCGCCAGAAGAATCTCGAACAGCAGCTGGCCATGTTGGGGCCCCAGCTTGATCTGGCGCTCGATCTGGATCTCCCCGTGATCATCCATTGCCGGGATGCCGCCGAGCCCATGCTGGCCGAACTGCGGCAACGCCATCGCCAGGGCGCAGTTCTGAGGGGGGTCATGCACTGTTGGGGGGGCACCCCTGCGGAGATGGAGAGCTTTCTGGAACTGGGCTTTTTCATCAGCTTCAGCGGCACGGTGACCTTCCCCAAGGCGCTGGATACCCATGAATGCGCCCGTCGAGTCCCGGCCGAGCGCCTCTTGGTGGAAACCGATTGCCCCTTCCTGGCTCCGGTTCCGCGCCGGGGTCAGCGCAATGAGCCCGCCCATGTGGCCCTGGTGGCCAAGCGGGTGGCGGAGCTGCGGGGCGAAAGCCTGGCCAGCCTGGCCCTGAGCAGCTCCGCCAATGCCGTGACACTTTTCCGCTTGAAGCTTGACAAGGTATGATTTGAGATTGGCCTGGCAGCGGAGACGCTTCCATTTCCATCCTGGTCCTTCAAGCCCTGGTGTCCCCAGCCCTTTCTTCCGCGTCGGCAGCCGCCGAATCGGCTCTGCTCCGGTCCATCCGGTGACAGGGATTGGTCGTAATAGCCGTTCCCCCTCGGGGGGACGGCTATTCGTGTCGGCATCCTCCTTGGGTTTTCCCTGGGAATCTGTGCCGATCTGACACCAGAGACCCCTCCAGTCCGTCCTTCTTTTTCGTTCCTGCAGGTCCACCGCATGAGCAGCGCGATCCAGGTCGCCAAGACCGTCACTTACCTTCCCGATCTCGTGGAGGTACAGCGGGCGAGCTTCAAATGGTTCCTGGAAAAGGGCCTGATCGAGGAACTCGACAGCTT
>CAMCQR010000044.1 GCA_945877115.1 Synechococcus sp. UW140 | reverse complement strand
CCCCAGGCCCAAACCGAAGAGCAAGTTGCTGAAGGTCTGCGCACAGCATTTCAGCAGGCCGTGAGAGATGGGGTCGTAACTTCTCAGTCTGAGCAGCGCAGAAACCCATAGAGACAACCTCATTTTAGGAGATGACTCAGCGAACTTTTGGCTTTGCATACAACAAATATGTCAACGGGGACGACGAAGACCTTCCAGGTCTGATTGCTTACGCGCTATACAAAAGGGCCAAGGTTGCCTATCTACAGGCTTACAAGGAAAACAATGGCAAAGAGGCAACCGATAGGGAGATCCACAATTGGTCGCTCGATCACTCCACACCGGAGAAGATTGAGCTTTTCAGGCTTCAGGCTTTGAGATCGGTCGAAAGGTACCGCCAACAGGAAGTCAAGAAGGCTGAACCCGAGATTCGCAAGGCCATTGAAGCTAAACATCTTGGCTCTATTCACGCCAAAGTATCTTCTTTAACTGTAGCCAAAGCCTTTTAGAGCAGCGTTGGTGCTGGCGTTGTCGCGTCTTTGATCTTGATTCCACTTGCAGGTCTTCTCTATCTTGGCCTGCATCAGAGCAATCCTTTAGGACTTGTCAACGATGGACCGTCGGGACAGCCTGTAAAGCCTGTTATTCAGAAATAGAGTTAATTTCCTCTCACCCCCACCCCGTCTCCATCAGCTCCCTCACTCTGAATGGGTTGAGTACTTTCGCACAGGTCTCCCAGTCGGCGTCTTCGACCTGCCCTCGGAGGCGGCGTCGGTGCCGAGCAGCCTGCCCACTGTGTTGCGGCCCGCCTCGATGGAGCTACCTAGGCGACGCAGCAGCAACGTCTTGAAGAATCACGCCCCGCGCATCCGTACGGAGTGACGGCCCCACGCCCGACCATTGGCTCGACCTATCCAATCGATGCGGCCATTGGTGTCGCCAGAACGGTAGCTGCCAGGAAAGTTGACGTCCCTGCCGCCGATCAGGCGGCCGCCTCCAACTTAGCTGGATTGATGCCAATTTCTGGTGGAGGCGGATTGATCCAGACCACCTCCGGCTGATGCCAACAGCGAGTGGTTGCACTCCAGCGGAGTGGATGACGTTTGACGGGCCAGCTCGTAGATGGGGCATTGCTGGTGGGGTGCTCGCTCCTGGCTGGTTCCGCCTGTCTGGCTGAATCGTCTGTTGCGTGGCTGGAGGCCCAGGTCAAGGCGCAGCAGGTGTATGAGCAGGCCAACGGCCAGGCGGTCTGGAGCCTGGGGACGGAGACGGGTGCGCCAGGTACTCGGAAAAGTAAGGCGACTCGCCTTACAATGCTCTCATGAACACCGTCACCCTCACCTCCAAGGGTCAGCTCACCATCCCCAGGCCGTTGCGCGATGCCCTCGGCCTGGCTCCAGGGGCCAGGCTGCAGGCAAGCATCGACCGCCAGGGGCGGCTGGTACTGGTGCCCTCCAAATACGAGCCGGAGGAGTTGTTCCGCCATCGGCCCAGCGTCCGCCGCAGCCTGAGCCTTGAGGAGATGGACCAGGCCATCGCTGATGCCGTCACCGCTGATGCCGACCCTGCCTGTGTCTGATCGTGCGGACGCTTGATACCAACGTGATCGTGCGCCTGCTGGTCGGCGACGACCCTCGGCAGACGCCGATTGCCGAGCAGGCTTTTCTGGAGGCGATCGCAACCGGTGGCGTCTATCTCCCCGATGTCGTGTTGGCGGAGGTGGCGTGGGTGCTGCGCGGTTACGGGCTCGAGCGCCAGGTGCGCCACGGACTGCTGGAGCGGCTGGTGCGCACCCGCGGCGTGGTGGTCGACAACATCGATGGCGTAATTGATGCCCTTGAGCACTTCCGCCAGGAGGGTGATCTGGCCGATCAGCTCATCCTTGCGCGCGCCGCCCGCGCCGGTACCTTGCCGGTATTGAGCTTTGATCAACGCTTCTCTGCCTGTAAGGGTGTTGAACTCTTGGAGGCCGAACCGCTGGGGTGATGGCCGCCGAAGCCCCCTGAGGAGCCCCGGCGGGAGGCCCGGCCTCAGAGCACCGCCACCCAACTGATGGGGCGGACTTGCAAGCGCCGGCAGAAACCAGGACCACCACGCGGGGATAGCTGCTGCAGAAGGCCCAACCACAGGATCAGCATTCCGGGTTCCTTTTCGCCACCTGAAAGATTTTTGTCAATAATCTGGAAATGGCTTGGCGAAGGTGGACATGCCAGTTAAGCCCTGACTAATCAGAACCAACAAGATCCAATAGTCTTAAGATTCACCTTTCAGGTAGAACTACAGAAAGAGTTGTAGATAGTGAATATCGTTGCGTATGGATCCGCACCCGCACGCATGGCTGAGCTTCGACAGCAAAACTCCGCAGGCAAGCTAGGCAAGAAGCAGACCCACTGACACGTCACAAACACGAAAGGAGAATTAACGTCTCCTTAGTCAGATGTTAAACTTCTAAAGGCATAGTTAGCAAATAAGCGTGGCCGATCTGGAGTGGTTAAGTCCTCCACTCCCTTGAGACGCCATTTCACCGGTCAGAACCAATGCCGATCAGCCTGAATGAGTTCTATTCTCAGAACTTCCAGTCTCTGGCAAATACTGCAATAAACAATACTCAACTTCCACAGGGCTGGGAAATTTCGGAGACAGGCGGCGGCGCAAGAGATAATGAACAGTATGGGGCAGATACTGGCAGCTCCAATACCGGTGACATCTACAGTTATGGATCAAGTGGGAGCACAGAGAGAGCCCTAGGTGGACTGCAGTCCGGCTCGCTGATCCCACTGTTAGGAAGCAGCTATACCAACAACAGCTCAAACCCCATAACGACATTGACCATCAGTTACACAGGCGAACAGTGGCGGCTGGGAACATTGTCCCGGTCCGATCGTCTTGACTTTCAGTACAGTCTGAATGCCAATTCGTTGACAACAGGGACTTGGCTGAATATTGATGTTCTCGATTTCAATTCCCCGGTGACAACGGGAATGGTGGGTGCACTCGATGGCAACGCGGCAGCCAACCGGACTCGCATCACAGCTACGATCACAGGCCTCAATATTGTAGTTGGAGCAACGTTCTGGCTTCGCTGGCAAGACTTCAACGCTACTGGAGCAGACGATGGGTTGGCGATCGACGATTTCACCCTGTCCACGACGGTACCCACCCTGCCTACGGTGTCGATCACGGCAACCGATCCCAATGCGGCGGAAGCTGGACAGGACCCAGCCACGTTTCGGATCAGTCGCACAGGCCCGAACACTTATCCCCTCAGCGTAAATTACATCGTGGCCTCTGGTGGAGGACAGGCAGCCAACGGCACTGATTACACTCTCCCCCTGAGCGGTACGGTAACCATCGCTGACGGGCAATCTTTCGTTGATCTGATACTCACTCCGGTGGATGATACCGATGTTGAAGGGAATGAATCCGTCATCCTGACGTTGGCAGCCAGCGGGGAATACGTTGTGGGCCCAAGCACCATTGCAACTGCTGTAATCACGGATGACGATGCGGGGCCATCGGTTCGCATCCGTGACATCCAAGGCAGCGGTCATGTGTCATCCCTGAACGGATCGTCCGTCATTGGTCTTGAAGGAGTCGTGACGGCAGTAGCCACCAATGGTTTCTACTTGCAGGATCCTGTTCCCGACAGCATTGAGGCCACATCGGAGGGAATTTTTATTTTCACAGGTTCGACACCCAGTGTCGTTATGGGTGACGCACTGCGGATCTCCGGCACAGTCACAGAATTCCGGCCCGGCGGAAATCCCAACAATCTTACGATCACCGAAATCACAAGTCCTTCCATCAACATTGTTTCCAGTGGTAACCCACTTCCTGAGGCCATCATTCTGGGCATCGGTGGCCGGGCAATCCCGAGCCAGTCGATCAGCAGCGATGTCGGCAATGTCGAGAACAGTGGCTCATCCAACCCAGACCAGGATGGCATTGACTTCTACGAAAGTCTGGAAGGGATGAGGATTCAGATTAACAATCCACTCACCACCTCGCCCACAGCCAGCTTTGGCAGCTCAGAAGAAGTTTGGGTGCTGGCAGACATTGGGGTCAATGCCACTAACCGCACGCAAAACGGCGGCAGCCTAATCATCCCGACCGACTTCAACCCGGAGAGGATTCAGATTGATGACCTGATCAACAGCATCACCCTACCAGCGTCGAATGTTGGAACTCAACTCAGCACGATCATCGGTGTCGTGAGTTACGACTTCAACAACTATGAAGTACTGGTCACGACAGCACCAACAGTCGTCTCGGCATTGCCGCTGCAGAAGGAGGTCACTACCCTCACGGCGACGGCCAGTCAATTGACGGTAGCCACCTTCAATGTGGAGAATCTCGATCCTGGAGATGGGATTGCCCGATTTGCCGCTCTGGCAACGGCCATTGTCAACAATCTCGGCTCCCCCGACATCTTCAATCTAGAGGAGGTCCAGGACAACAATGGCCCCACCAACAATGGTGTGGTGGACGCCAGTCTCACGTTTGAGACCCTGATTGCTGCGATCGCAGCCGCTGGGGGGCCCAACTACGACTATCGGCAGATCAATCCCATCGACAACCAGGATGGCGGCGAACCGGGTGGGAACATCCGGGTGGGCTTTTTGTTCAATCCGAATCGTGTGAGCTTCGTGGAAGGCAGCCTGCAACGCATTACCGACCCGAATCCAGGCGAGACAGACCCATTCCCAGGGGATGACTTTGCCAGCAGCCGAAAGCCCCTGGTGGGAACCTTCAGCTTCAATGGCCAGCAAGTAACTGTGATCGGAAATCACTTCAACTCCAAGGGCGGTGACCAACCCCTGTTCGGCCCAAACCAGCCACCCACTCTCAACTCCGAACTGCAACGGGATCAGCAGGCAACCATCGTGCGCGATTACGTGCGGGGCATTCTGCTGAGAAACCCCGATGCGAATGTGGTCGTGGCCGGAGATCTGAATGACTTCGAATTTTCCAACCCGCTTACTCTTCTCAAAAAAAGCGCGCTCACCAATCTGGTAGAAACGATTCCCCAGAATCAACGTTACACATACAACTTTCAAGGTAATGCCCAGGTTCTCGACCACATCCTGGTCAGTCCCAACCTTTTCACACAAATGGATGGGTTCGATGTGGTGCACATGAATTCTGAATTTGCCGATCAGGTGAGCGACCACGACCCCACAATTGCGCGGTTTAATCTGCCCGCACCGCCACCACCGAACTACACCCTGCAGATCCTCAGCTATTACGGCGAGAGCGGCCTGCTGGGCGTCGAGACCGCCCCGATCCTTGGGGCCCTGATCGACCGCTTCGACGATCAGTACGCCAACACTCTCAAGCTGGGCGAGGGCGACACCTCCATCCCCGGCCCCTGGCTGATCGGCGGCGCCGACCCCTCCCTCAACTCAGTGCCCGGCATCGGCAGCACCGCCCTCGGCCGCCCCGACATCGCCATCTTCAACGCCTACGGCACCGATGCCTCGGCCCTCGGCAATCACGAATTCGACCTCGGTTCCCCCGTCTTGCAGGGCGCCATCGCCTTCAACAACAACAGCACCACAACGACGACCGACGACTGGGTCGGTGCCCAGTTCCCCTTCATCACCGCCAACCTCGATTTCGCCCGCGACAGCTCCCTGCGCGGCCTGTCCGACGCCACCATCGGCGGCACCAGCACCAACGCCTTCGCCGGCAAGGAGGCCAGCAGCATCAAGGCCAAAATTGCTCCTTATGCCATCGTCACCGAAGGGGGAGAGAAGATCGGGCTGGTGGGGGCTACCACCTACGACCTGCTGAGCAAGAGCTCCCCCAACGGCACCGTTCCGAAGGACGACGGGCTCCCCTCCACCTCCGATCTGCAGGAAGTAGCCGCCTATATCCAGACCGCCGTCGATGCTCTGAGGGCTTTGGGGGTCAACAAGATCGTGATGCTCGACCAGCTCGACACGATCGAACGCAACAGGCTGCTGGCCCCCCTGGTGTCGGGGATCGACGTGATGGTGGCCGGCGGAGGCCACGAGCGCCTGGGTGATGCCACCGATGTGTCGGCGGCTTTCAACGGCCACGACAGCAACTTCGTCGACACCTACCCGATCGTCACCGCCGGTGCCGACAGTAAACCTCTTCTTATCGTCACCACCGACACCGAGTTCACCTACCTAGGCCGTCTGGTGGTGGAGTTTGACGCCAATGGCGAGATCCTCCTTTCCAAACTCAACCCGGCCCTCAACGGCGCCTACGCCGCCATCGAGGCCACCCTGCAAGCGGCCTACGGCACCAGCCAGAGTGCGGCCCAGATCGTGGCCAACAGCAGCATCGGCTCCCAGGTGAATGCCATCACCCAGGCGATCAACAACGTGATCGTCTCCAAGGACAGCAACATCTTCGGTTATACCAATGTGTATCTGGAGGGTGATCGGGTCTTCGGTCGCACCCAGGAAGTCAACCTTGGCGACATCACCGCCGACGCCAATCTGTTCAAAGCCCGTCAGGCCCTCAGCGCCGGCACCGTGCTGACTTCCCTCAAGAACGGCGGCGGCATCCGCGCCTCGATCGGCTCCATCGGTGAATCGGGCGAAAAACTTCCCCCTGCCGCCTCCGGCGTCAAGCCAGCCGGTGCCATTTCCCAGTTGGATGTGGAGAATGCCCTGCGTTTCGACAACAAGCTGATGGTGTTCGACGCCACGCCACAGCAATTGCTCAACATCCTCGAATTCGCCGCCGGTCTTTCCTCCGGATCTGCCCAGCAGAGCGGTGGCTATGCCCAGATCGGCGGCGTCCACTTCTCCTACGACCCCAGCAGACCTGCCGGGCAGAAAGTACAGGATGTGGCCATCTACAACGAAAGCGGCAACCTTGTCGCCAAGGTCACCGACAACGGCCAGTTGCTAGCGGGGGCGCCCCCCAGCATCAGCGTGGTGATCCTCAGTTTCACTGCCAACGGCGGAGACGGCTATCCGATCAAGGCCAACGGCCAGAACTTCCGTTATCTCCTGGCCAATGGCACCCTTTCAGGCCCGGTGGATGAGAGCCTCAACTTCACGGCCGACACCACTTACTCCTCACTAGGCCTTATCGCCACAGACGTCTTAGGCGAACAGAAGGCCTTGGAAGATTTCCTTGGGGCGAGGCACGGCACCCCGGCCACGGCCTTCGACATCACCGATACCCCCGCCAGCCTCGACCTGCGCATCCAGAACCTGAGGCTCAAGGCCCAGGACACGGTACTGAGCCTGGACACCCTGCCTAACGGCGTGGCCAGCGGCGATGTGGATCAGGATTCCGTAGTGCTCTGGACCCGCAGCACCGCTCTGGGCCAGGTGCGGTTCGAGTACGCCACCACGTCTGATTTCGCCCAGATCGCCGGCAGCGCCACCGCCAGCGTCACCAACTCCAACCAGCCGGTGAAGGTGGAGATCACCGGGCTTAACGCCGACACCGACTACTTCTATCGGGTCTCCGATGCCGCTGGTTCGGTGGCCCAAGGCCGCTTCGAAACCGCCGCCAGCGCCGGCCAGTTCATCGGGCTGAGCTTCGGCGTCAGCGGTGACTGGCGCGGGGAGATTGCCCCCTATCCAGCCATCGGCAATGCGTCAGGCCAAGCACTCGATTTCTTCGTTGAACTGGGTGACACCATTTACGCCGATGTGCCCTCCGATGCTGTGCTGAATGCCGACGGCAGCCGCAAGGCGCAGGTCACGAGCCTCGATGAGTTCAGGGCCAAGCACAACGAGGTCTACAGCGTCCGCTACGGCGTCAACACTCTGGAAGACCTCAGGGGCAGCACCGCCATCTACGCAGTCATCGACGACCACGAGGTCACCAATGACTTCGCCGGCGGTGCACCAGCCGCCTCAGACCCCCGTTTCGGCAGCAGCCAGGGGCTGATCAACGACACCGACCTGTTCGAGAACGGCCTCACCGCCTTCCAGGAGTACAACCCGATCCGTGACATCTTCTACGGCGACAGCGGCGATTCCCGCACCGCCGGGGAACGGGATCTCTACCGCTTCAACAGCTTCGGCTCCGATGCCGCCTCCTTTCTGCTCGACACCCGCTCCTTTAGGGATCCCGAACTGATAGCACCGAACACGGCGAACTCCGCCGATGTGGCCCGCTTCCTGAACGAATCCCTCAGCATGGATCGGACGCTGCTGGGTGCCGCCCAGATCAGCCGGCTGAAGGCCGATCTACTGAGCTCCCAGGTAAGCGGTATCACCTGGAAGTTCGTGATGGTACCTGAGCCGATTCAAGAGCTAGGGATCTATAACACCGATGCCTTCGAGGGCTACGCCAAGGAACGCCGGGATCTGCTCAAGTTCATTGAGGACAACGGCATCCACAACGTCGTATTCGTAGCAGCCGACATCCACGGCACCATGGTCAACAATCTCACTTACACCGACGTGGTCGGCGGCCCCCGCATCGCCACCGACGTCTGGGAGATCACCACCGGATCGGTGGGATACAGCAAACCCTTCGGCCAGACCGTGGTGGATTTCGCCGCCGCCGCCGGCCTGCTCAGCCCCATCGAGAAGGGCTTCTACGACAGCCTGCCGATCGCCCCGGATGGGGACAACCTCCTCAACGACAAGGACGATTTCCTCAAGTCGGCTTTCCAGACCCTGGCCATCGGCCCCGCCGGCTACGACCCGATCGGCCTCGATCGGAATCTCACGCCTGGCTCCGGAGGGATCGGCTCCTTCGATGCCAAGGCCAACCTGCTCCAAGGGGACTACGCCGCAGCCCATACCTACGGCTGGACCAAGTTCGACATCGATCCGGCCACCCAGCAGCTCACCGTCACCACCTACGGCATCAACCCCTACAGCGAAGCAGAGCTCAATGCCGATCCTGCGAACGTGCTCGCTCGGGTGCCCAGGATCGTCAGTCAATTCACTGTGGAGGCCCTGAACCAAGCACCGAACGCGGTTGGCTTGAGTGCCACGACGTTCGATGAGAACATTATGGATGGCTCTTTGGTAGCCAACCTCAGCAGCAGCGATCCCGACAGGACGCCCCAGAGCTTCACCTATGCCCTGGTTGCCGGTGCCGGGGATACCGATAACCTGGCCTTCTTCGTTACGGGCAATGAGCTCCACCTCACCCGCACGCCTGATTACGAACGCAAGTCGTCGTACAACATCCGCCTAAAGAGCACCGACCAAGGCGGATTGAGTTTCGAGCGCAGTGTGCAGCTAGCGGTGAATGATCTGCCGGACAGCCCCTCCTACACCTTCAGCAGCAGCGCTTCGACGGTCTATGAGGGTGCGGGGCTGGCTTTCGGGATTAGCAGCTCTAATGTGGTGCCCGGCACCCAGCTCTACTGGTCGTTCAGCGGCAGCGGAATCACCGGAACGGATTTCGTTGATGGCAACATCTCCGGCCCCAACACGCTGGGAGCAGATGGCCGGGCCTCCTTCACCAAAACCATCGCCGCCGATGGCGTCATCGAAGGTGACGAGGGGCTGTCGGTGAAATTCTTCAGCGATTCAGCCCGAACCCAGCAGCTGGGCTCCACTATTTTAGTGACCATCAAGGAGCCCTCTATCGGCTTTGTCACCGATGGCCCCGACATCATCATCGGAACGGCTGACGCTGAACCGATCAGAGGTGTTCCAACGGGCTCAACTCAGCGGGGTAGGGGAACGGTGGACAAGCTCACGGGTGGGGGTGGGAACGACAGTTTCGTGCTCGGAGATGCCTCTGGTGTGTTCTACGACGACGGCATTCCCACCGTACCGGAAACGAGGGACATGGCCTGGATCACCGATTTCTCCGTCGGCGATAAAATTATCTTGTCGGGCAGTTCTGCCAACTACCAACTCATCTCTGCCCGCTATAGTGGCTTTAGAGGTGTACAAATCAACGCGCTCCTGCCGACTGCTACTCCAGAACCCATCGGATTTGTTCAGGCTGCAACTCTCGAGTCCATGAACCTTTCTAATCACAATCAGTTTACTTACGCTTAATGTCTCCTAGAGCTTGGGAGACTATCGGCAACACACCCTCACAAGCCCAAAAAAGTCCCAATTATCCAAATCAATTTCTTTTCTACGTCCAGATTTTCTGCCTAGCTTGTTTTGCCAAAGTTCGATCCCTTTTTCTTGCCTATTGAGTCCTAATCAAGCCAAATAGACACATCAATCTCCTGTCTATACTGGGGCCAGTAGTACTCGCCGCCGTCGTCCGCGTAGACCAACGTTTCCTCTCGGCGCATCGATGATCGTGCCTTGCATCATGGCCATGCCACGGGCCTTGAGATGGGTTTTAAACGTTTCAAAGACTTAGCTGGCCTAGGTCGTGCTGTTCCAACAGGTGCCGAAAGGCCAAAATCTTCGTCTCGTCTGGGCTCCGCTCACTGATCAAGTCGATGTCAGCGAAACGTCGCATCGTCGGCACCCCGATCAGGGCCTGCATTGGAGCTTTTCATGGGGTAGAAGGACTCAATAAGAGCAATCAACGGCTGACAAGGCACCACCTTGTTTATCTCGGCCAGAAGCTTCTCGCGTTTGGTCAGCTTTTTGGCAGTGCCCTGCTCATGATCACCAAATTTAAGCTTTTTACCATATGGCTTTGGCATCCTATGATGGTATTTATATGACATCTTTTTATATTAATGCTCACAGCCCCCGCTACTGGACCCATGCTTGGCATGGCTTTTGCCTACGGTTACAGCCGCAAGCTACGATCCAGTATCAGTAGCCGTCACGCCATCTGAATTGATTGCTTCGGTTGGGCTGCGGTCTGAAAAGCGCCCTGCTGGGATGCTTCATTGCTGTTTTGCGCCGTTTGCTGTCGCAGTCAAGCAACATCTCCGGCGCTGGGTTGCTATGGCAGGCAAGGGGCAAGCAGGCACCTTTGTTTAGCAAGCAATTTCGAAGAGCGGTTCTTTGTTACGCTGGTTTTCTTCCCTATTGATACTAACGAAATGGTTATAAATTGTTAAATTAAGAGCATTTGCTTGATGAGTTTAAGGTATCAGGGCAAATACTTAATTTTGCTAAATTTTTGCTTAAGCAAATATGGATTTGCATGTATCCCTGGGTTCAGACGTTAAACTGAGTAAGCAACGTTAAGAGTTCATGACCCTAATCAACACTTAGGCCCTAAGCAGGCCCCAGGCCTTTTTTGGTTTGATTGAATTGTGCGTCATTGGGCTTTCAATGGGTCAGCCTGCCAAAGCTGTAGATGATTCATTTTTGTCTATTCAAGCTCCATTCCTGTGTCTTATCGGGACCTGCTTCTATGACGTACCGATAAGTTCCGAGGTTCCACCTAGACCAGTCCCTTTCTGGCGCAGTTATTAAGTAGGCGATAATCTATATTAATACTTTTCCAACTTCAACGTTTTTTCTTCATTTTACTACCTGCTTTTGCCATGAATAGTCAATTTCAGGCTTCTTTACTTGTGTTGTCGGCCACTGTTTCTTTGCCACTCCTTTTCGTGGCGCCAGCATCCGCAGTAACGGTGACGGTCGGCTTCGTTAACTACGATGTGAACGTCTTCATCGGCAAGTACCTCGGCAACGAATCTCTCTTCCAGATCCCTCCCGCCGGCCAGATGACCTGGTGGGGCGACGGCACCGGAGACCTGGCTGCCGAATTTGCCGAACAGGTCATCGATCAGCTCGGCTCAGGTCCTAGCACTGGATATGGCCCTGTCTTTGCCTACGAACTTTCGGGCACTGACATCTTGGGAATTTCCCAGAATCTCACCAACCCTGATAGTCAGAAAGATGAAACGATTGCAAATAATTCTGATGTGAAGTACGCAATCGTCACCCCCCTCCAATCAGATCCCCTATCCGTTCCCGCTCCTCTGCCTGTCTTTGGCGCAGCAGCGGCCTTGGGCTGGTCCAGGCAGCTGAGGAAGCGGATCGGTGCATCGCAGCGGTGAAGCTGATCCAGTTGGAATCAGGGCCATTGGATCACCTCCCTTCGCCACCAGGCCTGGAAAGTGCTCAACAATCTGCTGATCGAAACGGGACGGCCCAGCGGAAATCAGCGGTCACCAGAGGATTTGGCAGGGAAAGGTGGTCAGCTGGGGATCTGCCGTGAGCAACACCAGCCGCTCCAGTTCGGCCTGGGCTGCCAGCACCCGATCAAAGGGATCGCGGTGGGGCTGGCTGTAGGCACCGGCCCGGAGTCCATGGGCCTGACTAATCGGCAATCCCTTAAAGCCATCGGCCTGCAACAGGCTGGGCAGATCACTGATGGCGCCCGCCAGTTCGGGCAGCTTGCCGCGGTGGTGCATGAGGCTGATCTCCCAGATGCTGGTGGCACTGACCCAGATTTCACAGGTGGGATCGACCAGCAGGCCATGGACGGCGTCAGAGAGACGGGCCGGATCGAACCACCACCACAGCAGAACATGGCTGTCGAGCAGATAGGCGGAGACGCCAGGGGCAGGGCTGCTCAAAGCTGGGACCCCTCCGGGAGCTGCGGGCTGTTGTCCCAGGCGGCGAGTTCGTCTGGATCCAGGGGCCCCAACAGGGCATTCGGATCGCCCAGGGGACCTTGCTGCCGCAACCGCCCTGGGATGCGCTTGGGAGCCGGTGGTTCCAGCGGCACCAGCCGGGCCCAGGGTTTGTCCGCCTTAGCCAGCACGATCGTCTCACCGGCATGGGCGGCGTCGATCAGCCGTGACAACTGGGTTTTGGCCTGATGCACGTTGACCATGCGGCACGAACCGCTTGGATAGCGCCCGGATTGGCGTGCGACTCGGCGCGAGACGAGACTGGTATTTCTACAGCAACCTGATCTAGGGGTGAACTGAGCTGAGGCATGGACTAAGCCTTGTTTGAGCTATGGTCCGGCTATCGCTGTGGGGCCTTGGGCGCGATCAGAAATCGTCCAAATCGTTACCAAAGGAGCACTGCATCTTCAGTCCACACTCCGGTACGAAACGGCCGTAGCAACACCATCGCTCCGGGCACGCTCTGGTGTGACAGGGGCCGATAGTTCGGGTACGACAGCCAACGATCGGCGTAATGGAACTCCTGACCACCTCAAGTAGTCAGGACCCAAATGCCGACCCGCTCGCCATTCACTAAGACCTATAGCGGCCGCGATTGCCTGGACCGCATGATCAGCACTCCGCCATTGGCTCAGGAGCGCTTCTGGGGCGAACAACCAGCGCCAGGCAGAGGGCAGCTGTGATCAGCAACAGGCGATTCAGAATGAGTTGCTCGGGATGAAGCTCAAGGTCTGAGATACACGCCCTGCCAGAATATCAATAATAAAATCGTGCGCTTTGATTTCCGCTACGAACAATTCGCAACGATACAGCGGCGGTGAAATGCATGATAATTAAGCCAGAATTGCGTATCACCAATCTAAAATGGCACGCAAATGCAGGCCGGACAAATCCGACTTTACGACCATCTGCAAACAACGATTAAATCAATATATTGGATCGGGGAGAAATAACACCTCCTGCTGCCCATCAAGGGTAGCGAAATCTTCATATTCTAATTTTGTTAGTGATCCATCGTCGTCAACATTAAAAGCTTTGTACTTTATTTCATCCATCATTTTATACAAATCAACAACCCCGCAACCCGACTCCACCAGCCAATGAGGAGAAACTTCCGTAAGCACTTCGGGCCGTTGCCTTAAAAGGGTTTCGCGCATGCCACACAAAACTTCAAATTCATAACCCTCTACATCAATCTTGATAAGATCCGCGCGAATGCCGAGGTCAGTGAAAAATGAATCAACGGGCAATACGATAACTTTTTCCTTAGCACCTTTACCAACATGTGAGAGCAGGGAAGAAGCTCCCGAGTTGTGATGACTGGCCCGGTTCAATGTTGCAATACTTTTATTGCGCCCGCAAGCCAGACTAACCAGTATAACATTTTGAATATCATTTCGATCAAGATTAGCAATCAGCTTTTTGAGCGGTCTCCGCGAAGGTTCAAGCGCAAATACAACACCAGTTTCGCCGACCAAGCTGGAAGCAACTAACGAGAAGTAACCAATATTTGATCCGATGTCCACGAAAACACTACCTGCCGAAAGCCGTTGCCGAAGAACGTTCAGAACCTTGCGATCCCACTCTCCATAGACAGCTAGTGTTCGCTCGATAAAATCAAAAAGCCCAACTTCAATGGTTTTACCATCTGCAACTGAGACCATTCTCTTATAGGGACTCTCGTCAAAGATTGCGGGCCAGCGCTTGAATACGCCTAACCAGTACAAAGCCTGCTTTTCAGTTAAATCAATATTGTCAATCCAGTTGTAAACAAGAAACCTTACCGTCGCTCTGCCGAATCGTTTGGGATAAGCAAGAATGGCTTTCATGGCTAAATTAAATGGTAAAAAGCGCGCTGCCGACTCATAATACCGCCTGGATGTCGCCCCAATCGAAAGTGGCCAGCATTCGAAGCGGTTCGGTTATCTGCAGACCCTTCTCCAGTATTGAAGGATCCAAGTCACAAAGGCCGCGCTGATCGTCATTGGCGAGGGCGCAATGCTGGGCGGGTGAGATCGTTTTCATCATTGAAGACGGGCTCACCTATCTGGAGCCGGCGGCTGATACGCCGTTTGGCCGTATCGAAGGTGTTATGCCAAAGCACCTGGGTGGCAGTGGCTTACGCTCCCACTCCACCACGTTGAGGTTTACTTAAGAGTATTTATGTCAGCAAGCTATTCCAGTGGGGACCTTGGTTCTGGGCCTCTTCAAGGCTGGTCACGGTGCCCCTACCCCAGCTCGGCTAAGGCCCCAAAGTGGTCCTCGCCGTTGCTGCCGCAGGGCTGGCTGGATCAACCCGATCTGCCCTGCCCAACCCCCCTCAGAGCTGGGCCCGCACCGTGAAGGCGTAATCCCCACCGGCTTCCAGCTGGTAGTCGGCCTGCAACAGGTAGCGCAACAGGGCGTCCTGGATCAGGGCCCGACCCAGGGACGGTTCGACGCTGAGGTCGCCCCGGTCAAAGGCCCAACGGAAGGTCCACTGGAAGCCACCGGCGCTCACCTCCCCCTCCAGCAGGCAGGGGCTGAAGCTCTGGCGCAGGACCCGCAGCTGGGCGGTTGTACTGGGCAGGCGGCTCACGGCAGGCGCTTCACGGCTGGGGGCACTGGGGGGCCAGATGATTTTGGAGCAAAAACTTCAGCTTTGCGCCTCGGCGCCCTGGAAACTGTTCAATTGGTTGGCGGCTTTTTCATGGCCCAGCCGCTGGATCAGGGGGATGCCGGCGCAGACCTGGTCCAGCACCCTTTGCACCACCGGATGTTCTTCGCTGCTGAAGCGCCCCAGCACATGGCCGATGGTGCGCTCGCGGCGCTCCTGGGGTTGGCCCGCCGGCGGGCCGATGCCGATGCGCAGCCGGGCGAACTGCTCGCTGCCCAGATGCTGGATGATGCTCTTGAGGCCATTGTGGCCGCCGGCACCACCGGCCAGGCGCAGCCGCAGGCGACCCAGGGGCAAATCCATGTCGTCCACCAGCACCAGCATCGCCGCCGGATCCAGCCGATACCAATCGAGGGTGGAGCGCACGCTGCGGCCGCTCTCGTTCATATAGGTCTGGGGCATCAGCAGTCGCAGACGGCCGGCGCCGCTGCCGATCTCCGCACCCAAGCCCTGCAATTTGGCCTGGGACTTGAGGCCCGCACCGGCCGCACCGGCCAACTGCTCGACCGCCATGAAGCCGATGTTGTGGCGGGTGAGGCCGTACTTGTCGCCTGGGTTGCCCAGCCCTACTACCAATTGCAGTTCCACGGGCTGGACTAGGGCGTCGGGGCTGGTCGCCGGCCAGGCTTCAGTCCGCCTCGGTGCTGACACTAAGGGGTGTGGCTGGAACAGCTGGGGCGGTAACGACCGTCTCGGATGGGGGGGGTAATGCCGAGATCGGGGATTCAGCCACGGACGCGGCGGAGACGGTCGGTTCGGGGTCGATGACCTGGCGGAATTCCTTTTCGAATTCTTGGGAGGCCGATTGGAAGCCCTTAAGGGTTTTACCCAGGGTTTTACCCATCTCCGGCAGGCGCTTGGGACCGAACACCAAGAGTGCGATGGCGGCGATGACCGCCATCTCGGGGAGTCCGATGCCGAAGATGTTCATGGGGCCTGGGAGCGCAGGAAGGGATCAGTTGAGGCCGTTCCAATTGACATTGATGCCTTCGAGCAGCAATGACCTGTTGTACAGCTGCAGGATCACCAGCAGGAATACGAGGAAGAGCAGCATGATGATGCCCATCACCGGCGTAGTGCCCCAGCCTGGGACCACCTTGCCGTACTCGGAATTCAGGGGGCGGAGGAAGTCTCCCAAGCGGGTGCGTTGAGCCATGGCAGCGCTGAACTCTCAGAGTTGAGATCGTAATGGGTACTCTAAGGGCCATCCCTCCCGGCCCGGGCCGCCCGTCCAGAGGTGTGATGCAATGTGCCGGCCCCGGCCCCTTTTCCCCTAACCCCCCATTCCCCTGATGGACCCCACCACCAGTACCTCCCCCGCCCTCTCCGTGGCCCTCGCGGTGCTGGCGGTGCTCATGGCCCTCACCGGCTTCGGCATCTACACCGCCTTCGGCCCCCCTTCCAAGCAGCTCACCGATCCGTTTGACGACCACGAGGATTGACCTTCAGCCGCCAGAACCCCAGTTGCCACGGCGCTAGGGCCGTCAGGGCTGGGTCAAGATCCCGCCCCAGCCCGTCGCAGCGGCCCAGCACCTGCCATTCGGGCCCCAGGGCCAGTTGGCGCCGGCAGGGCCCATTGTTTTGAACGGCCAACAGCGCTTCGCCCGGGGTGGCCGCCGGCCCCAGGGCCACTAACTGCAGATCCGGCGCCAGGGGTGGCAGGGCCGGCCACCCCCGGTCGCCGGCAGCCCCCGACCCCAGGGGGCGGCACCAGAGCGGTTCGCGCAGGCGCAGCGCCTGGGCCGGCACGGCGGCGTTGCGCCAGCCCCCGGGGCAGGGCATCAGGGCCAGGCGCTGGCGCTGCAGGCCGTTGTCGGCCCCTGGATCGGGCCAGGTGGGCCCCCGCAACAGCGAAACCCCCAGCCGTTCGGCCTGGCCCGACACCCCCTGGGGGCCATCGAGCAACACGGCCACATCACCCACACCGTCCGCACTCACCGCGGCGATCCAGCTGATGGCAGGCACCTCCCAGCGGGCCTGCTCCCGGGGGTTGCGGGCGATGGCCGGCCGCTCGATCACGCCGCCCGAGGTGTCCGCCGCCCAGCGGCAGGCCGGCTGGGCCAGGGGCACCTCCAGGCGCAGCAACTCATGGCGCTGCTGCCAGCGCACCTGCAGCACCAGTTCGAGCCAGGGGCAGCCCGCCAGCAACCGCCCCGCCAGCCGCACAGGACTGGCTCCACAGCGGCCCCGCCAGACAAAACTGGCGCACAGCGGTCCCCGTTCGCGCCACTGCGGTGCCCCGCTCCAGCTCCAGGGCAGGGGGTGGTCCCGGTAGTCGGCCGCCAGGTCCCAGGCATCCCAGAATTCGCCCTGATCGCGCCAGCGGCGCCACTCCAGGGGGCCCGCCAGCAGCTCCCGTCCCTGGCCATCCCAGAGGCGTTCCACCCCAGCGGGGCCGATGCTGGCGCCCACCAAACCATTGTCGAGTCGCCAGCGAGTGCCGCCGGTGGCGGCGCGGTCCTCGATCAGCTGCACCGGGTTCTGAATCGGCTGAGGGGAACCCGACCCCGTGGGACCAAGGCTGGCGGCACTCGCTGGCCTGGGAGCCGCTGGGCCGGGGCCCCCGCGCTGCAGCCACAACCGCTCGATGCCGGCGAGGGGGGGGAGCTGCACCCACTGCCCCCCCCCCGGGGCGTCCTGGCTGGCCAACGGGGCGTCCTGGTTCAGAAGGGTCCAGGGGCCGGCCGGCAGGCGCAGGGTGCGGGGCGCGGCGCTGAGGGGCTGCAACTGCACCACCGCCCAGGTTTCGCCGCCCCGGGCCGCCCCTTGGGGCGGGGAACCGACGGCGGCCGCCAGGGCCTGGTCCCGCTGGCGGCGGGCGCGGCGGCGGGCGGCGCGCCACTGGGGTTCGGCCTGGTCGTACACCTCGGGGATGGCCGTGCCGGGCAGGATGTCGTGGAACTGCTGGAAGAGCAGGGGGCGCCAGTCGACCGGTTCCTGGGCCCCTGCCCCGGGGGCCAACGCCCCGCCCCCCCCGTCCCCGGCCAACACCTGGGCCAGTTCCGCTTCCCGCAACAGGCGCTCCAGGCTGCGGTTATGGCGTTTCTGGTCGGGACGGCTGGTGGCGCAGCCCCGGTGCAATTCCAGGAACAGCTCGTCCCGCCAGACTGGCAACTGGGGCGCCAGCGGTTCCAGACCGGCCAGGTAGACGCGCAGGGTGCCCGGCCGTTGCGGCGCCGCAGCGCCCTGCTGGCGCCACAGGTCCAGCTGCTCCAGCATCTCGGCGCTGGGACCGCCGCCGTGGTCCCCCACCCCCGGCAGCCAGAGGGCGTCGGCCTCGCCACTAGTCCGCTGCCATTCGAGCCGATAGCGCTCCATGGCCACAGGATCCGCATCGGTGCCGATCGGGGCCGTCATCAGGGCCAACAGCTCGGCCCCGCAGCGGCTGCGCCAGCGGAACAGGCGATGGGGGAAGGGATTGGTGGCATTCCAGGCCAGCTTGTGGGTGCAGAACCAACGCACCCCCGTCGCCCGGGCCACGGCGGGCAGGCCGGCGCCAAACCCGAAGCTGTCCGGCAGCCAGGCCAGGCCGTGGTCCCATTGCGGAAAACGGGACTGGCTGTAGTGCTGGCCCTCCTGAAACTGCCGCAACAGGGAGGCGGTGGCGATCAGGACGGCATCGGTTTCGACCCAGGGGCCATTGAGAGGCTCGAAGCGGCCGCTGGCCATGGCAGCCCGCAGGCGCCCAAACAGGGCGGGCCGGTGCTGCTCCAGCCAGGCGTAGAGGGCCGGGGTGGAATGGCCGAAGTGCAGATCCTCGAAGCGCTGCATCAAAGCCAGCACCGATTCAAAGGTGCGCTCGGCGGCGCGCCAGGTGTCGGCCACGGGCCAGAGCCAGGCCAGATCGAGGTGGGCGTGGCCCAGCCAATGCAGGGCGCCCGGCCCGGGCTCGGGGCCCTGGCCGTGGTCGTGCCGCAGGGCCTCCAGCTGGGCCACCAGCGGCTGGAGCAGTCCCTGGGGATCGCGCGGATCGATGGGTTCGAGGTCCAGGTGGCTGTGGATCAGGGCCCCGTCGTCATGGAGCGGGCTGCGCAACACCAACTCCAGCTCCAGGGCCTGCCCCTGCCACCAGCGCTCGGGCAGGGGCCAGCGGCAGGCGGTATCGAACAGATCACCTCGATGCACGGTGGCGCCATCGACCCGCAACATCACGTCCTCGGCCCACCAGCGCAGGGCCAGACGCGCCCGGGCATGGCCGGTCCAGCGGGCCTGCCAATCGGCCGGGCAGGCGAGCCGCAGCCGCAGGGTGCAATCCTGGCCGCCCCGGGGCCAGATGATCAGTCCGCGCTGGGCCCAGTCAGGCCGATGGCTGGGGCCCCAGGGATGGTCCAGGGCGGCGGCGATGGTGCCATCGGGCTGGGGGCACTGCCAGAGCGGCTGCAGGTCGAGTCGGGTCTCCAAGGGCGAGGCGGGCGGCCGGGCAACGTGACTGAAACATTTCAATCCTGGCGGCCAACCCCCCTCCTACGCCCCCATCCCTTTGGATGGCCCACCTAGGCCCATAGGATGGCGCCGCTGTGCAGAGGTCGATTGCGACCCTTGCAACGCTGTCAATCCTGGTCACCCGCCGGACTGCCCATGCTTGCCCTCAAGATCTCGGTTTACTCGGTCGTTTTCTTCTTTATCGGGATCTTCGTCTTCGGGTTCCTTGCCAGCGACCCAAGCCGCACCCCGAGCCGAAAGGATCTGGAGGAGTGATCCCCACGGTCCTCTGATGGATCACATGGCAGGATCGCTCCCACTTCGCCACCCCCGGGCTGCCTGTGGTGCCCCTGAGTCGGTTCACCACGGGCTCTCCTGACGAACCCACGGCCCCTGGGGTGTCCCAGACCTGGCCGCTTGCCATCACCTTGGGACTGGGAGTCGTCGCCTGGGGCGGGTCCGCCCTGCCCCTCCAGGCGGCCGCCCTGCCCCCCAGCCAGATCGCCGCCACTGGGACGTTGTCGCCAGCGAAGGTTGCCCCAGAAAAGGTGGCGACTGGCACGGTTACTCCTGGGGCCAAAGCCAACGAAAGCACCGATACGGCAGCCCCCCAGTCGCTCGCCCCTGACCCAGCCCCGTTGATGGCCGAGGAGGTGGCCGAGGGTGTGGCCGCCGCCGCTGCCGTTGAGATCGCCCAGGCACCAGCCCCCCAGCCGGAGGCTGTCCAGCCTTTGGCTGTCCAGCCCTTGGCGGCCCCGTCTCCGGTCCCGGTGCCATGGGCACCGCGATCCTTCGGGACCGCCCCTGAACCCGCGCTTTCCCCAACTCCTGCTGCGATCCCCACGCCGCCGCCCCAGGGGGTAGCGGCGCCCGGGGGGATGGTCCAACCCTGGGGTCCAGCAGGAGCTGGGAGCCCAAGGGCCACCCCCGCACCCGCCCCCATCCGCCCCAACCCGCCCACGGCTGCTGGGGCGGCTACAGCTGCGGCGGCGGTCCCGCCACCCCTGGAGATCGAGCTCAGCGCCGATCGCCAGGAATTCGACAATCAATTGAACCGTTTTGTCGGCACCGGCTCGGTACGGGCCCTGATCGGCGGGGGGCGATTGCAGGCCGATCGGGTCGAGTTTGACCCCAGCTCCCGCACCCTTTATGCCTTTGGCAGTGTGCGTTTTCAGCGGGGTCAGCAGTATCTGCAGGCCAGCCGGCTGCGCTTCAGCCTGGATGAGGGCGTCGGCGAAATGGATGACGTCTATGGGGTGCTTGACCTCGACTCCAGTTCCAGCGACCTGACCCTTGTCCCCCCTAGCGGACTGCCGGCCCCTGGCCCCGGCCAGCCCCCCCCGCCCCTGCCGCCGTTACCGCCTCCGGCCCCTCTACCGCCGCCGGAGCCCATCACCTGTCCTCCCTCCATTCCAGCACCGCCCCAGTGGCATCCCCATCCCTGGGCGGTCACCACTTGGATGGGGCAGATGTTCGCCGCCAATTTCGGCGACACCTTTTTGTTCAAGGGCCATTTCCGGCCGGAATATCTGACAGGCGTCAAT
>CAMCQR010000043.1 GCA_945877115.1 Synechococcus sp. UW140 | reverse complement strand
CCCAGCAACGGCTGGAGGCCCTCATGGCCGCCAAGCAACGGCACTACGTGAGCTGGGTGGCTGAGGGCAATCTGGCCCTCAGAGCGGGGGTCGCCCCCTTAATCGCTGAGGCCCAGGCCGCCGGGATCACCCAGGCCATCGTCACCACCAGCTCCCGTTCGGCGGTGGTTGCCCTGTTGGGGAGACTGGCTCCTAGCCTCTCAGGAGCCTTTGCCTTTTGGGTGTGTGGCGAAGATGTGGCGCGCAAGAAACCCGATCCCCAGGGCTACCAGCTCGCCCTCGACCTGCTGGGGCAATCCCCTAAGGCCGTTGTTGCGCTGGAAGATTCGGTCGCCGGCCTGGCGGCGGCCACGGCGGCCGGGCTGGCCTGCCTGGTCACCCTCAGTGACCTATCCCGGGAGGAGCCGGCCATCGATTTTCGGACGGCCGCGGCGGTGGTCGAGAACCTGGAGCGGGCCAGCGGGACCGTCAAGGTGCGACAGGGTCCCACTTGCGATCAAAACCGCGTGACGCTTTTCTTTTTAAACAAGCTTCTGGAGCGTCGATGACCGGAAAGCTGCGTCAACTGACCCGTCTGGAGTTGGCCCAACGACGGGTGGGAGGGGCCGTGCTCACCCAGGTCCGGCGCAACTGGCGCGGTGGCAGCCTGGCCCTGCTTGGCCTGCTGGTGGGCTATTTCGTCAGCCAGAACCTGATGTCTGTTTTGATCATGCGGGTTCCTGGCGGCAGGCCCGTGGTGGTGCTGGCCCTGGTGCTGATCGTCGAGGCGATCGTGCGCTTGCGCTCCCAGATGGTTAGGAATGAACCCTCCCTGGCCTGGGTGATTGCCGACAACCTGAGGCTGGGAGCGATTTATGCGGTGGTGCTTGAGGCTTTCAAGCTGGGAACCTGACAAGCACCAAGGGGACAATCACTCCTCTTCGGCTTCCTCAGCAATCGGATACACAAAGCCCTGGGCCCGGCCGCTCAGCACAGATTTGCCGAGGGAAAGGGCCTTGGCAGCGGCGACACCGGCCTTGGCCTTCCAGTGGGCGTGACGCTGGTTGCGCTTGCCTTTGGAGGTTTTCTTCTTAGGAACGGCCATCTGACTGCTTTGCTACCAAACAAAGATCTTCTGATGCGACCCCTCCTTTCGTCAAATAGCTACGATCGGATTCTGTGGTCATCTCCAGTGAGCAGCAGCCCACCGCCCATCCGTCCCGCCAACGAAGCTCCCGCCGCTCCGCCGCGCGCTGCCCTTCCCACCGGGGTCCCGGCTATGGGCCCTGGGCGGGCTGAGAAGGCTGGTTCAAAGACGGCGGCAGGCCCCTTCAGCTTGACCGACGACAACGGCTCCCAACCATCCTTCAGCCAACTGCTGAAGGATCTCAAAGCAGGCAAGGTCAGGGAGCTGGAGCTGATGCCCCGGCAACGGGTGGCCACCGTTTATTTCCAGAACGGACGCTCGGTCGATGTACCCGTGTTCAGCGACAACCAATTGTTGCTGAACACGGCCCAGGATGCGGGCGTCCCGCTCACCGTCCGCGATGAGGTTCGCGATGACGCCGTCGCCGGGCTAGTCAGCAATCTCCTGGTCGCGGCCCTGCTGCTGACTGGCATGGCCCTGCTTATTCGGCGTTCGGCCCAGGTGGCCAACCGCCATCTCGGCTTTGGCCGCAGCCAGCCCCGCCTTCAGGCCGAAGGGGGCGTGACGGTGCGCTTCGATGACGTGGCCGGCATTGCCGAAGCCAAGGAAGAACTTCAGGAGGTGGTCACCTTCCTCAAAACTCCAGAACGTTTCACATCGGTCGGGGCCAAGATCCCCAAAGGCGTGTTGCTGATCGGCCCGCCAGGAACGGGCAAAACCCTGCTGGCTCGTGCGATTGCCGGAGAGGCGGGAGTGCCGTTCTTTTCTATGGCGGCGTCGGAATTTGTCGAGATGTTCGTGGGCGTGGGGGCCAGTCGGGTTCGGGACCTGTTCCGCCAGGCCAAGGCCAAAGCCCCCTGCATCATTTTTATTGATGAGATTGATGCCGTCGGTCGCCAGCGGGGCGCCGGCATTGGCGGGGGCAACGACGAGCGTGAACAGACCCTCAACCAACTCCTGACCGAGATGGATGGCTTTGAGGAGAATTCCGGGGTCATCCTGTTGGCGGCCACCAACCGCCCTGACGTTCTTGATTCGGCCTTGATGCGACCCGGCCGCTTCGACCGCCGCATCACCGTCGACCTGCCCGATCGCCGTGGTCGCGAGCAGATCCTCGGGGTCCATGCCCGCACCCGCCCCCTGGCCGAGGACGTCTCCCTCTCGGATTGGGCGATCCGCACCCCGGGGTTTTCCGGCGCCGACCTGGCCAACTTGCTCAATGAGGCGGCGATCCTGACGGCTCGCCGCCATCTTGCCCAGGTCGACAACCTGGCCATCGGAGATGCCCTGGAACGGATCACCATGGGACTGACGGCTGCCCCTTTGCAGGACAGCGCCAAGAAGCGTCTGATCGCTTATCACGAAATCGGCCACGCCCTGCTCACCTGCCTGGTGCCCCATGCCGATGCATTGGATAAGGTCACCCTGTTGCCCCGTGCAGGCGGGGTCGGTGGTTTTGCCCGGATGATGCCCAATGAGGACATTCTGGATTCGGGATTGATCAGCCGTGCCTACCTGCAGGCCCGGCTGGTGGTGGCCCTTGGCGGACGGGCCGCCGAAATGGTCATTTTTGGTCCCAGTGAGGTCACCCAGGGCGCCACCGGTGATCTGCAAACGGTCAGCCGTATTTGCCGCGAAATGGTGACCCGCTACGGCTTTTCCGATCTCGGCCCAATGGCCTTGGAAAACGAAGATGGCGAAGTTTTCCTGGGCCGTGATTGGTTTCGAGCCCAGCCCCACTACTCCACCAGAACAGGAAATCGCATCGACACACAGGTGCGGGAGCTGGCCAGCCAGTCCCTGGATCGGGCCGTGGCGATTCTGGGTCCACGGCGCGAGCTGATGGACGATCTCGTCGATCGTCTGATTGTCGAGGAAACCATCGATGGCGACAGCTTCCGCCAGTCGGTGGAGGCATGGGAAAGCAATCATCCTGATCTGGCCGTGGCTGGGCAGCCGCTGGCAGCGGTCCTGCCAGGAGCCCGGCTGGCGGTGCCGATGGGCGAAATCTGATCTTGATTTTTTCTGGGCTGGCTTTGTCTGCCGGCTTGGGTGTGATTTTGGCGCTGGGCTGAGCTAGGTCAGAGATCAGTGGGCCCGGCAAAGCGGATATCTAGGCTTCGGAGGTAGGTGTGCAGCCCGGCGTCCTGGATCGGCAGTAGCCGGGCCCTGCGACCGCTTTCGTTGACGTGGGCATGCCAATGGCCAGGTGGCGTGATGAAGGCCCCCCCGGCCTGCCAGTCGATGCGATGGGGGTCGCGGATCGTGCCGTCATCATTGAGTTCCCTGCCCGCCAGGGTGTAACAGCCGGGATCGCAGTCCACGATCAGATCGAGGGCCACGGATTGATGCCGATGGGGGGGCTGGACGGCGCCCGGTGGTACGACGCCGAGCATGGCCCAGAGGGAGTGGCTGACCGTGCGGCTGGCCGGCAGATCCTCGTTGGCCAGAAGGATACTTAAGCGGTTGCTGCGGGCGGCGCTGGGGTCGTCCAAAAGCATTTGCAGTTCGGCCTCAAGCAATGCGCTGGGGTAATGGCTGGGGCGAAAGCGGGGCTGGCTTGGCTTCACTCCCAGATAGCTGAGCAGGGGCCCGTCATGGACCCAGTACAGAACGCTGTCCTTGTCGGCCTGCAACAAGGGATCTGGGCCGGCCGGCAGCACAAAGAGATCACCCGCCCCCCAGGTGAGTTCCAGGGTCGGTTGATCCGGGGCGCCAGGACGCTGCAATTGGCCTGCGCCACGCAGCACGTAAAACAGGGAGCTGGTGGCGCTGGCGGCTGCCTTGAGCTCCTCACCAGCCAGGAGCCGCAAGAAATGGGCCGCCAGCGCCGGACTGGTGGCCGGTCCGGCACAGCCAAGCTCTTGACTGAGATCGAGGGGCAGGATGGACGTGGGACCTGCTGAATGCAGCTCCGGGCCCCATTGCCGGTAGGCGATCGGCTCAGTCAGGCCGGCGCGAATCGGATTGGCCGCTTGGCGGTAGTCGAAGATCCGGATGCCGGCCTGCCATTCGTGCTGGCTCAGCGATGGGGTTGGACTTTGGCTCATCATTCCCTCCCAGGCATGGAGCGAACCCTATGGGATCGAGCAGGATCTGCAACCGTCGCAAGGATCAGTGTTGCTGAAGCGATCGCCTGCCACCGCTTATAGCAAGAGGCAAAATCGCCATCAGCCGCCAGCTACCGCCGGCACGATGCTGACCTCATCGCCATCGGCCAAGGCCGTGGTCTGGTTGTCGAGGAAGCGGATGTCTTCACTGTTGACATAGACGTTCAGAAATCGCCGCAGTTTGCCGCTTTCATCACAGAGGCGGCCGAGAATGCCGGGAAAACGGGCGTCGAGGGCCTGCAGCAAGGCATCGACGCTGCTGGCATCAACACTGACACTGGCTAGGTCGTTGGTGAACTTCTGCAGGGGCGTGGGGATCAGAACCTGGACGGCCATGGGGGCGTTGGGGGCGGGTGAAGGAGGTGTCTGGCCGCTGACGGGCCGGGGCCGGGGCCCAACGGGTCAGCCGACGCTTCCAGAGGTGGCCTGATGCAGGGACTGGGACCGTTTCCAGGCGGCGTTAAAGCTGTCGAGCTGGGCCTCGATCAGGAAGGGTTCGCCGATCGAGGCGGCAATGGCTTCGGTGGTTTTAAGGCCGTTGCCGGTGATGTAGGCGACGGTGGTCTCCTCAGGGTCGATTTTGCCCTGCTGCACCAGTTTCTTGAGCACGGCGATGGTGGTGCCGCCGGCGGTCTCGGTAAATACGCCCTCGGTTTCGGCCAGCAATTTGATGCCGTCGATGATTTCGGTATCTGTGACCGCCGCGATGCTGCCACCGGTGCGGCGGGCGATATCGATGGCGTAGGGACCATCGGCAGGGTTGCCAATGGCAATCGACTTGGCGATGGTGTTGGGTTTGACGGGCTTGATGAAGTCCCTGCCCTCGGCAAAGGCCTGGGCAATCGGCGAACAGCCTTCAGCCTGGGCGCCACTGAACCGCACGGGCTTCTCTTCCACCAGGCCCACCTTGATGAATTCGTCGAAACCCTTGCGGATTTTGGTGAACAGGGATCCGGAGGCCAGGGGGGCCACGATGTGGTCCGGCAGTTGCCAACCGAGCTGCTCAATGACCTCATAGCCAAGGGTCTTGGAACCCTCGGAGTAGTAAGGACGCAGGTTGATGTTGACGAATCCCCAGCCGTAGGTGTTGGCCACCTCGGAGCAGAGCCGGTTGACTTGGTCGTAGTTCCCCTTGACCGCCATCAAGGTGGGGTTATAGACGAGGGTGCCAAGAACCTTGCCCAGTTCAAGGTCGGAGGGAATGAAGACGCAGCATTCGAGGCCTGCATAGGCCGCAATCGCCGCGGTGGAATTGGCCAGGTTGCCGGTGCTTGCGCAACTTACGGTAGAAAATCCCAGCTCCCGGGCCCGGGTTAGGGCCACCGATACGACCCGGTCCTTGAAGGACAGGGTGGGCATGTTGACGCCGTCATTCTTGATATAGAGCGACTTGAGCCCCAGCCGCTGGGCCAGACGGTTGGCCTTCAGCAGGGGGGTGAACCCGGTGCCGACATCAATCGGATCGCCAACGATCGGCAGAAAGTCGCGGTAACGCCAGATGGAAATGGGCCCAGCTTCGATGGTGGCCCGGCTGACCCGGCTACGGATCGCGTCGTAGTCGTAAACGACCTCAAGGGGCCCAAAACAAACGTCTTCGCAGACGTGGCGCGCTTCGGCGGGATAGGCGTGGCCGCATTCCTTGCAGCGCAGACCAATGAAGGTGGAGCGAGAGAGGGTGGCGGTCAAGGCGCACGGCCAGACGGTGGAATGAGGCTAACAGCGCTGGCGATGCAGCCCTTTTAAAGCCGATCTGAAAGATCGGACTTTGCAGCGGGCTTGCTCCCGGGCCCCTATCCAGCTCCCTGACTAGCGTCGCTGGACAGGAGCGTTGCTTTTCTGCCCACGTGCTTTCTGAACGGCCCTGGTCGCCACGCCTGATCCCCGTCGCCCTGCTGGCTGGAGCGGCTTTGGCGCTGCTGCTGCTGTTCGGCCTCGCCCGCCTGGCCATCGAATGGCAATGGTTTGCCCAGTTCGGGCTCCAAGCGGTCGTGCTGCGGCGCTGGCTGCTGCAGCTGCTGGCGTTCGTCCTGGTATTAGGCCTGGGGCTGTGGCTCCAGCTGCAGCAACTGCAGCGCTGCTGGCGCCTCCGCCAGAACGTCGCCCAGAAAAAGCTTCCCAACGACCCCATCCTGCGATTGGAAAGCCCCAGCCTGGTGGCTTTCCTGGTGGGTCTGCTGCTGGCCCTGGCCCTGGGCCTGGCCTATCTGCTGGTCCAAGCCAAAGGCTTGATCGCATCCCCCTTTCGGGGGGAGGTGATCACGGGGCTGGCCGGCACCTCCGCCTGGTCCCCCCTGTTGGTGGCAGGTGTCGCCCTGGCCCTGGTGGGCCCCCTGTTGATCTGGCCCCTCAACACCCTGCGGTTGGCCCTGGCCGCGGCCCTGGCGGCTTCCGCCAGTGCCATCGCCCGGGGATGGAGTCTCTGGTTACCTGCCCTGCTGGCCGAACCCTTCGGCGAAAGGGATCCGTTGACGGGCCTGGATCTGGCCTTCACGGTGCTGCAGCTACCGGCCCTGCATCTGTTGTTGAGCGTGGCCATCGCCCAGGTCGCCGTTGGGTTGGTGGGGGGACTCTGGCTAAGCCTGGGGGAGGGCTCCAGTTTGAGTGATCTGCGTTATGTCGGCTTGAGCCGCGACCAGCAGAAGGTGCTGCGGCCCCAGTTGGCCCTGCTGACGATCCTGGCGGCCTGCGCCACCGGTCTGGCCCCCTTCGACCTGATGGTGCAGGGCAGTGGCATCGCAGCCGGAGCCGGCCATGTGGACCTCTACGTGCGGCTGCCGTTGCGGTTGCTGCTGACCCTGCTGCTGCTGCTGACGGCGGTGGGATTAGTGGTGCCATTACCCAAAGACTGGCTGCGACGGGGCGCCCTGATGCCGCTGGCGGCGACCCTCTTGATGGTGCCGGTGGCCGAATGGCTGGTGGCGCCTTTGGTGCAACGGTTCTGGGTTCAGCCCCGGGAGCTGGCGGTGGAGACGCCCTATCTCAAACGCACCATCCGGGCCACCCGCCGGGCCTTCGGGCTGGAGCGGGTGCGTTCCCTGACCCTGCAGCCGCGCCAGAGCCTCACCGCAGCGGACCTGGCCGCGGCACCGGGCACCCTGGCCAATATCCGCCTCTGGGACAGCACGCCGCTGTTGGCCGCCAATCGCCAACTGCAGCAATTGCGGCTCTATTACACCTTTCGATCCGCCGCTGTCGATCGCTATCCCCTGCGCGCTGCCGCCAAGGGCCGGGGGGAGGCGACCCAGGTGCTGATCGCCGCCCGCGAAATGGATAGCGGGGCCCTGCCGGCCAGCTCCCGCACCTGGCTGAACCGCCACCTGGTGTTCACCCATGGCCACGGATTCACGGTGTCACCGGTGAATGCCTTTGGCAGTGACGGCCTGCCGCTCTTCTTCGTCAAGGATCTCGGCCGCAGTGGCAGGGTCCAGGGCCTGCCCCAGCTGGGCATCAGTGATGCTGAAGCCCGGGCGGCCCTGCCGGTGGGCCGTCCCCAGCTTTACTACGCGTCCGGGCCATCGCCTTACGCCATCGCCCCGACGAAGGTGCAGGAATTCGACTACCCCGATGGCGAACTCAACGTCTACAACAATTATTCCGGCACCAAGGGCATTTCCTTGGGGAACAGTTGGCACCGCCTGGCGGCGGCCCTCTATCTGCAGGAGGCGCGGGTGCTGCTCACGGGCTCCCTGCAGCCCAATTCGCTGCTGCTGCTACGGCGTCAGGTGAAACAACGGCTGGAGGCCCTGGCCCCCTTTCTGGACTTCGAGAGCGAGCCCTACCTGGTGACGGCCCGCCTGGCACCCCAGGCCGGCTACCGGCCCGAGCAACACCAGTACTGGCTGCTCGATGGTTTCACCAGCAGCCGTTCCTATCCCTACAGCGACCCCAATCCCAAGGGGTTGCGCTATTTCCGCAATCCGGTCAAGGCGGTGGTCGATGCCCATGACGGCCGGCTCTGGTTGTATGTGAGTGATGCCGATGATCCGGTGCTACGCACCTGGCGTAAAGCCTTCCCCGAGCTGTTTGCGCCCCTGTCGGCCATGCCACCGGAACTCCTGCGCCATATCCGGGTGCCCCAGCGGCAATTTTCGATTCAGTCGGAACGATTGCTGCGTTATCACGTCACCGATGTGCGCACGTTCTATAACGGCGATGACGTCTGGGCCGTCCCCCAGGAGGTCTATGGCACCACGAATACGGAGGTTCGTCCTTATCACATTACTCTCCAACTCCCTGGCGAGCGCCAAAGTGAATTCGTGCTGCTGCTGCCCTTCACACCCTTGAAGCGAACCAATCTGGTCGGTTGGCTGGCGGCCCGTAATGACACTCCCAACTATGGGGAACTGGTGCTGGTGCGTTTTCCCCAACAACGGCTGCTGCTTGGCCCCCAACAGATTTCAGCCCTCATCGACCAGGACCCCACGATCAGTTTGCAATTCGGCCTGTGGAATCGTCTGGGTTCAAGATTGTTCAGGGGCAACATGTTGGTGCTGCCCATGGGCAATGGCCTGTTGTATGTCGAGCCGGTCTATCTACAATCCAAGAGCAGTGATTTGCCTACGCTTGTGCGGGTTGTCGTTACCGATGGGCGTCGTTTCCTAATGGAGCAGGACCTGGGGGATGCGATCCGCCGGCTGGTGTCCGGGGCTCCGGCAGCGCCCCTGCCGGAGGTGATGAGGTCCGAGGGCCTGGCGGCGGGCACAAAGCCCTGATGGGGGTTGGCCTACCGCGGTGGGCTGGCCGGTGGATAAGTCCACCCCAGCAACGGAACAAAAAAAGGGGCCCGGTGGGCCCCGATGGTTTTGTGGAAGACGGAGCGGGCGGCTAGATCAGGCGGCTACTGCGGTCTTGGGGTCCAGCTCGCCCTTGGCATAGAGAGTGGCGTAGTAGTTGATGTCGCGTTGCTTGATTTTGCTGGCGTTGCCGGCGGCCCAGAACTGTTGATAACGGTCGAGACACACCTGCTTCATGTAAGCCCGGGCAGGCTTGTTGAAGTGGCGGGGGTCGAAGTTGGCGGGATCCTTGAAGGCCGCTTCGCGGACCGCGGCCGTGAAGGCGAGACGGTTGTCGGTGTCGATGTTGACCTTGCGCACGCCATTGCGGATGCCTTCCTGGATTTCTTCGACGGGCACGCCGTAGGTCTCGGGGATAGCACCGCCGAACTTGTTGATCATGTCCAGCCATTCCTGGGGAACGGAGCTGGAACCATGCATCACGAGGTGGGTGTTGGGGATGGCTTTGTGGATCTCCGCGATGCGGCTGATGGCCAGCACTTCGCCGGTGGGCTTGCGGGTGAATTTGTAGGCGCCGTGGCTTGTGCCGATGGCAATGGCTAGAGCATCCACCTTGGTCTTGGCCACAAAGTCGGCGGCTTCGGCAGGGTCGGTCAGGAGCTGGCTGTGGTCGAGGGAACCCTCGAAGCCATGGCCGTCTTCGGCTTCGCCTTTACCGGTTTCGAGGGAACCCAGGCAGCCCAGTTCTCCTTCGACGCTGACGCCAATGGCGTGGGCCACGTCCACCACTTCCTTGGTGACGGCGACGTTGTAGTCGTAGCTGGCGGGGGTCTTGGCGTCGGCCTCCAGGGAGCCGTCCATCATCACGGAGGTGAAACCGTTGGCGGCGGCGCCGTAACAGGTGGCAGGACTGTTGCCGTGGTCCTGGTGCATCACCACCGGGATGTTCGGATAGGTCTCAACGGCGGCCAGAATCAGGTGGCGCAAAAAATTCTCACCGGCGTACTGACGGGCTCCCCGGGAAGCTTGCAGGATCACGGGGCTGTCGGTTTCATGGGCGGCCTCCATGATCGACTGGACTTGCTCCAGGTTGTTCACGTTGAAGGCCGGGATGCCGTAGCCGTTCTCAGCGGCGTGGTCTAACAGCAGCCGGAGCGGAACGAGCGCCATGGGGGATCCTCTCGGAAAACGGAAAAGGGGAAGGAGAGACGGAATTTGCGGTGTCACCGCTCGTCTCGCGGGCGATTCTAGGGGATCCCGAGCCCCGGCCAACCGGCCGAAGCCGGTCGGCGCAGGTTCAGTCGATCAACTGGTGACGGCGCAGGGATTGGACCCGGAATGCCTGTTCGCGCTCAAGGCGACGGACTTGTTCGGCTTGGCGGGCCAGTTGGCGGGCCGTGGTGATGGACATGGAAGGACCTCGTAGGAGAGCCTGACGGCAGGGCCGCAGGAGGGGAATGCGTTGCTTCGGGATGGGGCCAGACAGCCCATCCCCCCTACTTCCGCCGAGGACGAACCCGGGCTGGAGCCCGAACATCGCCTACGGTCAACGACTTAAAAATGGTAACGGTTGATACGGACGGAAAAGATTAGGACCGATACGGAAGACCGTCTTTGGCATCACCTTCGTCCGTGTTCCTGGTTTCTTCGGCCCCGTTGCCCCAGGCCGTGCCTGGCCCCACGGCCATTACCTCCCTGCGGCCCCCCCTGGTGGCCGTCCCTCCGCCCATCGCTCCCCTCCCCCCGCCCGCCGATCCGCTGCTGGAGCGGGATCAACGCTTCCATCCGGTCTGGTCCTCCGGGGGCATGGTGGCCAGCGATGAGCCCCAGGCCTCGGCCGCCGGCCGGGCCGTGCTGAGACAGGGCGGCAATGCCCTTGATGCGGCGGTGGCCAGTGCCTTCGCCCTGGCGGTCACCCTGCCCCAGGCGGGCAATCTCGGCGGTGGTGGCTTTCTGGTGTTGTGGCTGCCTGGCCGCTCGCCGGCGGCGGCCCGGGGCTGCATCAGCGGGGCAGGGGCCACCAATCCCGAGCGGCGACTCGGCCTGGGCACGGCCGTGGCCGTTAATTTTCGCGAGATGGCCCCCCTGGCCGCCACTGCCGGGATGTTCCTCACTCCCGGCGGCCAGCTGGATCGCCAAAAAGCGACCCGCAGCCTGGCCAGTACCGCCGTGCCAGGCACGGTTGCCGGGCTGGTGCTGGCCCAGCGGTGTTACGGCCGCCTACCCCTCCAGCAGGTGCTGGCTCCGGCGATCGACCTGGCTGAGCGGGGCTTTCCTGTCAGCCTGTCATTGAGCGACTCCCTGCTCCATTCCAGGGCCACTCTCCAGGGCGATCCTGGTTCTCGATCCCTGTTCTTTCGTCCAAGCCCAACGGGACTGCGGCCCCTGGCCCCCGGCGAGCGCCTGCGCCAGCCCCAGCTGGCGGCCAGCCTCAGGCGCATCGCTGTAGGGGGAGCCGCGGGCTTTTACGGTGGACCCGTAGCCGAGTCCCTGCTCCAGCTGATGGGGCAACGGGGGGGGCTGATTCAGCGGGGCGACCTCAGCCGCTACCGGGCCCGGTTGGTGCCGCCATTGCTGGGCCGTTTTCGGGGTTACCCGGTGCTGACCATGCCCCCCCCTGGGGGTGGCCTCACCCTGCTGCAATTGCTGGCCCTGCTGGAGCCCTATGACCTGGCGGCGGCCGGTCACAACGGCGCCGCCAGCCTGCATCCGTTAGTGGAGGCCATGAACCTGGCCTTCCGGGACCGCAACACCCGCCTCGGGGATCCGGAGCAGCAGGCGATTCCAGTGCAGGCCCTGCTGGAGAGGTCCTACCTGGATAGCCTGCGCCGCCAGATCAATCCCCTGCGCCATCAGCCGGCGGCCCGGCTCGGCCCGGCGCCGGCCCTGCCGGGGGAAGGCATGCACACCACCCACCTGTCGGTGGCGGATCGCCAGGGGGGGGTGGTGGCCCTGACCACGACCCTCAATTTTCCCTATGGCAACGGGGTCCTGGTGCCCGGCGGTGGATTCCTGCTGAACAACGAGATGGATGATTTCAGCGCTGCCCCTGGCCAGGCCAATGCCTTTGGGTTGGTGCAGGGGGCGGCCAACCGCATCGCGCCGGGGCGCCGGCCGCTCAGCTCCATGGCCCCCTCGCTGGTTTTCCGTAGTGACAACACCCCCTGGTTGGCCACGGGCAGCCCCGGTGGCAGTCGCATCATCACCACCGTGGCGCAGGTGCTGCTGAACCGCATCGTCTACGGCCTCAACCTGGCCACGGCGGTGACTAGTCCCCGACTCCACAGCCAGCTCTGGCCCGATGAGATCAGCGTTGAGGAGGGCTTCAGCCCGGACACCCTGCGACTCCTGGAAGCCATGGGCCACCGCTGGCGCCGGGTGCCGGCGCTGGGGTCCGCCAACAGCGTCGAGGTGCTGGCACCGGCCTTTGGCGCCCTGGGGGGTACCTACGGCATGGCCGATCCCCGCCGCGCCGGAGGCCCTGCCGTGGGTGAATGACTGCGTCCCAGCCCGCTCTCCTGCTCAAACTGGTTCCCGTGAGCCTTCCGGATGGTCCCTGGGCGGTTTTCTGGGGGCCTGGGGCGCCTGCGAGGCCGTCTTTTTGGCCTGGGATCGGCTTGAGTATCTGGGATAAACCTGCATTGAGATGGCCCCATCCCTCGCCCAGCGGCTGGACCGTTCCCTGGCCGTTCTCGGAACCACAACTTTGATCCCGGTTGGCATCCTGGCCCTGGCCTGGGGCCAGGAACTGATTGATGGGGTGCTATTCGGCGGCCATTGGAATCTGCCGATGGTGCAAGGCGGTTCGCTGCTGGGGGTGCTGACGGCCCCCTTCAGCCATAGCGGCTTCGGCCATCTGATCAGCAATTCCATCGCCTTCCTGCCGCTCTCCTGGTTAGTGCTGCTGCGGGGACGACGGGACTACTGGGCGGTGTGGATCGGGGTGTATGCGCTGGCGCTGCCGGTGTGGTTGTGGTGGCCCGGGGCCAGCCACGGCCTCTCAGGGGTTGTCTATGGATTGCTGGGCTATCTGCTGGTGATTGGCTGGCTGGAGAAGCGGTTCGTCTCGATCGTGCTTTCGCTTTTGGCCCTGGTGGCCTTCGGCGGCATGTTGCCGGCCCTGCTGCCGTTCCTGAGTCCGGCTGGAGTCAGCTGGATCGGCCACGCCTCCGGTTTTGTAGGCGGCATGCTGGCGGCCCTGGCGATTCACCGGGAAGCCACCCCCCAGGTCTGAACGATGACCCGGGGTGTTGGACCAGGAATGGGGACCCGGCAAGGGTTTGTCCGGGGGGCCGTTTTTGGTGTTTGGTGGGCGATCCTGGCCTGGACGGGTGCGCCGGTTTCGGCCCAGGCCCTCGGTGCCCTGATCCAGGTGCAAGGCCAACCCCTGTCCGGCGGCAGGGTCAGCGGCAGCGCCGTCGTACCCCTAGAGCGTGCCAGGGGGGGAGACACCCCCGTTCTGACGTTCGCCACGGATCTCGGCCCCGTGCGCCTGCTGCTGGATACCGGGGCCACATCCTCGATGGTGCGCCCCGAATTGGCAGTCCGGCTGGGGCTGCGGCCCCTTCCCCTGGCGCCGGGGGCCTTTCGCCTGGCGGGGGGGGGAGCCGATTGCCAGACCCTGCAGCCCCAACGCCTAACCCTGCCCCCCATGCGCATGGCGGGCCTGCGCCTGTTGGGGGTGGAGGCCCTGGTGCTGCCGGTGGCGGCCCTGCCGGCGGGGGTGGATGGGGTGCTGGGGGTGCCGAGCCTGCGGCTGCTGCCGGTGGCCGTAGATCCCCTGGCCCAGCGGCTCAGCCTGGGCCTCCGGGCCTGGGCCCCCCGGGGCCTGCGGCTCCAGCCGCGACAAACGTTGCCGCTGCGTTGGTTCCGGGGGGTGCCGCTCGTGGGCCTCCAGACCCTGGCCGGTCGGGTTGAAGCCCTGGCGGATAGCGGTGCCGAGGGCCTTTTCCTGAGTCCGGCCCTGGCGGCACGGCTCCATCCCCTCAATCACCCTGAACCATTGGAGATGGTGGGCTTTTGCGGCACCCAGACGGTGCAGCGCCAGACCTTTGTCGGGTTGGCGTTCGCCCCGCCCCTTTCTGGCACCCAGGCCCCGCTGGGTCCAGGGCAGCCAGATGCCCTGGACCCAGCGGCCTTGGAACAGCCCAGGGAGGGGATCATCACGCAGAATCCGATTTTCAGCCAACTGGGCGTGGCGGCGATTGTGGGCCAAGAACTGTTGCGGCAGCGTCCCCAGCTCTGGCGCCTGGACCTCAAGGAGCCGCGGCTGGAATTGTGGTGATCGTGCCCAGTGCCCCCAGGGAAACGGAAAAAGGGGTTTGGGGTGGATAGGGTTGAAAGCGATGGACTTCACGCCCTACCTCACCACTCTTGAAGGAGGCAGCCTGGAGGGAGCCCTGCTCTCGGTGGCGGTCAAAGGTCGGGTGGCGATTGCCATGAAAGGCCGCTTTTTGTTGCGGGCCATCTGCGAGAGCGTTCACGACCGCAGCCGCATTGGCTGTGCCGTCACCAGGGAGGAAATCTGTCTTGATTACTTGGCTGAGGCAGGCCAGGAACCCTGGGAGCTACTGATTTGCACCGACCACCTGGAGAGTGGCACTGGCTTTGAGCTGGCTCGCAAGGGCAAGGCCCTCTGGCCCGATCTCAAGGTGGTTGTGCTGGCCCTCGGCGACGTGATTCCTGCCGAGTACGCCGACGCCTCTTGGTTGGAAGCGGTGGTGGCCGAGGCCGATGTGGTGGCGGACCAGCGCCCCCTGCAGGCCGCGCTGCTGGCTGTGATGGGCCACCATTCCTACCGAAGCCCCTCCCTGCGGGGTGGATCCCTGCCCTATCTCAGCTGTCCACGCCTGACGCCAAGGGAATATCAGGTGCTCGATCGTCTGGCCTGCGGCCTGAGCGATCGGGAAATCGCCCGGGAATTGATGGTTAGTGAAGCCACCGCCCGCACCTACACCAAGCGACTGCTCCAGACCCTGGGGGTCAATAACCGTCTCCAGGCCGTCCTTAAGGGCATGCGCTGCGGCATGGTCCAGATCTGATCCCGGGCCCGTTCGCCACGAACAGAAGCTCCAGCAACGGCCCAGCAGCACCTGGCCCCCCAACTGGCGTTTCTGCAGCGGGGTTACGGGGGCCTTGCGTGCCTCCTTTCTGCGGCAGCCGAACCAGCTTTCCTTCACCACGGAAGCCTGAGTTGTGACGCCGGCTGCCGTTGACGATCAAACGTTTGAGCTGGGGGATTTTGAACTGGCCAACGGTTCGGTGCTGGCCCAGGTCCAGCTCAGCTATCGCACCCTGGGCAGCCTGCGCTCGGCCTTGACCACCGATCCCGCCTGGAACGGCGAGCGGTTTGTGGCTTCCCCTGAGAGCGGTCTGCACAGCTTCGCCCTCATCTATGCCAGTTGGGCGGCCAGCCAGGCCTTTTACCGGCTGGGCATCCATCGGCGCCTCGGCTACGCCACGGTCGACGACTACGTGGAACGCAGTTGGTTACCCGCCCAACGCCGCCCCGATCCCCACGACCTGCTGGCCATGCTGGATGTCTGGTCGGTCTGTGACGTCGCCCAGGCGGCGGGCCTATCGTGCGGGGATGACCAGGCGGATCTGGTCGGGGCCATGGGGCGGGTGAGGGCGCGCAGCACCGTGGTGGCTTGCAGGCAAAACTGTATTTCCCGCTCGAGGATTGCGCCGCTGCGGCGGCCCTGATTCCCGGAGCCCGCTTCGAGGCTGGAATCGCCCCTGGGCCATCGGGCCGGCAACCCCAGGGGCCCTCGGGATTGTCCCCCCTGACCCACCATTTTCTCGGTGGCCTGCTGGAGCACGCCCCAACCCATTGTGCACTCACCAATCCCATCGCCAACAGCTACGAGCGGCTGGCGCGACGGACCACCAGCTCTGGCGCCAGCTGGTCGCCGGGCTGGATCAGCTATGGCGACAACAACCGCACCCATATGGTGCGCTTGCCCGACAGCCAACGGCTCGAACTGCGGCTGCCGGATGGGGCCGCCAATCCCTATCTGTTGCAGGCGGCCGTGCTGGCGGCGGGACTGGATGGCAACGAGCGCCAACTGGATCCGGGTCCCCGCAGTGAGCGCAATACCGAAGCCGATCCCCCCGTGGGCAGCGAAGGGCGAGCCCTGCCCAGCAGCCTGGAGGAAGCTCTGGCCGCCTTCGAGGCCGATGGCCGCTTGCGGAAGGCCCTGGGGGGGTGCAGGTGAGACTTCGGTTCTCCTCCCCACGGGGTGGGGTCTGCCGAACAGGGTGGTGGCGGCCGAACCATTGGGATCGGTCCCTACGACAACCCATCGTCGCCATCAGGGCGAAAGTGTCTTCATCGGGGAGACGACCCCGCACCGAACCGCTCCCGGACGGAGCGCTATCCAACCCTGAAGCCACCATGTTGACCCGCCGCACCGCCTCTCCCTTTGACCTGTTCGAGCGCCTCGAACAGCAACTGCACAGCGCCGAGCGGGTACCCGCCGCCGAAGTGCATGAAACGGACAACGCCTACGAAGTCATTCTTGAGCTCCCCGGAGTTGACAAGGATGCCATCGACGTCAAGGCCACCGATCGCACCCTGCTGATCAGTGCTGAGCGTCGCAACCCCCAGCAAAGCCCGGTTGCCCAGGCCAGCGAGCCCAACGCCAGTGAGGAAGCCACCAGCCCCGAAGCTCCGGCCAAGGCCGGCCGCGGACCGCTGCTGAGTGAATTCCGTTACGGCACCTGGAGCCGCAGCTTCCGTTTCCCCAGCGGCATCGATCGGGAGAACCTCAACGCCCATTACCAAAGTGGTTTGCTCACCGTCCGGGTGCCCAAGGCCCAGACGATGACCACCGTGAGCGTCAAAGTCGAAGGCTGAACCCTGGGGGGAACACGACAAACTTCGCGATAGCGATGCATTATCCCCGGCCAAGGCCGGGGATTTTTGTTGGTGCCGCCGCTCCTGGTGAGTGGTCTTAGCGTTTCAAGGTAGTCGTTAATGCCGGGTTGTGGCCTGGGTCAAGTTCCCAGGACCCAGGGACCCTTCAGCGATGGGCCGGAACCGTTAGTCATGACTTCGGGGCCTGTTTCGGCCATCTGTAGGGTTCGTGATTTGTCAGACCTATGAGTTGCACCGATAACGTCGTCTGTATTCACCAACGCCCCTTGAGCGTCTTCGCCAGCCCGGGGCGTTATGTGCAAGGCGCTGGAGCCACCCATGAACTGGGGCGGGAGTTGCAGCGATTGGGACTGGTCGGCCGCGTGCTGTTTGTGGCTGGTCGCACCGCCCTACGGGATCTGGCCCCGATTTGGCAAAGCGCCTTGCCGGCGGTGGGGATCGAAGCGGTGATCGAAGCCTTCGGGGGCGAATGCAGCATCGCTGAGATCGATCGGTTAGTGGCTCTGGGCCAGGGGAAAGGGATCTGTGCTGTCGTGGGGGCCGGTGGCGGTAAGGCCTCAGACACGGCACGGGCCGTTGCGGATGCCCTGGGGCTTCCAGCCGTGATCACGCCCACCTTGGCCAGTACCGACTCCCCCTGCAGCGCCCTGTCGGTGATTTATACCCCCGAGGGCAGTGTGGAAGGCATGCGCTATTATAATCGTCACCCTTTACTGGTGCTTGTTGATACCGAAGTGGTGGCCCGAGCTCCCAAGCGTCAACTGGTTGGTGGCCTTGGTGATGCCTTGTCCACCTGGTTTGAAGCCCGCACGGTGCGGGAGAGTTGCCATCAAAACACCTTGGGGGGGCTACCCAGCAATACCAGCACCGCCCTGGCCAAACTTTGTTGCGAGATTTTGTTGGCTGATGGTCCAGCGGCGTGTGCCGCTGTAGAGGCACGGGCAACAACTCCAGCTCTGGAGCGGGTGGTGGAGGCCAACAACCTGCTCTCAGGGCTCGGTTTTGAGAGCGGGGGGCTGGCGGTGGCCCATGCGGTGCATAACGGTATCACCGAAATTCCCAGCAGCCATGACTATATTCATGGTGAGAAGGTAGCCTTTGGTCTGCTCACTCAACTGGTGCTTGAGGGCAGGCCCCAAGCTGATATTGCCGAGATCTACCGCTACCAAAAGGCGGTGGGATTGCCGATCACCTTGGCGGAGGTGGGCGTGGATGCCAACAGCGATGACCAATTGAGCAGGATTGCTATACGCAGCTGCATTCCCGGCGAAAGCAGCCATAACGAGCCTTTCCCTGTCACGGTTAGCGCCCTGATGTCAGCCCTGCGCGCTGCCGATCAACTCGGCCGTTGCCTGGTGTAATTGTTTCTTGTCTTGTTCATTTGCGCAGGCAATTGGACCCGCCCCTTTTCCCCTGGCTAGCTTTGGGGAGAGAGGCTTCATGTTCTCTCTCTGTCTCCCTCGCTGTAACACCATGGGCATCAACGACAAGATCAACGCCACCGCCAAGGATGCCGAAGGCAAGCTGCAAGCCGCCGCCGGTGAGCTCACCGATGACCCCCTTCTCAAAGCCAAGGGTGAGGCCAAGCAGGTTCAGGCCAAGGTCATTGATGTCGCTGACGATCTCGGCGACAAGGTGGCAGGTGCCGCTGATGCCGTTGGCGACAAGGTGGCAGGTGCCGCTGATGCCGTTGGCGACAAGGTTCAAGATGCTGCTGCGGCGATTGGCAATGTTTTCAAAGGACTGACAGGCAAAGCCTGAATCCTGCGGGTTGCCAGTAGGCACCCAGTTGTGTGCCTGCCCCGCCCTAGCCACCGGCTTGGCCAGGGGGGGTCTCCAGGGGGGCGCTAATAGGTGTAGGGTGAAAGTTCCGGCAGAAGCTGGCGAGCACCCTTGATCTGGGCTCGCAATGCCGGAACCAGCACCCACTTCCGCCTCCTGCGCTTCCTGGAGGGGACCCACCAGGTCCATGACAACGGGTGCGCTCCCCAGGGGGCGCTCACCCAGAGGTGCGAGATCCATATCCGTGACTATTCAACGATGTCCTTTTCCATCCATTCCCCTCTTTTGCCCCCGACCCGCTTCCTGCCCACCCACCGCCATGGCAATGGCCGACTGGGCGGTGCCGTTAGGGCTGGCCAAAGCCAGGAAGCCAGCGCCCCCCGCCATCGCCCCGGGGAAGACCCGCTGCAGGGGCCCAGTCCCTCTCCCAGCTGGGAAGAACTGCTGGGGCGGCGCTGACCTCTCGATCCATTCCCTGGCAGCCAGGGCCTGGGGGTCCGGCCCAGGCTGCCAAGGGAGAAATGCCTGAGTAGAAAGGGCCCAGATTTTTTTGCGTCGATGCTTTCGCGCTCTGGACACCAGGCCCGTCGAGTCCGTCTGCCGATCGTTCTGTTGGCGGCCTGGTCGCCCCTGGCCTGGCCGGGTTTTGCCGCTGCGGCCCCCTTGGCGGCAGCCCCCGCGGCATCGGCAGTGCCCCCTTTGGCGGCGGCCACCCTCTATTCCGGGGGGTCCATCCTGACGATGGCCGGCCCCACCCCCGCCTACGCCGAGGCGCTGGTGGAGCGGGGCGGCCGCATCGTCTACGTGGGTCCGCTGGCCGGGGCGATCCGCGCCGCAGGCGGCGGCGCAAAGCGCGTGAACCTGGCCGGCCGGGCCCTGTTGCCCGGTTTCATCGATGCCCACGGCCACCTGCCCGACTACGTGGCCACCTGGGGTCGGCCCGACCTCAGCCCGCCGCCGGTGGGCAGCACGCGCCGCATCGCCGACATCCAAGCCACGGTGCGCGCCTACCTGGCCAGCCACCCCGCCCCGGCCGGCCAGCTGCAGTTCTTCATGGGCTACGACGACAGCCTGTTGGAGGAGAAACGCCACCCCACCCGGGCCGATCTCGATGCGGTGAGTGCCACGGTGCCGATCCTGTTGATGCATGCTTCCGGCCACCTCGCGGTGGCCAATAGCCCCGCCCTGGCCCTGGTGAAGATCAGCAAGGCCACCCCGGACCCCGCCGGTGGCCACATCCAACGGGATCCGGCCACGGGCGAGCCCAATGGGGTGCTGGAGGAAACGGCCGGCCTGCCCTTCATGGCCCTGATCCCCCAGCCCGATCTGGCCGAGAAACTGCGCCGCTTCGATCAGGTGCAGAAATGGTGGGCCAGCTACGGGATCACCACCGCCCAGGATGGGCTCAGCAACCCTGCCAATGGGGCCATGCTGCGGGAGGCTGGCCGCCAGGGGCGGCTGATTCTCGATGTGGTGAGCTATCCCTTCTTCCGGGTGCTGGGCGACTTGGCCAGCCTCGATCAGCGGGCCAAGGGCGTGGAGATCGTCACCCCCGGCAGCGATTCCCGGGCCGCCAGGGCGGCGGCGGCCTCCGCCCCGATCAGCTCGATGGTGTCGAACGCCGGTAGGGAATTTGCCAGCGGCGCCGCTGCGGCGGTGGCTCCGCCGGCCGATGGCGCCGGCACCGCCGCGCGGCTCAAGGTGGGCCTCTACGAGAACCACCTCAAGATCGGCGGTATCAAGCTCACCGGCGATGGCTCACCCCAGGGCAAGACCGCCTACATGAGCCAGCCCTACACCTCGCCGCCAGCGGGGCAGAAGGCCGATTACCGCGCCTACGCGGTGATGAACCAGCAGGAGGTGAGCGATTGGGTGGCCTTCGGCTACCGCAACAACATCCAGATCATCACCCACACCAATGGCGATGCCGCCCTCGACCAATTTCTGGTGGCGGTGCAGCAGGCCCGCAGCACCTACGGCGCCAAGGATCTGCGGCCCGTGGCGATCCATGCCCAGTTGGCCCGCCACGACCAGGTCGACCAGATGCAGGCGCTGGGCATCGTGCCGAGTTTCTTCACCGCCCACACCTTCTTCTGGGGCGACTGGCACCGCCAGAGCTTCGGGGAACAACGGGCGGCGGGCATCAGTCCCACGGGCTATGCCTACGGCAAGGGCGTGATCTTCACCAACCACAACGATGCCCCCGTGGTGCCCCCCGATATGCTGCGCCTGGCCCAGACGGCCGTGGTTCGCACCACCCGCAGCGGTTTCGTGCTGGGGCCCGCCGAGCGGGTCTCCCCCTACGTGGCCCTCAAGGCGATGACGGACTGGGCGGCCTACCAGTACTTCGAGGAGAAGAGCAAGGGCACGCTCGAGCCTGGCAAGCTCGCCGATCTGGTGATCCTGGAGCGCGATCCGCTGAAGGGTGATCCCACCACCATGAGCACCATCAAGGTGGTGGAAACGATCAAGGAGGGGCGACCCATCTTCCGCCTCGGGGTGGACAAGATCGATGCCGCCGCGGCCCAGGCCGCCAGTCGGGTGGCGCCCAATCCGGAGCTGGCGGAGCAGCGGATTCACAGGCATTGA
>CAMCQR010000042.1 GCA_945877115.1 Synechococcus sp. UW140 | reverse complement strand
CCCTGAGCCCCAACCGTGACACCCGAGCCTGTAGTCATCATCCTTTTTCATGGACGTCACGTCACGGGTTGATACCCTGAGACCCAATACACAGATGGTGCGATCCTGGTTCCTATCCAGTGGCATGCGCCTGAAGTTTGTACTTGCCTTTGAATCGCGCCTCTCATTAATTGGCATAATTTCGTTATTCAAGGATCCCAAAAATCTGGTGGGAGCAGTGACCGATGAAGGATCAGCCCTCCACTACGTGAAACTTCGCAGGCCCGGCATGCTGATTTGTGGTGATCAACTGGACGGGGGAGATGGTTTTTCGCTGGTAGCCAAAGCGAAGGATCTGGTTCCAGATCTAAGGGTGATGATGATCCTTAGTGCGGCCAGTCCCGACGTGGAGCGGGCCCTTATTCTAAAACCCGAAGTCATCTGCCTGGACAAAGACCTCCTGCTACCCGAACGAACCGTGGCGTTTGGCTTGCTGGCTGCCTGCCAGGGAAAGCACTTTGTTTCTCCCTTGGCCCAGGAAACCCTGAAACGAGATCTGTCCGCTGAAGAGACAGATGCGACCGCCATGTTGAGCCAAAAGGAAAAGAAGATCATGGATCTGATGATCAGCGGATTCAGCGATCGGGAAATCGCCGACTCCCTCAACCTCAGCATTCACACCATACGCGATTATAACAAGTCCATCCGCAGCAAGTTTGGGGTCAAAAGCAAAGTGCAACTGGCCACCATGATCCTGCGCCATTCCCTGGGGCTCTCCGCTTGATCGCGCTATTCGGCACCAAAATGTCAATGAGGTCCGCTACGCCACCTCCTCAGCCAGATCGCCAGTCCCGTGGCTATCGACCGCAGCCAGCCGGGCTTGGGGCGCGACCATCAACCTCCCCGAGCCACCGGCCTCTCCAAGCGGATGGCTAGACCAACCGACGTTGAAAAGATTATAATGGGATACCCTACCCAAAAACACCTTTCTAGACGTTTAAAGCCCCCTACTATTCAGCCCTCAGACCCAAGGCTGCAGTCGACATCACTTTTTTATGGACTTCACCTCACGGGTTAATGCCCTGGAACCCAATCAACGGATGGTGCGATCGTGGGTTGCGGCCAGTGGCATGCGTCTGAAGTTTGTGCTGGCCTTTGAATCCCGCCTAGCCATCATGGGTGTGATATCTACATTCAAGCAGCGCCAACGGGTGGTGGGTGTGGTGAGCGATGAACAAACAGCCCTCTACTACTTGAAACTTGAGAGACCCGGCATGCTGTTTTGTAGTGATCAACTGGAAGAGGGAAATGGTTTTTCGCTGGTATCCCGAGCCAAGAAGATAATCCCAGATCTACGGGTCATGATGATTCTGAGTGCGGCCAATCCCGATGTGGAGCGGGCCCTGGCTCTCAAACCTGAAGTGATTTGCCTAGATCGCGACATCCTGGCACCCGAACGACCCGTAGCGTTTGGCTTGCTGTCCGCCTGCCAAGGAAAGCACTATGTCTCTCCGCTGGCCCAGGAGGCCCTGAACCGGACCCTGTCCGCGGAAGAAACGGACGCCACCTCCATGTTGAGTCCCCAGGAAAAGAGGGTGATGGAACTCATGATCAGCGGATTGAGCGATCAAGGCATTGCCGACTCGCTCCGACTCAGTGTCCACACCGTACGCGATTACAACAAGTCCATCCGCAACAAGTTTGGGGTCAAAAGCAGAGTGCAACTGGCAGCCATGATGCTGCGCAATTCCCTGGGACTTTCCGCCTGATGGCGCTAGGCGGGGTGGAGCCAGGAGCTGAGATGGGCATCGAGGGCCGCCAGGGCCGCCTCAGACGCCGGCAGGGCACGGAAACCGATGAACCCATCCGGGCGGATCAGGACCGCACCACCATGGGGCACCCCGGCCCGGACCGGATCCAGGCCCAGGGCCTGGCCATCGCACCAGTCCACCCGGCCCCGCCACCGCCGGGCAAACCGCTCGCCCGCCTCCCCCGCCGGCGGGCCGAACCAGAGCAGCTGGTGACGCAACGACTTGAGACGGCAACGGTCAGGCCAGCGCTCGCCCGGAGCCGGTAAGGACGCCATGCCATCGCCAACGTCGGGGTCCCGGCCTTCTCCCCCAAACTCGCCAACCAGGGGGCTGCCGGCGTAGGAGACATCCAGCATGCCGCGACGGGTCTGCAGGGCCCGATCGGTGGCCCCATCGAGGGGCGGCAGGATCGGCACCACCCCACCGGCGCAGCTGGCCACCAGGGCGGCAATTCCTTGGTGCTGCTCGTCCGACACCTCCAGCACATGGCGATCCGCCATTCCCCGCTCGATGGCGTAGGTGTCCAGCAGGGCGGGCTCAGCTTCGCCCCTCAAGACCAGCGCCAACTTCCAGGCCAGGTCGGCCGCATCCATCAAGCCTGCATTCAATCCCTCCCCGCCCCAGGGGCTGGACAGGTGGCCGGCATCCCCGATCAGAAAGCAATGGCCCTCGGCCAACTGGGGCACCTGGCGGCGATGCATGCGGAAGCAGGAGATCCAGCTGGTGTCCAGCCCCCCCGGGTCCCGGCCCAGGCGCTCGCCCACCAACGGGCGCAGCACGTCGCCCTGCGGCAGGGGCTCCCCTTCCTGCAGCGGCGGCCATTCCGTCATAACCAGGCGCCGCCCCTGGGGCAGCACCCCCAGGAACAACGGACCGGCCTCCGTCACCACCAGCACGTGCTGATCCGGCGGCAGCAACGGCTCCGCCAACCCCGCCTCCGCCACCAGGTAGTGGCCCGGATAGGTCTCCCCCTCCAGTTCCTCCCGCAGCGAAACGCGGGTGAGGCTGTGGGCGCCACTGGCATCAATCAGCCAGCTGAGCCGATCGAGCACCTCTTCGCGACCGTCGTCGTGGCGTAGTTCCACCCGCACTCCGTCCAGCCCCGGTTGCACGGCGGTGACGCTCACTCCATGCTCCAACTTCCCCCCCAATTGCTCCAGCCGGGCCGTCAGCAGGGCTTCGGTCCGCCACTGGGGCAGGCAGCACTGGAACGGCCAGGGGGCATCGACCTGATCCATGCGCCCCCGGGAAAGGGGTTGGTGGTCTGGACCCAGCACCAGGGCCTGGCGCACCGCCACCCCCGTCTGCAAGAAAGGCTCCAGGATCCCGGCGCGATCCAGCACCTCGAGGGTGGCGGGTTGCAGGGACGTGCCCCTGGCCTGGCGGTGGGGCACCAGCTCCCTCTCAATCAAACGGGCGGCGATGCCGTGGCGGGCCAGCTCGCAGGCCGCGAACAACCCCGAGGGACCGCCACCGATGATCAGCACCTGGGGGGCCATGGGAGCGCCGGGAGGCAAAACAACATCATTGTGCTCGCCAGCTCCGGTGCGCCAGCAGCGACGCGAAGCAGATCACCCGGGCCCTGCCTGGTCACCGCCGCCGTTCGCGATGCATCCAGCTAATCCAGTCGGCTGAAATCTGCTTAGGACAGACCGCCTCACATTCCAGCTGGCTGCTGCAACTGCCGAAGCCCTCGGCCGCCATGCGCTCGGTCATCGCCAAGGCGCGGCTCTGACGCTCAGGCTGGCCCTGGGGCAGCTGCCCCAGGTGGGCCAGCTTGGCCGCCACAAACAGGCTGGCGGAAGCATTGCGGCAGCTCGCCACACAGGCACCACAACCGATGCAGGTGGCGGTGTCGAAGGCACTGGCCGCCTGCTCACGGCCGACCAACTGGGCGTTGGCCTCGGGGGCCTGACCCGTGTTGACCGAGCAATAACCGCCCGCCGCCAGGACCCGATCCAGGGCCGAGCGATCGACGCTGAGGTCCTGCAGCAGGGGAAAGGCCCGGGCCCGCCAGGGCTCCAGCACCAGCACCTCGCCATCGCGGAAGCGGCGCAGGTAGAGCTGGCAAACGCTGGTGGCGGCCTGGGGGCCGTGGGCCTGGCCGTTGACCAGGAAGCCGCAACTGCCGCAGATGCCTTCGCGGCAATCGTGCTCAAAGGTCACCGGCCGCTCACCGGCAGCGATCAGCCGTTCATTGAGCCAATCGAGGGCCTCCAACAGCGACAAATCGGCACTCACCTGCTCCAACTGGTGGGTTTCAAACCGTCCCGGCGCCCCAGGCAGCTCCTGACGCCAGATTCTCAAGGTGAGACTCAGGGTGGCACTCATCGATAGTCGCGCTGGCTGGGGGTGATTTCGCTGAAAGGCAGGGGCTCGACATGGCGCTGGGGCGCCCCGCCCCCCCGCCATTGCCAGGCGGCAATATGGCCAAAACGGGCGTCATCGCGCCGCGCCTCCCCGGCGGCGGTCTGGTGCTCCTGCCGGAAATGGGCCCCGCAGGATTCTTCCCGGGCCAGGGCATCGCGCAACATCAGATCGGCCAGGCCGAAATAATCCTGCAGGCGCAACGCCTTCTCCAACTCGGTGCTGATGCCGCGGCCAGCTCCTGGGGAGGAGGGATCACGGCAGGCCCCCAGATCGGCCACACCGCCCTCTTCGGCAAAGGCCTGGCGCAGGTCCTCCACCTCAGTAATCGCCTGCTCCAGGCGTGGGCCATGGCGACTGATGCCGCAGGCCTCAATCATCAGATGGCCCAGTTGCCGGTGCCAGCTATCCACCGGCCGGGGCGGCCGAGAGCCGCCCCTGGGCACCAGCAAGGCCGCAATGCGGGCGCCGGCCTCGGCCCGGGCCTGGCGGCAGGCGGGATGGTCCGGCCCCACCTCGGGCTGGGGCTGCCCCGCCAGCCAGGCGGTGATGGTGGCAGGGGCGATGAAATAACCATCGGCCAGGCCCTGCATCAGGGCGCTGGCCCCCAGGCGGTTGGCGCCATGTTCGGAGAAGTTGGCCTCCCCCAGCACGAACAGTCCCGGCACCGTGCTCATCAGCTGGTAATCGACCCACAGGCCCCCCATCGTGTAATGGGGTGCGGGGTAGATCCTTAGTGGCGTCACCAGGGGATCCTTACCGGTGATGCGCTCGTACATCTCCAACAGATTTCCGTAGCGCGCCTCGATCGCCGCCTTGCCATCGCGGGCGATGGCGTCCCCCAGGTCGAGATACACCGACCGGCCCCCGGGTCCCACGCCATGGCCCGCCAGACACTGTTCGCGAGCCCGCCTTGAAGCCACATCCCTGGGCACCATATTGCCGTAGGTGGGGTATTGGCGCTCAAGGAAATAATCCCGCTCGTCCTCCGGAATCGCCTCCGGCTCGCGGCCATCCGCCGGCCGGGCCGGCAGCCACATCCGCCCGTCATTGCGCAGGCTCTCGCTCATCAAGGTGAGCTTGCTCTGGTAGGCGTCGCCGCTGGGGATGCAGGTGGGATGGATCTGGGTGAAGCAGGGGTTGGCGAAATCAGCCCCTTTGCGATAGGCACGCCAGAGGGCGCTGACATTGCTCTTCACCGCATTGGTGGAGAGGTAGTAGACGTTGGAATAGCCACCGCTCGCCAATACCACGGCGTTCGCGGTGTACGTCTCCAGTTCGCCGCTGACAAGGTGCCGGCAAACCACCCCCCGCGCCACGCCATCGACCAGGACCAACTCCACGAGGTCGCGGCGGGGCAGCAACACAATCCGGCCGGCTTCCACCTGCCTCAGCAGGGCCTGCACGGCGCCGTACAACAATTGCTGACCCGTCTGCCCACGGGCATAAAAGGTACGACTCACCAGGGCACCGCCAAAGCTGCGGTTGGCCAGGGTGCCGCCGTACTCGCGGGCGAAGGGCACCCCCTGGGCCACGCACTGGTCGATGATCGCCGTGCTGAGCTCGGCCAGGCGAAAGCAACCGGCCTCCCGCGCCCGAAAGTCACCCCCCTTGACGGTGTCGCGAAACAAGCGGGTGACGCTGTCACCGTCATTGGCGTAATTCTTGGCGGCGTTGATGCCCCCCTGGGCCGCCACCGAATGGGCCCGCCGGGGACTGTCGTGATAGGTGATCAGGCTCACCAGGTAGCCCTGTTCGGCCAGGGAGGCGGCCGCCGACGCCCCCGCCAGGCCGCTGCCCACCACCAGGACCCGCAGCTGGCGTTTATTGGCCGCACTGATTAGGGGCAAATCCTGGCGATAGCGCTGCCAGGCACCCCCCAAAGGACCGGCCGGCAGCCGGGAATCATGGCGGGTCCCCCCCCCTGCACCTACGTATGCGTTCACGGTTGCGCCCCCCAGGCCAGGGCCAGGCTCACCAGGCAGAATCCACCCCCCACCAGCAACGCCACCAGGCGCCCGAGCCAGCGCAGCAGGCCGGCGTTGGCCCCATCCAGCAGCCCCAGGCTGCGATGGGCACTCTCCACCCCCTGAAACAGATGCAGGGCCAGCGCCAGTCCCGCAGCGCCATAAAGCACCCACCCCTGGGGCTGGCCCAGCACCGCCCTGACGGCGGCCAGTTCGCCACCGGCGGGGGGGCGCACCCAGCGCAACTGGACCAGGTGCACCACCAGAAACAGCAACAACAGCGCCCCGCTCCAGGGGCTGGTGCGAGCGGCCAGGGCGGCCAGTGCTTCGGGGCCACCACCACGGCGGCTGCGGCGCCCTCCCTGCACCCCAGGGGCGGCGGTCGCATTGGCCAGGGCCTTGGCCGCCGCCTTGAGGGGATGGAGCAGGAAAAGAACCACCAAGGCCCCTTCCAGAATCGGCAGGGGCCACCAGGCGTGCAGGGTGGCGCTCCCTGCTTCGAAAGCCTGGGGATCCACCAGGGCAAGCCCAACACCGCCCAGGTGGACCCCGAGAAACAACACCAAGAGCAATCCCGTGGCGGCCAGCAACACGCCTCAATCCCGTCCGTGAGGTCCCGTTCTACCAGTGATTCGCGGCCCCATGGGATGCTGTCGTTCGTCGCAGGTTCCCTTTGCGCTGGCAGCGCCCCTCCACCCTGCTGAGCGTGTTTCTCACCCTGCTCAACGACCGGCTCGGCGAAAGCATGGTGTTTCCCCTGCTGCCCTATCTGCTGACCGGGCTCAGCAACGATGGACGCACCCTGGGGGCCCTGGCAGGCACCTATGCCCTGGCCCAGTTCACCGGCACCCCATTGATCGGCGCCCTCAGCGACCGCTTTGGACGCAAACCGGTCATCACCGCCTGCGTGGCGGGTTCGGTCCTGGGGCTTTCCCTGTTTGCCGCCACCTTGATGCTGCCCTGGGCCCGAATTTGGCCGGGAGCCCTGGCGGCCGGTGTACCCCTGGGCTTGTTATTTCTGGCGCGTTTCATTGATGGACTCAGCGGTGGCACCGCTGCCACTGCCACCGCCGTCCTCGCGGACATCACCCCGCCGGAGCAACGGGCCAAGGCCTTTGGCCTGCTGGGGGTGGCCTTTGGCCTGGCCTTCATCCTGGGGCCAGCGCTGGCAGGGCTCCTGGCCCGTTTCAGCCTCACCCTGCCGCTACTGCTGGCGGCGTCTTTCGCGGTGCTCAACCTGGTGGTGGTGATCAACCTGCTGCCCGAAACCCTGCCCCCTTCCGAGCGACTGCCCTTGCCCAGACGCCGGGCGCTGCAACCCTTCAACCAGATCGGCCGCATCCTGGGCCAATCCCAGGTGCGCTTGCTGGCCCTGGCCTTCTTCCTGTTCTTCTTTGCCTTCAATGGCTTCACGGCCATGCTGGTGCTTTATCTGCGCCAGGTCTTCGGTTGGGGCCCCGGGCTTGCCGCCCTCGCCTTTTTGGTGGTGGGTGTGGTGGCCACGGTGGTACAGGGCGGACTCATCGGCCCCCTGGTGGCCCGTTTTGGCGAACGCAGACTCTCCATGACGGGGGTCGGGTTCGTCAGTGTCGGCTTTCTGCTGATCGCCCTGGCCCAACGCACGACGGCGATGCCCCTGGTGTTCGGTGGTGTGGCCCTATTGGCCCTGGGTACAGGACTGGTCACCCCTTGCCTGCGCAGCCTGGTCTCCCGGAGCCTGGAGGCTGGGGGCCAGGGGGCCGCCCTAGGCAGCATGCAAGCCCTTCAGAGTCTGGCCGGGGTTCTTGGACCACCGCTGGCGGGCCTGGCCTTCGAGACCATCGGCGAACGCAGTCCTTTCTGGCTGGGACTGGCGCTGATGTTGGTGGTGGGGGTACTGGTCGGCGGGCTACCCGGTCAAGCAAGCGCAGCACCTAAATCGGCGGCTTGAGATTGCTACGTTCAGGTCGATTACCCAGTCCCAGCGAAAGAACCCACCGGCAATGACGAAATCCAGCGTACCGGCCGAGCTTTATATCAACCGGGAACTCAGCTGGATCGACTTCAATCAGCGCGTCCTGGCCCAGGCCCTCGATGAACGCACCCCCTTATTAGAGCAGGCCAAATTCAGCGCCATATTTAGCAATAATCTTGATGAATTTTTCATGGTGCGAGTGGCCTCGCTCAAGTCCCAGCAGGAAGCGGGACTCACCACCCTCAGCGACGACGGCCTAACCCCGCTGCAACAACTGGAGGCCATCCAGACAAAACTGAGGCCGCTTCTCGATCAACAACAGCAACACTATCGCCTCCATCTCAAACGCTCACTGTCCGAATACGGCGTCCACCTATTCGATTACAACCGCCTCAACAAGGAACAGAAAGAGTGGGTCGACAGCTATTTCCGCCGCGCCATCTTTCCCGTCTTGACGCCCCTGGCCGTCGATCCGGCGCACCCATTCCCGTTCATGAGCAACCTCAGTATCAATGTGGCGGCGCTGGTGAGTGATCCAGAGACCGGCCAACAACAGTTCGCACGAGTCAAGGTGCCGCAGAAGATTCTGCCCCGCTTTGTGCCGATCCCCACGGAACTCTGCACGCGCAGCCCCGGAGCCCTGTTCACGGTGGTGCCCCTGGAGCAACTAGTGGCCTTCAACCTGCAGCACCTCTTCCCCGGGATGACGATCGAAGGCCATTACTTCTTTCGTGTCACCCGCGACGCCGACCTCGAACTGCGGGATCTGGAGGCCGATGACCTGATGGAGGCCCTGCAGGAGGGGCTGCGCAAGCGCCGCTTGGGGGGTGAGGTGGTGCGCCTGGAGGTGGCCAATGAGATGCCCGAAGAAATGGTGCGGCTGTTGATGGAAGGTCTGGATGTGGAAACCGAAGACTTATACCGCATCAACGGTCCCCTAGGCCTGGATGATCTGATGAGCCTGCTGTCGATTTCGCTGCCCCAGCTTAAGGACGAGCCCTACCAGGGGCGCACGGTGCCGGCCTTACTGCGGGCCCAACGCAGCCAATTGGAGGACGGTTCGATCAAGCAGGAGGAATTTCAAAGCATTTTCTCCGTGATTCGCCGGGGCGATGTGATGCTGCATCACCCCTACGACCTGTTCACCACCTCGGTGGAGGAATTTCTCAACCAGGCCGCCGACGACTCCTCGGTGCTGGCGATCAAGATGACCCTGTATCGCACCTCCAAGGATTCACCCGTGGTGGCGGCCCTGATTCGCGCTGCCGAAAACGGCAAGCAGGTGATGGCCTTAGTCGAACTGAAAGCCCGTTTTGACGAAGACAACAACATCCACTGGGCCCGCGAACTTGAGCGATCGGGAGTCCATGTAGTCTATGGGGTGCTTGGACTCAAAACCCACACCAAAGTGCTGCTGGTGGTGCGTCGCGAGAAGGGCTTATTGCGCAGTTATGTACATCTGGGAACCGGAAACTACAATTCTAAAACCTCGACTCTCTACACCGATATCGGTATACTCACGGTCAATGAAGACTTTGGCCAGGATTTGGTCGAGCTGTTCAACTATCTCACCGGCTTCTCCAAACAGCAGAGCTTCCGCAAATTGCTCGTGGCCCCTGTGACCCTGCGTCGTGGCATGGAAGACCGGATCCGCCGCGAGATTGACCATGCCAAAGCCGGCCGCGGAGGCCACCTGCGGGCCAAAATGAATTCGTTGGTGGATCCGGCGATCATCGCCCTGCTCTACGAGGCCTCCCAAGCAGGGGTCAAGATTGAATTGATCATTCGCGGCATGTGCTGCCTGCGTCCTGGCTTGGCGGGCGTGAGCGAATCGATCAGCGTCTCCAGCGTGATCGGTCGCTTTCTGGAACATTCACGCCTGTTTTGGTTTGCCAACGGCGGGGAGTCCGAACTTCTGATCGGCAGTGCCGACTGGATGCCGCGCAATCTCGATCGCCGTGTGGAAGCCGTGGCCCCGGTGGAGGATCCGCGATTGAAAGGCCATCTTGAAGGCTTGCTGGAGCTTTACCTCCACGATGCCGGGGCTTGGCACATGCACAGCGACGGCAGTTTTCATCAACGCCCACTGGAAGGAACGTCCCAAATGGTGCAAAGAACGCTGATGGATCGCTGGCGGGGTGGAATGACGGCTTAACCCACAAGCCAAAACACAGACAATCGAATCGTTTGAGGCTGAAAATCTTCAGATTCTGAACAAAAGCACTTTCGAAAGGGTGCTATATTCGGCCCAAATTCAATCGGAGGCCTGGGGTGATGGGGACACCTCTGCATTCCGCTTTCGCTCTGCTGCGCGCCAATGGCGATGCACGGGGCGAAGCGAGCGCTGGTGACAGCGGCAGCCCAAAGCAACCAATCGAGACCAAGCCAGCCCGCTCCAGGGCGGCTGCCAGGCCTGGCGCCCAGCGTTCGGCCAGCCGCAGCAGTCCTGATGCTATCGGCTGGTATCTCAGTACTATCGGCCGAGTTCCTCTCCTAACGCCCGCCGAGGAAATTGAACTGGCCCACCACGTTCAGTCCGCCAAACCCCTACAACTTCTCGCCAACGATCAGCGCACCCCCCTGCAGAAACGCCAGATTCGCATGGGTCAACGGGCCCGTGATCGCATGATGGCCGCCAACCTGCGCCTGGTGGTGAGCGTGGCCAAGAAATATCAAAATCAAGGTCTTGAATTGCTCGATCTCATCCAGGAGGGTGCCATCGGCCTCGAGCGGGCCGTCGACAAGTTTGACCCGGGAATGGGCTACAAATTCTCCACCTATGCCTATTGGTGGATCCGCCAGGGCATGACCCGTGCGATTGATAACAGCGCCCGCACCATTCGCCTGCCGATCCACGTCAGCGAAAAGCTCTCCCGCATGCGGCGTGTGACCCGCGAGCTCTCGCACCGTCTCGGTCGCCAGCCCAACCGCCTCGAAGTGGCCCACGGCCTGGGCATGACTCCCGAGGAATTAGAGGAATTGATCGCCCAAAGCACCCCCTGCGCTTCCCTTGATGCCCACGCCCGCGGCGAGGAGGACCGCAGCACCCTCGGCGAACTGATCGCCGATCCCTGCAGCAATGAGCATCTCGACTCGATGGATCGCCTGCTGCAGAAGGAACATCTGGGGGCCTGGCTCTCCCAACTTAACGAACGCGAGCAAAAAATCCTGCGGCTGCGCTTCGGCCTTGAGGGCAGCGAACCGCTGACCCTGGCCGAAATCGGCCGAATCATCAACGTCTCCCGGGAGCGCGTGCGCCAGCTAGAAGCCAAAGCGATCATGAAGCTGCGATTATTCAGCAACATGCAACAAGCGGCCTGATCATTCGGTGGAAGTGGCGTTGGCACTGGAGCCGGAATGGATTCGGCACCAGCTGTTTGCAATCGGTGCTGTTGCTGGGTGGCTGACTCTGGTGGGTTCGATGGCCCTGCTGGTGCGGCAGCGGTGGCCCAACCAACCCGAGTGGAGCCGCAAGGTGGTCCACATCGGCACCGGCCCGGTGCTGTTGATCGCCTGGGGACTGGAAATTGATCGCCGCGTCGCCCTTCCTGCCGCCGGATTGATCACCCTGCTGGCAGCCCTTAACCACCGCATCCGGGTGCTCCCGGCCATCGAAGATGTCGATCGCCGCAGCTACGGCACCATCGCCTATGGGGCCACCATCGTGCTGTTGCTGCTGCTTTGGTGGCCTGCCCAGCCCGCTGCGGTGGCGGCGGGGGTGCTGGTGATGGCCTACGGAGATGGGCTCGCCGGCCTGATCGGCCCCCTGTGGCCGTCACCTCGCTGGCAGGTGTTGGGCCAGAAACGGTCCTTATTGGGCACCACCACCATGGCCCTGGCCAGCCTGGTGGCCCTAGTACTGGTGCGGCACCTGGCCCTGGCATCGGGGGCAACCGCACCCGATCTCGGAGCCCTCGCCACAATGGCGTTGCTGGCCACCGCCCTGGAGCAGGTGGCCTGGCTGGGGTTGGATAACCTCAGCGTGCCCCTGGCGGTGGCCGCCCTTTGGCGCTGGTGGTCCGGGGGCTAACGGGGCTTAGGGCTAGGCATCAGGCGTGCAGGGATTGCTCACAACGATGCATCCAGTCCTGCTGGCTGCCAAGACCGGCCACCAGCAGACGATCGGTGGGTTCGTCCCGCAGGCGCAATTGCCACTGGCGAATCACCTCGGCCCGCTCCATCCAGACCTCCACAACGGTATGGCGAATCAGCTCCCCATCCCAACGACGACAACGGGCTGACTCCAGGGCCCAATCCAACAGGGCATCCAGCTGGAACGGCCGAAAGCCTGCGTAGACAGGCCCCAACCCTGCAGGGGTGGCATTCCGCTGTTCAAGATAAAAGATCTGCAGCGGATCAGAAAGTCCGCAAAACTGAAGCAAATAGGCCATGTCCCAGACCCATGGATTGGAGGGATGCACAGCTTAGGGAGAGTAAACCTTAGAGATGTTCACCAAGAACATCTCGTCGCCTTCTTTGCTACCTGGCACTTGCGATCTAAGAGTGCCAAAAAATAGTTGGGCCAGAATGGGTGCTGGGTTTGGGCCATCAAGCGGTCACCAGGTGCTGTTGGCGAGCCGTTCGCACCGCCCCCGCCAGCTCATCAAGCAAGGCCAGGGTAGTGTCGAGGGCGATGCAGGCATCGGTGATGCTCTGGCCGTAGGTGAGCTGGCTGAGGTCGGCGGGGATCTTCTGACTGCCCTCCACCAGGTGGCTCTCCAGCATCACGCCCATTACATGCAGGGAGCCACCAACCACCTGCTCTGCCACCTGGCGCAACACCTCCCCCTGGCGGCGGTAATCCTTGTTGGAGTTGCCATGGCTGCAATCCACCATCAAGCGGGCCGGCAGGCCTTCGGCGGCCAACTGGGCGGCGGCGGCAGCCACGGCCTCAGGCCCGTAGTTGGGGCCGCCCTTGCCGCCGCGCAGCACCAGGTGACCATCGGGATTGCCGGTGGTGCTGACGATCGCGGCATTCCCCTGCTGGCTGATGCCCAGGAAATGGTGCGGTTTGGCGGCCGCCTCCATGGCGTTGATGGCGGTGCTGGCACTGCCGTCGGTGCCGTTCTTGAAGCCAATCGGCATCGACAGCCCCGAGGCCATTTCGCGGTGGGTTTGGCTTTCGGTGGTGCGGGCACCGATGGCGGTCCAGCTGATCAGGTCGGCGATGTACTGGGGCACCACCGGATCCAACAGCTCGGTGGCGGCGGGCAGGCCCAGCTCGGCCAGGTGCAGCAACAGGGTCCGGGCCCGGCGCAGCCCGGTGTTGATGTCGTAGCTGCCATCGAGATGGGGGTCATTAATCAAACCCTTCCAGCCCACGGTGGTCCGGGGCTTTTCGAAATAGACCCGCATCACCACCTCCAGATCATCCTTGAAATGGTGGTGGGCCTGGGCGATGGCGGCGGCGTACTCCTGGGCGGCCGCCACGTCATGGACCGAGCAGGGTCCGACGATCACCAGCAGCCGCTGATCGCCGGCGTGCAAAATCGCCTTGATCCGTTCGCGGGCGCACTGCACGGTGCGGGCGGCCGTCTCGGTAATCGGCAGCTCCTGGTGCAGGGCCAGCGGTGGCACCAATGGCCGCGTATCAACAATATGGAGATCGGATGTGGGGATCATGAATTTCAGGCGCCAGGGCAGGCCAGGAAACAGATTAGGGGCCGTGCCACCGAGGGTCCCGGGTGCCGATTCCTAAGAGGAAGGGCAGCTCGGTGTCGGCGAGGGCGGGAACGCCGGCGGCCAGTACCCGCAGGCCCCCTGAATCTGCAGCGCCCTGGGCAACGTCAGCATCCCCACGCAGTCATCCACCCGCAGAGCCAGGGCCTGCCGCCATAAGACAATTAACTCGATCTAACCAAGCGGTGATCGCCTGTGACGGAACTCGAAGCTGACGCGCGATCCGATGAAGATTCCCAGGGAAAACAGGAATCGATTGCAATCAATTTTTCCGGCCGCACCGGTGAGTGTTTCCACATTTGGCTGGTGAACACAGCCCTCACCCTGGCCAGCGTCGGGCTCTACATGCCGTGGGCCAGGGTACGCACCCGTCGCTATTTCCTCGGCAATATCCGCCTGCAGGAAAGCGGGTTGGACTACCAGGCCAATCCGCGGGCCATGTTTTTCGGCTGGGTGGTGATCGGCCTGGGTTTCACCCTGTTGAGCAGCTGCGGCGATCTGCTGACAATGGGCCTCACCTCGGCAGTTCAACTCTTGATCAAGGGCAGCTGGATTGTGCCCCTGCTGTCCGCCGGGGTGGTTGGGGTGATTCTGTTGATCCAGCTGGGGGCCCTGACCTGGCTGCAGGTGCAATCACTTCGATATAACTCTAGCAAGACTAGTTTTCGCAACCTGCGCTTCGGGTTCGGCAGTGTCGAAGCTCGATTCAGGCTCTGGAAGGAGATGGTGATTCTACTTGTGCTGCGATTTCTTGTACCAATCAGCCTAGGCCTGCTACAGCCCTATGTGGCCTGGCGATGGCGTCGTTTTCTAATCCGCCATCGTCGGTTCGGCACCACCCCATTCGCCTTCACGGCCAAGCCGTCCGACTTTCGGCGCCTCCATCTCCGGGCCCTGCCGCTCTTATTTCCCGCTATCGCATCAATCGCCACGCTGTTCCTCAGCGTGGCGTTAGCGATCAGCACAGTGATCAGCAGCGGGTGCGCCATCTGGTTCAGAAGATTGAGGCCACCGCGCCGGCGGACCGACGGCTGCGGCTGGAACTGCGCGACAGCCAAGCGATCGGCGCCAACGCCCTATGCCTACCGGGAGGCATCCTCGTGGTCACCGATGCCTTAGTGCGGCTGGCTTCAGAGGAGGAACTGCTGGCCGTGCTGGCCCACGAGGCCGGCCATGCCCGCCACCGCCATCCCCTGCAGATGATGGTGCGCGGCCACGCCCTCGCCGTGGCGACCAGACTGATCGGCGGCCACGACAATCCGCTCCAGAGCGTCACCGAGAGCCTCGTCGGCAACGCCTACTCCCGCGCTTTCGAACATCAGGCCGACCGGGAGGCCCTGGCGGTGCTGCGCCGCCTGAACCGCACCCCAGCCCCCTTCTTCTCGATTCTCGACAAGCTGGAGCGGCAGCAGGGCAAGGCGGACGTGCCCTCCTTTCTGCTCACCCATCCGAGCAACCCAGAAAGGCAGGCCCGGGCGGCTGGATCCTGAACCTGCCCGGCGTGGTCGATCCGGTGGAAGCCGGGGAGGAGGCGGTGATCACCCGGAGGGGGCGATCCGTGGCGCGGCTGATCTGGGAAAGCGGCGGCGAGGCTGAATCCGGCGATTGGGTTGCCCGCCTGTACCGCTTCCCCCTGGTGAATGCAGACCAGAACCTGCTGGCCGCAGCTTATAAGCTCGGGTGCCACACGGTGGTGGTGCCGTCCCCGCCAGGGGCCTAACCCCCCCGTTCTGCAGCACTCGCCACCAAGAACGGGCCTGCCGGTGACCAAAATGGGTGGGATGACCCCGCAGCGGCCGGATCCGCGCCCCCAGCCCCCATGCCTGACGCCGCCGCCGCCATCCCCCCCGCCGAGCTGCTGCCCGCCTACCGGGCCGCTGCCGCCGAGCGCGAGGCGCTGGGGGTGCCGCCCCTGCCCCTGAGCGTGCCCCAGGCCCAGGCCCTCACCGAATTGCTGGCCGCGCCCCCGGCCGGCGAAGAAGCCTTCCTGCTGGAGCTGCTTAGCGAACGCATCCCGCCGGGCGTGGATGAAGCTGCCTACGTGAAGGCGGGCTGGCTTAGCGCCATTGCCCAGGGCCGTGCCACCAGCCCGGTGCTGGCCCCCCTGCGGGCCGTCCAACTGCTGGCCACCATGATCGGCGGCTACAACGTGGGCGCCCTGATCGAGCTGCTCTCCAGCCCCGACGCCTCCATCGCCAGCGAAGCGGTCGCCGGCCTGAGCCGCACCCTGCTGGTTTATGACGCCTTCCACGACGTGATCGAACTGGCCGCCACCAATCCCTACGCCAAGCAGGTGGTGGACAGCTGGGCCAACGCCGCTTGGTTCACAGCGAAACCTGAACTGCCGGCCGAGATCACCGTCACCGTGTTCAAAGTGGAAGGCGAAACCAATACCGACGACCTATCCCCGGCCACCCACGCCACCACCCGCCCCGACATCCCCCTGCACGCCAACGCGATGCTGGAAACCCGCATGCCGGGGGGTCTGGATCTAATCAGCGAACTCAAGGCTAAGGGCTACCCGGTGGCCTACGTGGGGGACGTGGTAGGTACGGGCAGCTCGCGCAAATCGGCAATCAACTCGGTGCTGTGGCACACCGGCACCGACATTCCCCACGTGCCCAACAAGCGCAGCGGCGGTGTGATCCTGGGGGGCAAAATCGCGCCGATCTTCTTCAACACCGCCGAGGATTCTGGCGCTCTGCCGATTGAGTGCGACGTCACGGCCCTGAACTCCGGGGATGTAATCACGATCCGGCCCTACGCCGGCACGATCGAGCGGGCCGCCGGGGCACCGGGGGCCGGCGAGGTGGTTTCCCGCTTCGAGCTCAAGCCCAGCACGATCGCCGATGAGGTGCGCGCCGGCGGCCGCATCCCCCTGCTGATCGGCCGCTCCCTCACAGACAAAGTGCGTGCCCAACTGGGGCTACCGCCCAGCGATCTGTTCATCCGCCCCAGTGCTCCTGCCGACACTGGCAAGGGCTTCACCCTGGCCCAGAAGATGGTGGGCAAGGCCTGCGGCTTACCGGGCGTACGCCCCGGCACCAGTTGCGAGCCCCTGATGACCACCGTGGGCTCCCAGGACACCACCGGGCCGATGACCCGCGATGAGATGAAAGAGCTGGCCTGCCTCGGTTTCTCCGCCGATCTGGTGATGCAGAGCTTCTGCCACACCGCTGCCTATCCCAAACCCGTGGACCTCAAAACCCACGCCGAACTGCCCGATTTCATGGCGTCTCGCGGCGGTGTAGCCCTGCGACCTGGCGACGGCATCATCCACAGCTGGCTTAACCGCCTGCTGTTGCCCGACACCGTGGGCACCGGCGGCGACAGCCACACCCGTTTCCCCCTGGGCATCTCATTCCCGGCCGGCTCTGGCCTGGTGGCCTTCGCCGCCGCCATCGGCGCCATGCCCCTGGACATGCCCGAATCGGTGCTGGTGAAATTCTCCGGTGCGCTGCAGCCGGGGGTGACCCTGCGCGATGTGGTGAATGCGATCCCCTATGTGGCGATCCAGCAGGGCCTGCTCACGGTGGAGAAAGCCGGCAAGAAAAACATTTTTTCGGGTCGCATCATGGAGATCGAAGGGCTACCCGACTTGAAGCTGGAGCAGGCCTTCGAGCTGACCGATGCCACGGCAGAGCGCTCCTGTGCCGGCAGCACCATCAAGCTCTCAGTGGCCACCGTCAGCGAATATCTGCGCAGCAACGTGGCGTTGATGAAAAACATGATTGCCCGCGGCTATAGCGATGCCCGCACCCTGGCCCGCCGCATCAAGGCGATGGAAACCTGGCTTGCCGATCCGGTCCTGTTGGAGGCCGACAGCAACGCCGAATACGCCGCCGTCATTGACATCAACCTCGACGAACTCAAAGAACCCATCCTGGCCTGCCCCAACGACCCCGACAACGTCAAGAAGCTCAGCGAGGTGGCCGGTGAGCGTATCGACGAGGTCTTCATTGGCTCCTGCATGACCAACATCGGCCACTACCGTGCCGCCGCCACGGTGCTGGAAGGGCAAGGCGCCAACAAGGCCCGCCTCTGGGTCTGCCCACCGACCCGCATGGACGAAGAAAAACTCAAGGAAGAGGGTTATTACGCCACTTTCGAAGCCGCCGGTGGCCGCATGGAGATGCCCGGCTGCTCCCTCTGCATGGGCAACCAGGCCCGGGTGGAGGACAACACCAGCGTGTTCTCCACCAGCACCCGCAACTTCAACAACCGTCTCGGCAATGGCGCCCAGGTGTATTTAGGCAGCGCCGAGCTGGCGGCGGTCTGCGCCCAGCTGGGCTACATCCCCAGTCCGGCCGAATACCTGGCGATTGCGGCCGCCAAAATCGACCCGCTCGCCGATCAGCTCTACCGCTACCTCAACTTCGACCTGATCGACGGGTTCGCCGATCAGGGTCGGGTGGTCAGTGGCGCCGACGAGGCCAGGGTGTTGGCGGAAGCCTGAACCCTTGGGGAGCCGGCCAAGCACTGGAACACGCAAGCAAGTTTCAGAAAACTTTTAAAAAGCTTGCCAAGACCCAGTCGGGGAGCGCAAGAACTGTGAAGATCTGCGCGCAATGCAACATCGTGCAACCTGGACAGAAGCTTTCCCTTGACTACGGTTGATAATGACCATGTTTTGGATCTCCGCCCCCATGATTTCCTCCTGGAGCACTGCCCTCGGCCGCTGGATGCAACCCCTGCGCCGCGTGGTCGTCCTTGGCCTAGCCACCGTGCTGGCCTTCAACCTGGCCGCCTGCTCGGGCATCATCTCCCAGGATGCCAAGGATGCCGCCCGTACCGCGGTTCAAGTGGCCAAGACCGCCGCTGACGTCACCGGCAACGATTCCCTCAAGAACGTCTTGGAACCCGTGCTGAAGGTGCTTAACACCACCGAGAAGCAAGTCAAGGAAGACGACCTCCCAGCCGCCGGCAAAACCATTCAGGCCTTTCAAGGTCTGTGGAAAACAGCCCAACCCGTGGTCAAGCTGGCTTCCGGCAGCAACTACGGTCTGATCGAAAAAGGTGTGAACCTTGTCATCAAGACCTTCGGTGGCGAAGTAGCTCCTTCCAAGGACAACGCCCTCACCGCCCTCTCCGGCCTGATCGGTCCCCTGTCCAAGCTCCTGACCTGATTGCCTTTCGGCATCCAATCAGCCCCTGGGGAGAAGCAAGGCTTTTGGCTTTCTTCTCCCTTTTTTCGTGACTGCCAGTCTCCTAAGTGGAGTATCAGCCATTACAAAAAAGCCAAAAAAGTCGCCGCTGCCCCCCGTTTTTGACAAAATAGGTTTTTGAATTCATCAAGCTCCATGAAGCGCCTGTTCACCGCCGGTATGGCCCTGGCCATCGCCGGCACCTTGGGCCTAGCCGGTTGCTCCAGCAGCACCACGGAAGCAACCCGCCAGACCGGTGATGCGGTTGGTGGAGCCGTCAAGGATGGGGCCAACGCCGTCGGCGATGCCGCCAAGACCGCTGCCAGCGCCACTGGCCAGGCTGCCCTTGCACCCGCCCTCACCCCCGTACTGAATCTGCTCAATAAGAGCAACGATGAAGTCAAGGGCGGCAATCTGACGGGTGCCATCGCCTCCATGGGCGGCTTCAGTGCCCTCTGGGCCACGGCTGGTCCCGTGATCAAGCCCCTGGCTGGCGACAAGTGGCCCATCATTGACACCGCCGCACGGCTGGCCCTCTCCACCTTCGAGAAGGGCAAGAACCCCACGGCCGCCAATGCCAGCTCGGCCATCACCGGCCTTCTCGGTCCCCTCAGCGCCCTGCTCAAGTAAGTCCAACCTCCAAGCGCAGTGCTTGCAACCCCCTTGTCCGCTGGACAAGGGGGTTTTTTGTTGATCGCATGCCCACAGATCCCGACCGACCGACCCGGGTGTTTGCCGCCGTGGTGACACGCTGGGAGCCATCCCCTCTGCGCCGCACGCCTGGACCAGGAAATCCTGTTGTTTGAACCGGCCACCCCCGCAGCCGGGGCCCTCAAAACCGTACTGGCCTTTCCCAGCACCTACGCCGTGGGCATCACCAGCCTGGGCTATCAGGTGGTGTGGGCCACCTTGGCGCGCCGGCCGGATGTCTCGGTGCGGCGCCTGTTCACCGACCGCAGCGATCCTCCCCATCGCCAGGGGGACCCGGGGCTTGATCTCTTCGGCCTCTCGCTCAGCTGGGAGCTTGATGCGCCGGTGTTGCTTGATTTGTTGGAGGCCGAGCGGATCCCCACCTGGAGCCGCCAGCGGGGCGATGGCGATCCGATCGTGTTTGGTGGCGGCCCCGTGCTCACCGCCAATCCCGAACCCCTGGCCCCCTTTCTGGATGTGGTCCTCTTGGGGGACGGGGAGCTGCTATTGCCCGCCTTCATCGACGCCCTGCAGGCCTGCCGCAACGCCCCTCGATCTGAGAAACTGCGGGCCCTGGCGCAAGTGAGTGGGGTCTATGTCCCCTCGCTGCATGCTCCTCTCTATGACGGGGAGGGCAATCTGCTGGCCATCGAACCCATCGAGGCCGGCCTGCCAGCCGTCGTGGCCAAACAAACCTGGCGGGGCAACACCCTCAGCCATTCAACGGTGATCACGCCGGAGGCCGCCTGGCCCTCCATCCATCTGGTGGAGGTAGCCCGCAGTTGCCCGGAACTCTGCCGCTTCTGCCTGGCCAGTTACCTCACCCTGCCCTTCCGCACCGCCTCCCTTGATGACGGCCTGATCCCTGCGGTCGAAGCGGGCCTCTCGGCCACCCGCCGGCTGGGATTGCTGGGGGCTTCCGTCACCCAGCATCCCCAGTTCGAAGACCTCCTGCGCTGGCTGGGCCAACCCCAGTTCGATGACCTCCGCGTCAGCGTCAGCTCGGTGCGAGCCGCCACCGTGACCCCGACCCTGGCGACCAGCCTCGCCGCCCGGGGCAGCCAATCGCTGACCATCGCCATTGAGAGCGGCAGCGATCGTATGCGGACCCTGGTGAACAAGAAGCTCAGCCGCGACGAAATCCATGCCGCCGCCCGCCATGCCCGCGATGGTGGCCTCAAGAGCCTCAAGCTCTATGGAATGGTCGGCCTTCCTACCGAAGAGGACGACGACATTGAGGCCACGGCGGACCTGCTGCTAGCCCTGCGCAGCGCCACCCCAGGGCTGCGTCTGACCCTGGGGGTCAGCACCTTTGTGCCCAAGGCCCACACCCCTTTCCAGTGGGAGCCGGTGCGCCCCGAGGCCGACAAGCGCTTGAAAACCCTGGCCAAACGACTCAAGCCCAAGGGCATTGCCCTGCGCCCGGAAAGCTACGGCTGGAGCGTGATCCAGGCCCTGCTGTCCCGCGGTGACCGGCGACTAGCTCCCGTGATTGCCGCCGTTCGGGGGCGCCACGGCAGCCTGGGGGGGTGGAAAGCGGCCCATCGCGCCGTGCGCGCTGGGGACCTGCCGCCCCCCGAAGGCTGGAACCTGCCCGCTCCTCCCCCCTGGGATGAGGTCATCCACCAGCGCTGGGATCTGGGGCGCGTGCTCCCTTGGGACCATCTGCAGGGGCCCCTGCCCAAGGAGACCCTGGC